>JAGVAH010000029.1 GCA_020060385.1 Syntrophobacterales bacterium | reverse complement strand
TGGCGGAAGTGCATGGGAATCGAACCCACCTACCGCCTTCCTCAGACGGTACACCGGATTTGAAGTCCGGGGGCCCCACCAGTGAGCCTTGCACTTCCGCGGTCTCTAAAACGTTTCTATTAATTATATCATCGCCAGTATTTTCTCAAGCAGGGAAGAAAGAAAAAGCGGACAGAGGAAGTGGCTGGGGGACTAGGATTCTAACCTAGATCGGCGACTCCAAAGGCCGCTGTCCTGCCATTGGACGATCCCCCAGGATGGTTGCCGGGAGGGAGAATGGCTCCTCCCCACAGAATTATGACCGCCAGCACCGGGGATTGCAAGTATTTTGAGAACTCGAAGCCCCCAAACTCCAAGTGGCGCGGAGACCCACCTCAAACCGCATATTTGTGATCAGTGATCAGTAACCAGTATGGAGAATTCTTTATTCTGACCACTGACCACTGACCACTGACCACTGATCACTGATCACTGGCTCCCACCCCCCAAGGCATTCAGCATCAGGGTGATGGGTTTATCCTCGGCGCTGGCGCCCTGGAACTGGATGGGGCCGGGGAAGCGGTAGTCGTCCTCCAGGGCCCACTTCTCCCTTTCCCGTTCCAGGATTTTGAAGGCCGGGCTCTCGAGATCCACCTTCTGTTTTTGGATGACCAGCTCCAGGCGGGCGGTGCGCTCTTCCAGGTGCATGAGGGGCGCCAGGGGAATCCCCACGGGCTGCCACCCCTCCACGGCCTGGTGAAGGCCCTTGATGGCCGCCATGTAGCCCGTGGCCCCGTTGGCCAGGAGGCTGTACGCGGCCTGCCCCAAATTATAGGTGTAGTCGCAATCGAACCGGGTGGGGAAAGTCCCCCGGCCGTCATAGCCGTAATAGTGGTTCTGGGTGCGAAAGGTGCCTTTATAAATCCCCTTGGAGCGCTGTTTCCGCAAGTAGGTGGCCACCATGCCCAAGAGGATTTTTTCCGTGTTCACCTGGGCGTATTGAAAGTTGCCGTGGCTGTCCCGGGGCAGCAGCAGGCCCCGTTGCAGTTCCGAGGGCAGGCCCAAAAAGACCCGGCTGTCATAGTCCCGCCAGATGTCGTTATTGTCAATGAGCTGCACCTGGTCTTCAAAGGGCAGGTTGTGGAAAGACTCTCCTTCGTGGGCTTCCCGGTTGTAAACCGCGATGATATGGCTGATCTTGATGATCAGGGCGTTGATTTCGTGGATAAACTCCAGGATGCCCTCGGGGATGAGGATGGTGCCGTAGTTCTTCCCCAGGTTGGCCCGGGCCACCACCACGTCGGCGATAAGGCGCACCACATTGTGGATGGTCAGTTCCCGTTCTTCGATCTCCTCACCGATGAGGATGACGTTGGGGTGGGTCTGGAAGGCCACCTCCAGGGCGATATGGGAGGCGCTGCGGCCCATGAGGCGGTTGAAGTGCCAGTACTTCAGGTCCGACTTGCAGTCGGAATTGAGGTTGCCCACCTCGGTGGCAAAGGCCAGGCAGGCGGAATGATAGCCGAAGGGAATCTGGCAGAGCCCCGGCACCTGCAAATCGCCGTCAATGGTCTTGGGGATGCCGATGACCTGCACGCCCAGGTCCCGCATGTTCTCCGCCAGGAACGCGGAGTTGGTGTTGGAATCGTCCCCCCCCACCACCACCAGGCCGGAGAGTTTTAAGGCGGCGCAGGTCTCCCGGCACTGCTCCATTTTCTGGGGATTGTCGATCTTGTCCCGGCCGGTCCCCAGCATATGGAAGCCCCCGGAATTTTTATAACGGTCCACCATCTCCTGGGTGATCTCCACGTGCTTGTTGATCATAATCCCCTTGGGACCGGCCAGAAAGCCCAGGACCCGGTGCTCCGGATGGGCGCTTTTGGCGGCCTCGAAGAGCCCGGCAATGACGTTGTGGCCCCCGGGGGCCGGGCCCCCGGAGAGGACGATGCCGAGGTTCCGGGGCGTATCCCAGAGGGGCTTTCCGGGAATGATTTCCAGAAGCTGGTTTTGGCTCACAAAGGGGAGTTGCTCCCGGGCCACCTTCAGGGGCTCCAACTCCATCCCGTCCAGGGGCCGGGTGGCCCCGGTATTTTTAAGCCGGGGGCAGAGCCGGGGCTGGTAAGAGCGTCTTTCTTTGGTAAGGGGGGCCTCCGGCTGCAACAGTTGCGAGATCACGGTCTGGGTGTCCTGGCTCCGGCCCGGGGCCTTGGCCTTGGCTTCCATCATTGCTTCTCCTTGATTCCCTGCGCCTGGGGCGGTTTTCCGGGAACTTGCACCGTCTCCCGGGGCCGGGGCGAGCACCTGGCCCGCCTGACAAAGGGGTATAATAATCTAGATTAAGACAATTCAGCCATAAAGAAAAGGGGGTTATTTAAAGGTTGTTGCCCGGGGCCCAGGCGCCCAAGGGCTTGAAGGCCGGAGGCCTGACAGGCAAGGGGTTGATTATCCAATTAATTTGTCAGATGGCCAGGAAAAAAATTAGACAACCTGGGAGAGCCTGTGGGGCCGGAATGATGATCAAGGACCCCCCTGCCTTGCAAATTCTCCCGGGCCACCATATATTTGGTTAGGTTTTAGGTGCAAGACTTCAATTCGCCGGAGAGCCGCCGCTAAACAGGCCCCCGGCCCAGGAGGAAATATGAACGAACAAGCCCAGCCCCCTTTTACCCGGAGCCAGGTTGTCACGCGCTTGCTCATTACTATCCTGTTCCTGCCCATCAACGGCATCGTCAACGCCACCATCGTCCTCACCACCCTGTTCCAGTACGTTTATCTTTTGATCACCATGCAGCACAGCGAGCCGCTGCGGGTCTTCGCCAATAAGGTCATCGCTTACGGCTACCACGTCTGGCGCTTTATCAGCTTGAACGACAACCGCCGTCCCTTTCCCTTCACGGAGTTGCCGGGGGAGATGGAGTCGCCGGAGGCGGAGGTCAAGTTTCCTTGACCGAGTGCCCCATCCTGACCCGAAAGATGCTCCCGAAGCCGGTGGACCTGACCATCGAGGACCCGGCCCTGGATTTCCCCCGGGCCAAGCACGCCGCGGACCGCCGGGCCCGGGAGCTCTGCGCCGAGCCCCTGCTGTTGGCCTGGTTCGACCGGGCTGCGGGCCGGCACTCCCCCAATATCGTCTGTTGCCGGGAAGATCGGCCCACTTGGCTGGTTTACGCCTTGAGCCGGGGCGGCGACCTGGTGATCGATATTAACCGGGAAGCCTTTGTCTTTGTCTATCTCCGGGGCTGAAAGCTGTTCCCCAAAAGCCAAAAGTGGTAGCACAGGCTTTCCAGCCTGTGCGGCGCGTGGAGCTTAACGAGGCGGGCGGGACGCCCGCCCTGCGCCATTTTGACTGCCTGCGGGGCTGAAAGCTCCGCTGGAAAATGATAAGCTGTGGTGTAAGATTGGATTTTTCGCACTAATCTTACATTAGATAACCATATGCGGGTGGGGAAGGGGGATGTGGAGAGGGGCAGGGCCCAGAGGCGGGCGGGGACGCCCGCCCTGCCAGGACCCTGGCCCCTCCCCCCACATAAACCCTTGACACCCGGGAGTTACGCCCATGAGCGCCACTGAGACTACGCCCCCCCTGGATTTTATCCGCCAGATCATCGCCGACGACCTGCAGGCCGGGAAAAACGAAGGCCGCCTGATGACCCGGTTCCCCCCGGAGCCCAACGGCTATCTCCACATCGGCCACGCCAAGTCCATCTGCCTCAATTTCGGGGTGGCCGCCGAATTCGGCGGCCTGTGCAACCTCCGCTTCGACGACACCAACCCCACCAAGGAAGAGGTGGAATACGTGGAGTCCATCAAGGCGGACGTGCGCTGGCTGGGGTTCGACTGGGAGGAGCGCCTCTATTTCGCGTCCGATTATTTTGAGGAGTTGTATCAATACGCCATACATTTGATTAAAACCGGCAAGGCCTATGTGGACGATCTCAGCGCCGAGGAAATCCGGGAGTATCGGGGCACCCTCATCGAGCCGGGGAAAGACAGCCCCTACCGGGACCGACCGGTGGCGGAAAACCTGGACCTATTTGTGCGCATGCGGGCCGGGGAATTTCCCGACGGGGCCCGGGTGCTCCGGGCCAAGATCGACATGGCCTCCCCCAATATCAATATGCGGGACCCGGTGCTCTACCGCATCCTCCATGCGGAGCACCACCGCACCGGGGACAGATGGTGCATCTATCCCATGTACGATTATGCCCACCCCATCTCCGACGCCCAGGAAGGCATCACCCATTCCATCTGCACCCTGGAATTTGAAGACCACCGGCCCCTCTACGACTGGACCCTGGATAACCTGCCGGTGCCCTACAGGCCCTACCAGTACGAGTTCGCCCGCCTCAACCTCAGCTACACGGTGATGAGCAAGCGCAAACTTCTGCAGTTGGTGAACGAAGGTTTTGTACAGGGCTGGGACGACCCCCGCATGCCCACCCTCTCGGGGATGCGCCGCCGAGGCTACCCCCCGGAGGCCATCCGCAGTTTTTGCGAAAAGATCGGCGTGGGCCGCCGGGAAAATATCGTGGACCTGGCCTTGCTGGAATACTGCGTCCGGGAGGATTTGAACCGCCGCGCTCCCCGGGTGATGGCGGTGCTCCGGCCCCTGAAGGTGGTCATCGAGAACTACCCGGAAGGGCAGGTGGAGGAGCTGGACGCGGTGAACAACCCCGAGGACTTAGGGATGGGCACCCGCAAGGTGCCCTTTGCCCGGGAACTCTACATCGAACGGGAGGATTTCCTGGAGGAGCCCCCGAAGAAATTCTTCCGCCTGGCCCCGGGCCGGGAGGTGCGCCTGCGCTACGCCTACTTCATCAAATGCGTGGGGGTAGTAAAAGACGAAAACGGGGAAGTGGTGGAACTGCGCTGCACCTACGATCCGGCCACCAAGGGCGGCTACGCTCCGGATGGCCGCCAGGTCAAGGCCACCCTCCACTGGGTGGCCGCGGCCCAGTCCCTAGCGGCGGAAGTGCGCCTTTATGAACGATTGTTCACCAAGCCCGCGCCCGGCGAGGAACACGGCGGCGATTTCAAAGCGGATTTAAACCCCCACTCCCTGGAGGTCCTGCAAAATTGCCGCCTGGAGCCGTCTTTGGCCGCAGCCCGGCCCGGGGACTTCTTCCAGTTCGAGAGAATGGGCTACTTCTGCGTGGATAAAGAGGCCGCGGTGGGCGCCCCGGTCTTCAACCGCACCGTGACGCTGAGGGACCCCTGGGCCAAGATGCAGCAGGCGGGGAAGAAGTAAGGCTTCACCACCAAGACACCAAGGCACAAAGATACGCCAAGAAAAAGATTTTTTTGCCCTGGTTTTGCCAGGGCAAAAAAATTTCTATTCTCTGTGAACCTTTGTGTTCTTTGTGTCTTCGTGGTGAATCTTTATTCAATCCAGAACCAGTTCGATGGACTCCACGCCCCGGCTGCCGGTGACCGGGGAGATGGCGCCGCACTGGGGGCAGGGGGCCAGGGGCAGTTGTTCGTGGGGGTCCACTGCGCCTTCGGGCAGGGAGCCCTGAAAGCCGCAGCCGGCGCAGGTGAGGGTCAGGGGTTCGACGATGAGAGTGAGGCGGGATTTCTCCAGCTTGGTGCTCTGGACCAAAACCTCATAGGCCTGGCGGGTGGCGGCCGCGGAATGGATGGCCAGGGCCCCCACCTTCAGGACCACCTCCATCTGGGCCCCTTCGATCTCCACCCCCGGTTCCTCCAGCTTGGCCAGCAGGCTCTTGACCACCTCTTCCATCAGCCCGTATTCATGCAAGGTCCCTGTCCTCCCCCCCAACAATGTGGCCCCGTAGCGCCTTGAACTTTACAAGTCAAGCAGGGCCAATTCTTCCCCAGATGGCCGTATTTTATTCATTATGGGCAGGTTATGCAAGGAACCTTTTTCCCCAGGAGGGGGTGGTTATGTCCCCATGACGGTAAAGACGCGATACGTTATAGAAAAGATAATGGACAGAGTTTGGGGTTGACTGACTTTCGAAAATATGTTCATATTTGCACCATGTTCTTATGTGCAATATAACTTTATTTATTTTCGAAACTGCATACAAAAATCCCTTAAGAACTTGGCATGGATTTAGAAGTAAAGAAGTTTTGGGTTTATTTCCCAAGAGCATCCCGGAAAAACCCTGGGGGATAAACCGGCCCCTAATGGGGAGGAGAGGTCCTGGGCCCCTGGCCGGTAATCCTGGAGGATGCGAAAGGAACTGGAGAAGGCTTTATGGGTGAAAAAGCATTGGGCTCAGTAATGGTGGTGGGGGGCGGTATCGCCGGGATTCAGGCCTCCCTGGACCTGGCCAACTCCGGATATTACGTCCACCTGGTGGAAAAAGGCCCCGCCATCGGCGGCAAGATGGCGCAGATCGACAAAACCTTCCCCACCAACGACTGCGCCATGTGAGTAATCTCCCCCAAGCTGGTCGAGGTCGGCCGGCACGCCAACATCGAAATCCATACCCTTACCGAAGTCCAGGACGTAGTCGGCGACCCTGGAAATCTCCAAGTTAATCTGGCCAAGCAGCCCCGGTATGTGGACTCTGAGAAGTGCACCGGTTGCGGGGTCTGCCTGGAGGCCTGCCCCATCCGCTATACCGTGCAGTTGCCGGAGGCGGAGGCCCAGGCCCGCACCGCCTTTGCCCAGGCCACGGACGGAGAGGTGGTGGCGGACATCATCCACCGCCACCGGGAGGAGCGGGGGAATCTCCTCCCCATCCTCCTGGACATCAACCGCCGCTTCAACTGGCTGCCCCGCGCCGCCCTGGAGTACGTCGCCTGGGACCTGGGCCTGCCTTTAACGGAGATCCTGCGGGTGGCCAGTTTCTACAACGCCTTCAGCCTGGTGCCCCGGGGCAAGCACATCATCAATATCTGCCTGGGCACCAGCTGCTTCGTCAATGGTTCCCCCCGCCTGCTGGAGGAAGTGGAGCGGAAGCTGGGCCTCAAGCACGGGGAGACCAGCAAGGACATGCTCTTCACCCTGGAAGTGGTGCGTTGTATCGGTTGCTGCGCCCTGGCCCCGGCCCTGCGCATCGGCGATGACACCTTTGGCCGGGTCGCCCCGGGCCAAGTGGCAGAAATTATTGACATGTATACCTAAAGACGGGCCGCCTTATGAAGATCAGCAGCCTTGCAGATTTGGAAACGATTAAAGAAAAGGGGCTGAAACAGCTCTACCCGGACAAGATCAAGGTCATGGTGGGCATGGCCACCTGCGGCATCTCCGCGGGCGCGGACAAGGTCTTCCAGGCCCTGGCCGGCCAGATTGCCGAAAAGGGGTGGGACGTGGTCCTGGCCAAAACCGGCTGCATCGGCTATTGCCAGCGGGAGCCCCTGGTGGACGTGGTCTATCCCGGCAAGGTGCGCCTGAGTTATCAGGAGATGAACCCGCAGCGGGCGGTGGAGCTGGCCGCGGCCCTGCAAGCAGGCCAGATGCTGGAAAAATACCTGCTGTGCCGCATCGACCGGGAAGAGGTCCTCATTGAGGGGGTGAGCCGGCCCTATGCCAATCCCCACCCCCCGGAGTTGGGGGTGGAGATCCCCCGGTATGAACAATTGCCCTTCTTTCGCAAGCAGGTAAAGATTTCCCTGAGAAATTGCGGCTTTATCAACCCGGAACATATTGAGGAGTACATCGCCCGGGGGGGTTACCGGGCCTTGCACCAGGCCCTGACCGGGATGACCCCGGCAGAGGTCATCGCCGCGGTCAAGGACTCGGGTCTTCGGGGCCGGGGCGGCGCCGGCTTCCCCACGGGGCTGAAGTGGGAATATTGCCGCAATTCTCCGGGGGACAAGAAATACGTCATCTGCAACGCCGACGAAGGCGACCCCGGGGCCTTTATGGACCGGGGCATCCTGGAAGGGGACCCCCATGCGGTCCTCGAGGGCATGGCCATCGGCGCCTACGCCATGGGGGCCGACGAGGGTTACATCTATTGCCGGGCGGAATATCCCCTGGCCATCGAGCGCCTGAAGATCGCCATCGCCCGGGCGGAAGAGTACGGCCTGCTGGGGGAGAACATTTTCGGCACGGAGTTCTCCTTCCGGTTGAAGATCCGGGAGGGGGCCGGCGCCTTTGTCTGCGGGGAGGAAACCGCGCTCATCGCCTCCATCGAAGGCCGGGTGGGAGAACCCCAGCCCCGGCCCCCCTTTCCGGCCCAGAGCGGCCTCTGGGGCCAGCCCACCAACATCAACAATGTCAAGACCTGGTCCCATATCGCCCCCATTATTGCCCGGGGACCGGAGTGGTACGGGTCCCTGGGCACGGAAAAAAGCAAAGGCACCACGGTCTTTTCCCTGGTGGGCAAGGTGAAAAACTCCGGCCTGGTGGAAGTGCCCCTGGGCATTACCCTGCGGGAGATGATTTTCGAGTTGGGGGGCGGCATTGCCGGGGACCGGGCCTTCAAGGCGGTGCAGACCGGGGGGCCTTCCGGGGCTGCATCCCCCCGGAATTTTTGGACACGCCGGTGGATTATGAATCCCTGGCGGCCCTGGGTTCCATCATGGGCTCCGGCGGCATGATCATCATGGACGAGGATGACTGCATGGTGAACGTGGCCAGGTATTTCCTGGACTTCACCAAGGACGAGTCCTGCGGCAAGTGCACCCCCTGCCGGGAAGGGACGCTCAGGCTCATGGAGATGTTGACGGACATCAGCCGGGGAGAAGGCCAGGAGGCAGACCTGGACCGGCTGGCCCGCATCTCCGGGCTCATCAAGAAGACTTCCCTGTGCGGCCTGGGGGCCACGGCCCCCAACCCGGTCCTCTCCACCCTACGCTATTTCAAAGACGAGTATCTGGCCCACATTGTGGATAAGCAGTGCCATTCCCAGGTCTGTCCCCGCCTGTCGCCGTCGCCTTGCCAGTCGGGGTGTCCGGCGGGGATAGATGTCCCCAGCTATGTGGCTCTGATCGGCCAGGGGCGCTATGCCGAGGCCCTGGAATTGATCCGGGAGGATAATCCCCTGCCCTCGGTGTGCGGCTATGTCTGCCCGGCGCCCTGCGAAGCCAAGTGCCGCCGGGGGGCCACGGATCAAGCCATCGCCATCAAAACCCTGAAAAGATTCGTGGCCGATTTCGCCCGGGATCAAGGGGCCTCAGGCCCCACCGCCCAGAGCCACCGTCCGGAAAAGGTGGCCATCATCGGCTCCGGCCCCGCGGGGCTGGCGGCCGCCTATTATCTGGCCCGGGAAGGTTTCCCGGTGACGGTCTTTGAAGCCACGCCCATGCTGGGGGGGATGCTGCGCCTGGGCATTCCCAACTTTCGCCTCCCCCGGGAGATCATCGATTTTGACCTGGAAAACATCGCCCGCCAGGGGGTGACCTTTCGGACCAACATCCGCATCGGCGTGGACCTGACCCTGGAGGACCTGAAGAAAGAAGGTTTCCAGGCCTTTTTCCTGGGCACCGGCGCGCATCAGGAAGTGCGCCTGGGGATCGAGGGGGAGGATCTGGAGGGAGTCTGGCCGGGTGTGGAATTCTTAAGGAAGTTGGCCCTGGGGGAGAAGGTCCCCCTGGGGCAGCGGGTGGCGATCATCGGCGGCGGCAACGTGGCCACCGACGCGGCCCGCTCCGCCATCCGCATGGGCAGCGGCGTCACCGTGCTCTTGTATCGCCGCACGGAGATGGAGATGCCGGCTTATGCCGAGGAAGTGCAGCAGGCCAAGGAAGAAGGGGTGGATTGCCGCTTCTTGATCCAGCCCCTGAAGTTTATCGGCAATGGCAGAGTCACCGGCATCGTCTTGCAGAATATGCAACTGGGAATGCCCGACAGCTCCGGGCGGCGGCGGCCTTTGCCCCTGCCCGGTTCGGAATGGACCATGGAGGTGGACACGGTCATCAAGGCCATCGGCCAGATACCCACGCCGGTGGATATCTCCCTGGAGGGGGAGAAGCTGCAACTGACCCCCGGCGGCAATATCCAGGTGCACCCGGGGAATCTCTCCACCAACCTGCCCGGAGTCTTTGCCGGCGGCGATAACGTCACCGGCTCCGCCTCGGTGGTGGAGGCCGTCAAGGCAGGCAAACAGGCGGCCCGCTCCATCCAGCGCTATCTCCAGGGAGAAGATCTGGAGGAAAAACCCCGGATTCCCATACCCCGGATGCGCCTCGAGCCCCTGGAAATGCCCGAAGAAGAAAGGGCCCAGATCACGCCCCTGGTGCCCAAACGGCGGCGGGCCGCCGACCGCATCCGGGATTTTGCCCTGGTGGAATTGGGCCTGGAAAAAAGCCAGTACCACCGGGAAGCGTGCCGTTGCCTCAGGTGTGATTTGGGAGAATAAACGCTGCTCTCCTTGAGGAATAATGTTTCAAGCCCGGCCCTTGCTTTAAGAAGTCCAAGTTGGACGCCATGACGATGGATGAAGGGAAATGACCGGAGGATTAAACGTGAAAAGATCGTGGTTCATAGTCTTGCTAACCCTAGGCGTATTCATCCTTAGTTTGGCCTTGGTTCAGGCCCAGGAGCGGCGCGTGGGCAGAGTCGGAGCAACCGACATCGCTCCCTCTAAGGCGGCGCAAAAGCCAGCCGGCAAGCAGCCCCCGACCGGGCTGGGGGTCCAGAAGGGCCAAGCGGTTAAGGGTGCAGGGGCCACCGGCGCAGTGGGCGCTGTGGGTCGAAAAAGCCCGTCACCGGCCAACGCGGCCGGGAAAGGGGCAAGCTCAGGGAAAGGGGCCGCCCAGGAGGCCACGCACCAGAAGAGGAAATAGCTGCCTGGTTAAGGAGACGCCCCCAGGGGGGCGGTTTGCCAAAATGCCAGGAGATGCCGCCGGGGAGCGGCCGGCAACCGGTTTTTCTTAGGGGAAGGCGCATTTATGATTAACTTGACCATCAACGACCGGCCGGTGGAGGTCCCGGAAGGGACCACCGTACTCGCCGCCGCCCGCAAGCTGGGGATCAACATCCCCACCCTTTGCCATTACGACGGCGTCAAACCTTACGGAGGCTGCCGCGTCTGCCTGGTGGAAGTTACCCAGGGGAGCCGCGTCCAGCTCACCGCCTCCTGCACCTACCCGGTGGCCGAGGGGCTGGTGGTGCGCACCGACACCGACGAGGTCCTGGAGGCCCGCGGTTTTGTCATGGACCTGCTCCTGTCCCGCTGTCCCGAGGTGCCGGCCCTCCAGGAAATGGCCCGGCAGATGGGAGTGGAGGCGCCGAGTTTTCCCGGAGGGGCCAGCGACTGCATCCTCTGCGGCAAGTGCGTGCGCATGTGCCATGAGGTCCAGCACGTGGGGGCCATCGGTATCACCGGCCGGGGGGGCAGGCGCCAGATAACAACCCCCTTCGGAGAATTCTCCCAGGTCTGCCGCACCTGCGGCGCCTGCGCCTTTGTCTGCCCCACCGGGCATATCCAGGACCTGGGGGTGATCAGCGGCAAGAGACCCATTCCCCGGCTCTCGGAATTCAACGCCGGCCTCTCCACCCAGGGCAATATCTACAAGACCTACCCCCAGGCGGTGCCCAAAGAACCGGCCATCGACCGGGCCAATTGCATCCAGCTCCTCACTGGGGACTGCGGCCTCTGCGCCCAGACCTGCCCCGCGGACGCCATCGATTACAGCCAGCAAGAGGAAAAGCTCACCCTGGGGGTGGGCTCGGTCATCCTGGCCCCGGGGTTCAAGGTCTTTGATCCCAGCCATTTGACGGCCTACGGCTACGGCAGGTACCCCAACGTCTTCACCAGCCTGGAGTTCGAGCGCCTCTTGAGCCCCGGCGGCCCCACCCACGGCCACGTGCAGCGCCGCTCCGACGGCGCCGAGCCCAAGAAGATCGGCTGGATTCACTGCGTGGGCATGCGCAGCCATAAGGAAGGGGAGCACCCCTACTGCTCCAATTTCTGCTGCATGGTGGCCCTGAAACAGGCCATCATCGCCCGGGAGCACATCGGCCCGGACCTGGACATGGCCCTCTTCTTCATGGATATGCGCACCCCCCGGAAGGACTTTGAAAAATACTGCGTCAAGATCAAGGACCAGGGAGCCCGCCTCATCCGCTCCCGGGTCCACTCGGTGATGCCCGCGGGCCACGACGGCGACCTGGAGGTCCGCTACGTGACCGAGGGCGGCGAGGTTAAAGATGAAATCTTCGACGCGGTAGTGCTCTCCGTGGGCATGGTGATCCCCCCGGACGTGGTGGCACTGGCCCAGCAGCTGGAAGTCCCCTTAAGCCCCAACAACTTCGTGGAGGCCTCCTGCTTCGAGCCCACCTCCACTTTCCAGGACGGCATTTTCTCCTGCGGCGCGTTCAACGGCCCCAAAGACATTCCCCAATCGGTGATGGAGGGGAGCGCGGCCGCAGCCGCGGCCAGCCGGGCCCTGGCAGAGGCCCGGGGCACCCTGCTCAAGGCCAAGGTCTTCCCCCCGGAACAGGACCTCACCGGCCAGCCCCCCCGGGTGGGCGTCTTTGTCTGCAACTGCGGACTGAACATCGGCGGGGTGGCGGATGTCCCGGCCATCGTCGAGTATGCCCGGGACGTTCCCGACGTAACTTACGCCCAGGCCAACCTCTTCACCTGCTCCCAGGACGCCCAGGCCCAGATGATGGAGATGATCAAGGAGCACGATCTGAACCGGGTGGTGGTGGCGGCCTGCAGCCCCTCCACCCATGCCCCCATCTTCCAGGACATGCTCCGGAGCGCGGGCCTCAACAAGTATCTCTTTGAAATGGCCAACATCCGCAACCAGTGCACCTGGGTGCATCAGCAGG
The DNA here is from genome assembly GCA_020060385.1 of Syntrophobacterales bacterium. Classification (GTDB taxonomy): domain Bacteria; phylum Desulfobacterota; class Desulfobaccia; order Desulfobaccales; family 0-14-0-80-60-11; genus SURF-52. Next base: position 13,261 of record JAGVAH010000029.1, on the reverse strand, counting down.
AACCGATCCTGGCCACGGAAAAGTGCAAGGACTTGGTGAACATGGCGGTGGCCAAGGCCCGGTTGCTGACGCCCCTGGAGTACCTCACCGTGGACGTCAACCACAAGGCCCTGGTCATCGGCGGCGGGGTGGCCGGCATGACCGCGGCCCTGGGCCTGGCGGACCAGGGCTATGAAGTGCACCTGGTGGAACGGAAAGACAGGCTGGGGGGCAACGCCCTGAAGCTCCACACCACCTGGCGGGGAGGCCTGGTCAAGCCCCGGCTGGACGCGCTGCTGCGGAAGGTCCTCCACCACGAGAAGATCCACATCCACTACAACGCCATTGTGGAAGGGGTCACCGGGGTGGTGGGCAACTTTACCACCACCCTCTCCAGCGGCGAGGCCATCGACCACGGCATCGTCATCATCGCCATCGGCGCGGAACCCTACCGGCCGGAAGGCGAATTTCTTTATAAGCAAAACCCTAACGTCATCCTGGCCCTGGACCTGGACCGGATGATCCTGGAGAAGAACGAACGGCTCAAGACCATCCAGGCCGCGGCCTTCATCCAATGCGTGGGTTCCCGCTCCCCGGAGCGCCCCTACTGCAACAAGGTGTGCTGCGCCCATTCCGTGGAAAACGCCATCAAGCTGAAGGTGATGAATCCGGAGATGGAGGTTTTTATCCTTTACCGGGATATGCGGACTTATGGCGAGCGGGAAACCTTGTATGAGAAGGCCCGGGAAATGGGGGTCGTCTTCATCCGTTACCGCCGTTTGCAGCCGCCGCTGGTGGAAGAAGAGGGGGGCCGGCTGAAGATTACGGTGACCGACCAGATTTTGGGGCGGCCGGTGAGCCTGCACGTGGATCTCCTCACCTTGGCCACCACCATCATCCCCCACCAGAATGCGCCCCTGGCCGAGTTGTACAAAATCCCCCTGAACGCCGAGGGCTTCTTCACCGAAGCCCACGCCAAGATCAAGCCGGTGGAGGCCTCCACCGAGGGCATCTTCATGGCCGGGCTCTGCCACTATCCCAAGCCCTTGCAGGAGTCGGCCGCGGAGGCCCTGGCCTGCGCGAGCCGCGCCAACACCATCCTCTCCCGGGATTTTTTGCAGCTGGAATCCATCATCTCCAACCCCGTGGACGAGAACTGCGACGGCTGCGCCTTCTGCGTGGACGCCTGCCCCTTCGCGGCCATTACCTTGATCGAATACATGAAGGACGGCCAGGTGAAGAAGACGGTGGAGGTCAACCCCATCCAGTGCAAGGGCTGCGGCTCCTGCATGGCCACCTGTCCCAAGCAGGGCATCTACGTGGCCGGTTTCACCCCGGAGCAACTTGGCGCCCAGGTGGAGGCGGCCCTGGGGTTGATCTAAGGTAGGGTGCGTCTCACGCACCAGAAATAAACGATAACAGGAAAAAGGTGCGTAAGACGCACCCTACAAGAGCGCCTATGATTACTGCCACCAGCGATAACCCGGCTTACCTGACCCCTTTTACCGACGGGGAGCATCACGCAGTCGCGGACACCACCAAAGAAAAAGGGGGCAGTGGCGGCGGCTTCTGGCCCCATCACCTGCTGGAGGCGGCCCTGGCCACCTGTATCAATATTACTTTGAGAAAGTATGCGGACAAACATGCCATTCCCCTCGGCCATCCGGTCACCAAAGTGAAATTGGACCGGAGCCGCACCGGGGAAGCGATCTTCACCTACGAAGTGGAATTGCCGGGCAACTTGACGGCAGAGCAGCGAGACGCCTTGTTACGGGTGGCTGGAGACTGCCCGGTGAAGCAGACCCTGTTAAGAACCCTGAGCTTTAAATACGGACTGGACTAGCGAGGTTTCGAACAGCATGGAAGACCAATACGAACCCAGGATCATCGCCTTCTGCTGCAACTGGTGCTCCTATGCCGGTGCGGACCTGGCCGGGGTCTCCCGGCTGCAGTACCCCCCCAGCGCCCGCATCATCCGGGTCATGTGCTCCGGCATGGTTCACCCCAACCTGGTCATCGACGCGCTCACCAAGGGCGCGGACGGCGTCCTGGTCTGCGGGTGACACCTGGGCGAATGTCATTACCTGGAAGGTAATAAAAAGGCCCAAAGCAGAGCGGAAGGAATTGACCTGATGCTGGAAGACTTCGGCCTGGAGCCGGAGCGCTTCCGCCTGGAGTGGATCGCGTCCAGCGAGGCCCAGAAGTTCGCGGACGTGATGACGGAGATGACCGAGGCCCTCAGGGCCCTGGGGCCGAGTCCTTATAGTACCAGGGGTTAAAATGGGATAAAGGAAAAAAGGGGAAAAGGTCAAAAGAACAATATTCGCTTTCCCCTCTTCCCCTTTTTACTCTGCGGCTGCCATCATCTGCCAAATAAAAGGAATTGAAGATGGACATACCTTTAGCCCGGAAGCAGGAAGGCAAAAAATTCATGTGGGATGGAGGGACCTACGCCAGCGAGAATGAAGCCCAGCAGGTGATGCACGGCTACGAGCAAGACGGGTTTGAAACCCGGATGTTCGTGGAGGAGGGCCAATACCTGGTGTATTCCCGCCGGGTGGCCGCGGTGCAGTCCGGAGAGTGATGGCAAGGGCCGGGTGCGGCGGCAGCGACCCAGCGATCCGTTGCCCCAGGAGGGAAGCTGGGAGCTGACTGCGGCCCCCTTATCAGAAAGGAGGGCGGAAGATGGCGGTAAACGTGGCGTCAGAGTGGTTGAATGCCTGTTCCGGTTGCGAGATCTCCATTCTCAACACCGGGGAGGCGTTGCTGGATTTGCTGGCCCAACTCAATTTTGTCCACATCCCCGCGTTGGTGGACAGCAAATACTTTGGGCCGCTGGGAGACGGGACGAGCCTGCAAATCCCCGAAGCCGTGGTGGGCATCGTCTCCGGGGGAGTGCGCAACTCCGAGCACAAGCACGTCCTGGAGGAGATGCGCAAGAAAGTCAAGGTCCTCATCGCCCTGGGCAGTTGCGCCGCTTATGGCGGCGTCCCGGCCCAGGCCAACATGTGGAAGCCGGAAGAGGTCTTTGAGAAGGTTTTCCGGGGTTGCGTCACCACCAATCCCTCCCCCAACCCGGAAGACCCCAACGTCCCCCCCTGGACTCCCACCTGCCAGGCCCTGGACGAAGTGACCAAGGTGGACATCACCATCCCGGGATGCCCTCCCCACCCGGATTGGATCGCCGACGCGGTTATGGCCTTGCTGGCCGGCAAGACCGAGTGGAAGCTCCCGGAGCGCAGCGTCTGCGACACCTGCCCGGTCATCCGGGAAAAGAAATCCGGCGGCGGCCCCATCAAGCGGATGCTGGCCAACGCCGAGTTCAATCCCGAGGAGGGCATCGACAAGATGCGCTGCCTCAATGAACAGGGCATCTTCTGCATGGGCCCGGTGACCCTGGCGGGCTGCAACGGCAAGTCCGGGGTGCCCCGCTGCATCCAGGCCCGCACTCCCTGCCGGGGCTGCTTCGGCCCCATCCGCAAGGGGGCCAAGCCTATGGTGGACATGATGGGCGCCCTCACCTCGGTGGGGCTGGACCCCAAGACCCTGGTGGACCGGCGGGCCATCATGAACCGTTACATCGGCGGCCACGGCTATTTGACCGTGATCCCGGCCCGGCCGGCCAGATAGGGGGTGACGCACATGGGAAAAGTGATCAACATCCAGCCGATTACCCGGATCGAAGGCCACGCCAAGGTGGCCATCCATCTGGACGACGCGGGCAACGTGGCCGACACCAAGGTCCATGTCCAGGCCCTGCGCGGCTTCGAGAAATTCTGTGAGGGCCGCCCCGTGGAGGAGATGCCCCGGACCGTCTGCCACATCTGCGGCATCTGCCCCTGGGCCCACCACCTGGCCTCTTCCAAGGCCGGGGACGCCTGCTTCGGGGTCACTCCCCCCCCGGCCGCGGTCAAGCTGCGCCGCCTGATGCAAAGCATCGCTTACGTCAGCGATAAAATCCTCCACTTCTACTTCCTGGCCGCTCCGGACTTCGTCATCGGCCCGGACGCCGACTACTCGGTGCGCAACGTGGTGGGCATCGTCCAGGCCGCGCCGGACATCGCCAGGCAAGTGGTGAAGATGCGCCATTTGGGGGCCCAGATCCTGGAGTCCTTCGCGGGCCGGGCCATCCACCCCACCCTGTCGCTCCCCGGGGGCGTGAGCAAGCCCATGACTGAGGCCGAGCGGCAGCAGATGCTGCCCCTGGCCCAGGAACTCCTGGAGTTCTCCAAGTTCTCCATGCAGTTCGCCAAGGACAACGTCTTCCCCAAGTACCTGGACGCCATCAAGAATATCGGCGTCATCGAAGTGGGCTACCTGGGGACGGTCACCGCGGACGGGGCCCTGGACTTCTACGACGGCAAGCTGCGCCTCATGAAGCCCGACGGCTCCTATGACGACTTCACCTATGAGCAGTATACCGACTACATCGGCGAGTGGGTGGAGCCCTGGTCCTACCAGAAGTTCCCCTACGCCAAGCAGTGGGGCCAGCTCAATCTGGACCTGGACAACCCCACCGGGGTGTACCGCACCAACTGCCTGGCCCGCATCAACGTGGCCGACAAGATGGCCACGCCCCTGGCCCAGAAGGAATTGGAGGAGTTCCGGGCCGCGTTCGGCCGCCCGGCCCACTTCACTCTCCTGTACCATTACGCCCGCCTCATCGAGCTCCTCCAGGCCGCGGAACACGCGGTGGAGCTCCTGGAAGACCCGGAGATCACCAGCAAGGACATCCGAGCGGAGTTGACCCCCAAGGCCGGCCGGGGCATCGGTTGCGTGGAGGCCCCCCGGGGCACCCTGATCCACGACTACACCTGCGATGAGAACGGCCTGATTACCAAGGTCAACCTCATCGTCGGCACCACCCACAACAACGCGGCCATCAACCTGTCGGTGAACCAGGCGGCCAAACTCTGCATAAAGGAAGGCAAGTATGACCAGGGAGCCTTGAACAAGGTGGAAATGGCCATACGCGCCTACGACCCGTGACTGAGCTGCGCGACGCACCGCCTGGATGGCGGTGTGGCGGTGGAGCTCACCATTGCCGATTCCCAGGGCAACGTGATCGAGACGCTGCGGAATTAAGCGGTCAGCTGACAGCCGTCAGCTTTCAGCAAACTATCAGCAAGATAAATGTGGAGCCATAGGATGCAGTGAGCGACAATCCTGTGGCTCCATTTTTTTAAGTTCCAAAAATTAAAGATTGTGAGGTAAAATATTAAACTGGTTTATGATGCCGTTAAAGGTGCATGAATGTCGCCACTAAGATTAATATCCTAACTGAAAGGATACGGTCGTGCTGCGATACCAAGATATTTTTGTCCCAGGTGGTTTTCCTCGTCATACATATAACCCACGCGTTGAGCTACAACTTGAACAGAAGCTCTCTGAGGCTAAAGAAAATCTATGCAAGCTAGTTACAATAACTGGACAAACGAAATCTGGAAAGACAGTTCTTGCCAGAAAAATTTTTCCTCCAGAGGAAACAATATGGATTGATGGAGGCACTGTTTCCGAAGAGGAAGTTTTCTGGCAGGTTATTATTGAACAGATGGACCTCTTCCAGTCTGAAGAAAAAGAGACAGGGGAACAAACTACAGGGAAGATCGGGGGAAAGGCTAAAGCTGAAGGTAGTATAATTCTTGCAAAAGCTTCTGCTGAAGTTTCTACTGAGTTTGAAAAAACTAAAAGTTCCTCAATTACCAAAGGCAGAACTCTTTCATCACGTGTTATTGCGCTCAGTGGTCTACGTAGTTATAAAATTCCACTAGTTGTGGATGATTTCCATTATATTCCACGTGACAAGCAAGGGGGAATAGTACGTGCCCTTAAGCCCTTGATATTTGAAGGTCTTCCTGTTGTCATTATCGCCATCCCTCACCGTCGATACGATGCATTGAAAGTTGAGAAGGAGATGACTGGGCGTATCTCTCCAATTGACATCCCTACATGGACGGAGAATGAGCTGGAGTTCATACCCAAAACAGGCTTTGCGTTACTAAATTATGAAATCCATGTTGATTTAAGCAGACAACTTGCCTTGCAGGCCATAGGTAGCCCTCATCTAATGCAGGATTTTTGTCGTGGAATAAGTAAGTTTCTACAAATAATCCAACAAGATAGTCTTATAAGATTAATTATTAATAGAGCCCAAGTTGAAAGCGTTTATAGAGAAGTGGCAGAGACAATTGGAAGGCCAATTTTTGAAAAACTTGCAAGAGGACCTCGTCAAAGAACAGACCGTCTACAGAGAAAATTGAAGGATGGTCGAACTGTTGATATTTACGAACTTGTTCTGCATGGGCTAGCACATATTAGCCCTGGTCTAGTTAGTATTGAGTACGAAGAACTTCGTACTGCAATCAGAGACGTTTCTAGTGCCCAAATACCCCAATTACATGAAGTTGCACGAGTTCTAAAGCATATGTCAACGATTGCTGCTTCGGATCAAAGCTCAACACCGGTTATAGATTTTGAGGAAGAAGAAAAAAAATTACACATAACAGACCCATTTTTTGCATTCTACTTGCGCTGGGGTGAATTGGCGACGCAATAAAGAAAATAGACATTTAAAGGGAAATGGCAGATAGACCCCATGCCCACCTTTCGCCGCAAGATCCTCCTGGGATACGGCGCCAGCCTGGTGCTGGTGCTGGCGGTCCTGGTCTGGGCGGTGATGTCCATCCTCTCCTTGGGGAAGGCCTCCCACTCCATCCTCCAGGAAAACTACCGCTCCATTCTGGCCGCGGAATACATGGTCGACGCCATTGAGCGCCAGGACTCCGGCCTGGGGCTGGCCATCTCCAGAGAGATCGTCCGGGCCCACGGCGGCGCCATCTGGCTCGATTCCACCCCGGAGAAAGGGACCGGGTCTTTGGCATTCCCTGATGGCCGTTGATGCAGTTATACTGAAGGGGACCGGTGAGGTTCTCACACCATGCCGCAATCTAACGGCAATTTTCTTGTGGGGGCGAACCTGGCGTTCGCCCCCCCGCACAGGGCGAATACAAGATTCGCCCCTACAGTTCATGTCTTTTGCTTGCGAAATGGCATCAAAAGGGGGCCGATCCTGGCAGGCCCACCAAAAAGGTGTGACGCATGAGAAACCGTTTAAGCCATGTCGCTCTTTCCCGCCGGGATTTTGTGAGCCTCATCCTGGCGACTTCGGCTTGCTGCCTCCTGCCCGGGCCCCTGGGGGCGGCGAGGGGGGATAAAGGCCAGGACTTTAATGCTGACAACTACTACCTGGCTCACCGGGATGAGTTGCTCAAGGCCTTCCGGAAGACCAATGCCGGCGCCCGGGAATACCTGGGGGCCAAGTATGGAGACCAACTGGCCCGGAGCGTCTGCCGTCAGGCCGCGGCCCGGTTCCGGGACTTGCTCCCCCAATTGCCGGAAGTGGGCGGGGCGCGGAACCGGATTATTAAAAATATTCCCATTGCCGGATGGTATGCCGCCTTCTACGGGCCCATGAAAGATCACGGCCGGAGCGCAGAAGAAGTGGGCCGGCTGCTTTACGATCTTAATCAAATTGAATTAGGCAGCATCCCCCCAGATCAGGCCCGGGCTCAAGGGGCCTCCCAGTTCACCCCGGAGTACGTGCAGAAATTGCAGGAGTTCTGCGCCTGGACCCAGAAGCGGGAGTACCCCGGCAACTGGGTGGCCGCCTTCATCCCCGGGGACGGACGCAACTTCGATTACGGCTACGACTACACCGAATGCGCCATCGTCAAGTATTTAAAGGCCCAGGGGGCCCAGGAGGTGGCCCCTTACGTCTGCCTCAACGACTTTATCCAGAGCCGCGCTTATGGTACGGGTCTGCACCGCACCAAAACCCTGGCCCAGGGGGACGGGCTCTGCAATTTCCGCTATCAGCAGGGCCGGGCCGTCACCCAGGACTGGTCCACGGAGGTGTATAAGTTCAGGAGAGGAGTTTGATTAATGGGGGGCGGCCCCTGGCCGCCAGCAAGGAGCTGGCAGGACCCCTCCGAGAAAATCTGTCATAAATGGCAAACCAATGGCCATCTTGGATAATGGCAGCACTTAAAAATCATCCCGCACCCGGAAGCTCGCAGGAGAGGAAATTGATGCCCAAAACCATTGCCAAAATTCTCTTATTGTTTCTGGGACTGAGCCTGGCCGCGGCCGGGCCGGCCCTGGCCCAGGGCGACGCAGCCCTGGCCGCCAAAATCAACGCCGGCTACGATCTACTGGAGAAGGGTCAATATGCCCAGGCCCAGAAGGTCTATGAAGAGGTCTTGAAACAGCACCCGGACCAGCCCCTGGCCTTGAACAACCTGGCCTCCATCTTGTGCAAGGAGAAGAAGTACCCCGAAGCCCTGGCCTTGCTGAAAAGGGCCCTCCCCAAGGCCGGGGGCTACAAGATCACCCTGAACCGGGTATGCAATGTGGAGGGGGTGTGCGCGGCTTACCCCATGAGCAAGGACAACTCCGGCCAGGAGAATTTAGAGGATGTGATCAAGTCCAACATCCTCATGGTCAACATGGCCGCGGCCGGCCGCCCCGGCAAATGATGGGAGTAAGGGCCTAGGGTTGCCAGCCGGGTGGGCGCAGGCTAAAGCCCGCGGCCACCAGCCAGGGCCGGGCGGCGGCCCAACTCCCGGCTCCGGGGCCGCGGCAAACCCCGCTTTTGCGGGCCTGGTGATTCTGCTAATTCTTGGAGGCGCCTTCCTGGGGCGGCGGGGCCGCTTCATGGGCGACCAGGGGGGTGGTGCCCCGGCCTCCTAATAGAATTAGGGAATGCTTCCCCAGGACTTTCTGGTCCTTGCGGGAGCGCCATCTTTCCAGGAGCTTGACCGAACGGGATAGTTGGCTCTGGCTATGGTTGGCGCCGGTGCCCCCCACCAGGGCCACCAGATCCTCCACCACCAGTTTCATCTGGTCGGCCTGTTCCCCCAACTGCTCCGAGGTGCTGCTGCTCTCCTCAGCGTTGGCGGCGTTCTGCTGCACCATCTTGTCCATCTCGATGATGGAGCGGTTGATCAGTTCCACTCCCTGGGCCTGTTCCTGGGAGGCCGCGGCGATTTCCCCCACCAGCTCTTTGACCTTGACGGATCTGTCCTCCACCAGGGAGAAGGCTTCGGCGGTTCGATGCACCAGGTCTGTGCCTTCTTTGACCCGGGTGATGGTATCCTCAATGAGGTCCGCGGTATTTTTGGCGGCCTCCGTGGCCCGCATGGCCAGGCTCCGCACTTCGTTGGCCACCACCGCAAAACCGGCCCCGGCCTCGCCGGCCCGGGCCGCCTCCACCGCGGCGTTCAGGGCCAGGAGGTTGGTCTGGAAGGCGATCTCATCGATGGTCTTGATGATCTTGCCCGTTTCGCCGCTGGCTCCGGAAATCCCGTCCATGGCCCCGGTGAGGGTGGCCATGGCCTCTCCGGCTTCTTTGATTACCCGGAAAGTTTCGGCCACCAAGGAATTGGCCTGCCGGGCGTTTTCCGAGTTCTGCTGGGTCATGGCCGCGATTTCTTCCATGGAACCGGAAGTCTCCTGGATGGAGGCCGCCTGGGCGTTGGCTGATTCGGCCAGCTGATGGGAGATGGTGGCGATCTCCCCGGCCGTGGAACTGAGCTGCTGGGAGCCGGTGGACAGGTTCTCCACCACCTTTTTCACGGGCCGGGTAATGGAACGGTAGAGAATAATGCCCAAACCCCCCAGGAGGGCGATGACCAAGAGTACCAGTCCCTTGCTGTAATTTCCCGCTTTCGCCTGGGCCTGCTTGGCCTCCTGTTCGGAAGAAGAGACCACGGTTTCACTCTGGGAAATGACCCGGGAGCTGATGCCGTTCAAACGCTTTCTTAATTCCTCTCTGTCCTTATATAAAGGGAGGATCTTGGTGTTCGTCTCCCGGAGGTCTTGCATCATGGAACTGACAGGGTCCCGGAGGGCTTCCAGTTTTTTATCGTTGAGGGTGGGTAGGGCGCCGATGAAATTGGGGAGGTTGATCCGGAACTCTTTGGCCATCCCGGTTTCCGTCTGCTGGTAGACGTTGACATCCCCAAACAGGAGCAGGGAGCTGGTATTTAACCGCTGGCGTTCGATGAGTTTGAGGAGAACCTGGGAAGTGCCCAGGAGGGCTACCTTTCTGGGGCTGACTTCCTCCCCCAGAATGGCGGCCATGGTCTGCTCTTTTTCAAAGGAGTCCACGATCTTGGTGCGCAACAGCTCGGCAAGCTTGGTGGCCACATCTTTCTCGTGAGTAAAATTCTTTTGCAGTTCCAGGATACAGTGGGCCATCTTTTGGAAGGTCTGCTGGTAGGCGATCAAGCCGGCCTTGACCGCCTCCAGGTCGCCTTGGCTGGCGTTCCGGGTTCGCTCCAGGCCGGTTAAGACCTCCGCCACTTGCTTATCCACCTTTTGGGCTGCGGCCGGAGTCATTTTTTCCACGAATTCCTGTTCAGCCATCCGCACCTGGTAAACACCCTTGATCAAATGATTGGTGGCGTCCGTCTGGGTCATCACCCCGTTGACATAGCCCAGGGAGAAAAAGTTGACCACCCCCAGACCCAGGGCAGACAGGACCGCCACTCCTACTAGACATAAAATCTTGGTGCGAAAAGTCATCTGTCTCATCATCTGCCTCGCTCGTGCCCGTGCTGCCAAGACTCGATTCCGCCGCACGCCCCCCGGCCCTGCCGGCGGCAGAGCCGGGGCGGCAAGGGCCGGAGTTTGTCAAGGTCCATCAATCACCCGCTTGCTTGATGGCCTCCTCCTTGGTGACATCATAAATGCCGGCCCCCACGAACCAGTCTTTGCCGTCCACCTTCATGATATAGCTGACTTTCAGGGAGGGTTCTTTGGACCCTGGCTTGGGCCACTTATAATCGGACCAGCCGTGCCCCTTGCCTTTGGCGATTTCCAGGAACTCGGCGGTGAAGATCTTGCCATCCACGTCCTTGATGGCCATCATATCTTTGCCGATGAGTTGGGGGGCGACGGGATGGCCGTTGATCTTGCCGTCCAGGCTATAGGAGAAGACATAGGTGTCCTTCCAGACAAAGGGGCCGTTTTTCTGGTTGATAATTTTGATGCCTTCCTCCCCCTTTTCAGCCAAGAGCTTGGCCGCCTCGGTGACCTTGGCTTTCACTTCCTGGGGGGTGGCCTTGCCCTGGGCCAGGGCCAGACCCGCCATTAACAGCAGGGAGAGGCTAATACTGAGAAATTGCCAACCCGTCTTTTGCCATGCCTTCATCTCGTCCTCCCTTGGGGAAAAATTTAGGGTTTTGACTATTCTTCCATCGTAAAGCCCAAGGGATTTCTTAAGTGTTTTTTGTGGCTTAAGGGCTTCCAAGGGGCTTTGGGGGGCACAAAAGGAGGGGCCGTTTGGACAGGTTTTTCCTGCCCCGGAGTTTACCTCCCGGGTGTTTAACGTTAAACTAAAAAAAATATATCGGCTTAAGATAATCGAGCCAAAGTTGTATCATTTGGGGGGAGCGGGGTGGGGGCCGCGAGCCCGTTTTTCCCCCACCCGGGGGGTAACCGATGGTCTCGGAGATGTTTGACAAAGCCGCGCTGGTTTTTGGTTGCGGCAATATTCTTTTCGGCGACGACGGCTTCGGCCCGGCGGTGGTGCAATATCTTCAGGAGCATTACCCCCTGCCCGCAGACGTCCTGGTCCTGGACGTGGGCACCAGCATCCGGGATCTGCTCTTCGATCTGGTTATCAGTGAGAAAAAGCCCCAAAAGATGATCATCCTGGACGCGGTGGACTATCCGGAGCGGCAGCCCGGGGAGGTCTTCGAAATTCCGGTGGCGGGGATACCGGCCAAGAAGACCGCGGATTTTTCCCTGCATCAATTCCCCACGGTGAACCTGCTCCAGGAGCTTAAGGACCATACCGGAGTGGAGATTCACGTCCTCGTGGTCCAGGTGAAGGACTTGCCCGAAGAAGTCAGACCGGGGCTCTCCCCGGAAGTGGCCGCCTCCATAAAAGAAGTCTGCGCGCGTATTTTGCATATTCTGGGGTTTGCTAATTCCTAAAATATCTGCTAATGTGAAAAAACCTGCAAAGTTGGATATGGCAGAAATTTTTGCTATAATGTAATAGGTGTAAATCTCTATCCTGGGAGAAGCAGCTTTCCAGCAACCTGGTTAAGGGTGGGCAACAAGAAAAACATAAGCATTCAGAGAACATATGGAGGAAACATTAATGGAAGCAGCCATTGAGGTAAACCGAAAAAACCGGAAAATACCGGTCGCTCCCGAGATGGCGGATCGGTGCTTCACCTGCGGCACCTGCGGCGGTGGCTGCCCCGCAACCGGTCTGGTCCCCGGCTGGGATGCCCGGAAAGCCATCCGGGCCATCGTCTTCGGCATGGAGCAGGAGGTGATAGATTCCAAGTGGCCTTGGGTCTGCACCCTCTGCGGCCGCTGCCAGTACCAGTGCCCCATGGGCATCCAGTTGATGCGGACCTTCCGGGCCTGCCGCACCGCCCGGGAACGGGACAAGGTGCCGGGGCCCATCCACAAGGGCACCATGATGAACCTGGAGCGGGGCAACAACCTGGGCATCCCTAAAGACGATTTCCTGTTCCTCCTCGCAGACCTGGGGGTGGAGATGGAAAACGACGAGGAGCAGCCCTGCCCCGGCTTCTACGTGCCCGTGGACAAGGAAGGGGCCAACATCATCACCACCATCAACTCCAAGGAGCCCTTCGGCGAACCGGACGACATGAAGTTCTGGTGGCGCATCTTTTATGCGGCCAGGGAAGACTGGACCGTGTCCTCCGTGAACTGGGAAGGCGTCAACTGGGGGCTTTTCTCCGGGGACGACCCCAGGATGAAAGAACAGGTGGGCCGGGTCATCGAGAACGCCCGGCGACTTAAGTGTAAAACCATCTTATACCCCGAATGAGGGCACGCCTACTATGCAACCCGGTTCGGGTTCAAGAATTGGTTTCCGGAAGTTTACGAAGAATTCAAAGTAGTCAGCGTCATGGACCTCCTTGAGGAGTATATCAAATCCGGACGCATCAAGCTCAATCCCCATAAATACCACGAAACTTTCACGGTTCACGATCCTTGCAACTACGTGCGCAAGTCCCAGATGGCCTTTGGGGACCACATGGGCGAAAAGACCCGCTGGATCGCCCAGCAATGCATCGACCCCAGCCTCTACCGGGAAATGTGCGAAGACATGATGAACAACTTCTGCTGCGGCGCGGGCGGCGGCGCCTGGGCCATGCCCTACGACGAAGAACGCCTGGCCTACGGCAAGGTCAAATCCGACCAGATCAAGGACACCGGCGCCGAGATCGTCGTC
>JAGVAH010000083.1 GCA_020060385.1 Syntrophobacterales bacterium | reverse complement strand
GTGAGGTCATGCAGCCCGGCAACCCGCCGGACCCGGGAGCCACAGTCCACGCAGCAATAATCGTAAATGGGCGCGCTCAACCTCCTGGGGCTCTGGCCATGGCCGCTTTCATAAGACAGCAGCAGCCGGTTTGGCAATACTCTCTAAATTATCCGGTAACTCCCCGAGCAGGCGGCAGGCCGGGCAAAATTGGAGATGAGCCGGCAGCCCCCTCTCACCAGTTATAGCATTTGCCAAAAGTTCTTTCCTCTTATCCCCTCTCCCCCCAGCGGGGGGAGAGGGTTAGGGTGAGGGGGGGCGAAAAAAACTTTTGGCAACCAGTATAAATTATAAAAGGTTATTGATCATGTAGGGCCAGGAGCCTGGGCTCCGGGGGGATATCCTCTTCTCCTGTGGCGGCGGAACTCCCTTAGCCCATGAAGCTCCAGAGAACCCCGGCGGCAATGGCTGAACCGATCACCCCGGCGACATTGGGGGCCATGGCGTGCATCAGCAGGAAATTGCCGGGGTCTTCCCGGTTGCCGATTATCTGGACCACCCGGGCTGAATCGGGGACCGCGGAGACCCCGGCGGCGCCGATGAGGGGGTTGATCTGGTCCCGGGAGAAGAGATTCATGAGCTTGGCAAAGAGGACCCCACCGGCGGTGGCCACCATGAAGGACAAGGCCCCCAGGATGAAAATCCCCACGGATTTGGCGGTAAGAAACACGTCGGCCTGGGTGCTGGCCCCCACAGTAAGGCCCAGGATGATGGTCACCGTATCAATAACCGCGGTGCGCGCGGTTTGGGAAAGGCGGTCCGTGACCAGGCATTCTTTCAGGAGGTTGCCGAAAAAGAGCATGCCCAACAGGGGCAGGGCGGCAGGGGCCAGCAGGCAACAGAGGAGGAAACCGATGATGGGAAAACAAATCTTCTCCAGCTGGCTCACCTCCCGGCCATCATCCATTCTGATGAGCCTCTCCCGGCGGGTGGTGAGCAAGCGCATGATGGGAGGCTGGATCACCGGCACCAGGGCCATGTAGGAATAGGCGGCAATGGCGATGGGTCCCACTAAATGGGGGGCCAGTTTGGCCGTTAAAAAGATGGCCGTGGGGCCGTCGGCGCCGCCGATGATGCCGATGGAAGCGGCCTCCTGGGGCAAAAAACCCAGGAAGAGGGCCCCCAGGAAGGTGGCGAATATCCCCAACTGCGCGGCCGCGCCTAGCAGGATAAGTTTCGGTCTGGCCAGAAGGGTGGAAAAGTCCAGCATGGCGCCGATCCCCAAGAAGATCAGCGGGGGGTAAATACCCTGGGTTACCCCGAAATAGAGGTAGTGGAGGACACTGCCCTTTTCATAGATCCCTAAGCCCAAACCCTTAAAGACCGGGATATTGCCCACCAGGATACCGAAACCGATGGGGACCAGGAGCAGGGGCTCGTAATGTTTGGCGATCCCCAGGTAGATGAAATACAGACCCACGGCGATCATGATCAGATTGCGGTAGTCGAGCATGGCAAAGCCGGTGTTATGGAGGAAACTAATCAGCAGTTCCATCCTCTTGTCCTTTCTGTACCGTCAAATTTCAGGACTCCCGGACTGAGGGCCAGGCTTGCTCCTGGGACCTAAATCTTCCCCTTTGCTCTCCATGGCCCGGAAAAAATCCGGTTACCAGAATTCTGTTAGGTCTGAGAAGGCCATAGGCTCATCCTTCCTTGGCTCCCAGCGGAACAGCCCATCTGGGCTACCCACCACCCTGCCTTCCAGGATCAAGCGGTTGATGTAAGCATGGGATCGGGGGAGGCCGTAGCCCTCCGCCAATTCCAGAAGTCGGGGGAGCTTAAAAGGATTGCCCAAGGAGGCGCTGAGCGCCTGCAGGGTTTCTTCCATATCCTCGATTTCCCCATCATTTAAGATTTCCCCTGGGGCTGGGGATGCCAGCGCCTTTTTTCCCCGCCGGCCAAATAGGCTTTTGAGCCACGGCACCATCGGCTGGGGCGATTGGGCATTCTGCCAAGCGATAACCCGGGAGAAGCAGGAGAGTATCAGGCTAAGGGAAGCCAGCCCTGCAAAGACCACAGACATTCCCAGAAACGCCATGAGCCAACCATTGGCTGCGGTAATTGCGGCAATCCCGCCCATCGATCTACCTCTCGCCGTTCAGATTCTGTTTAACCGTGTCGGCAATGAAGTGCATGCGATTGACCACCCTTTGCAGGATTCTTTGCTTGAGCTTGGTCCCCAAGGCCTTATTATGCTGCACCAGGCCCAGCAATTTGCCCGCCGGAAAAGCCACAAAAGTGGAGTCCGTGAGACAGACGACGCTGGCCGTGTAGCGGATGGGATAGATGAGGGCCGACCAGCCGATTATTTCCCCGGCTCCATGGAGGGTCAGGGCGCGGCCGTCGCCAAAAACGACCATAATATTGCCCTGGTCTATCACGTAAAAGGTGCTGGGTGGCGTTCCTTCCTGTATGATCACCTCGCCTTCACCGGCTTTTACCATCTCGGCGATCATGGCCAGCTCGGCCAGCTCGCCGGGGGCGAACTCGAGAAAAATGTCATACTTGGTGAGTTCCTCAGGGGGAACCAAGCTTCGTACCTCGCTTCTCATGCTTGCTTGAAAACCGACCAGCGGGAACAACCCGAAAAACCCCGCCTGGCCTGAAGGCAGAAAGAAATATGGGCATTCATCCCAGCCGCTGACGACCCTGTTACGGATATGGTCCTCTCCCTTCACCTCCTCTCTGTCCGCTTAAAGTAATGACAATCTCTCGTCGTAAATGAATTCCCGGGTTTGCCGGGCCACCCGTTCCGGTTCCAGCGGAATCCTGGCCGCACCGGTGGCCGTGGAGGCCCGGGCCACGGCCTCGGCCACCGCGGGGGGCACCCGGAAGTCCATGGCCCCCGGCAGGATGTAGCCGGGACTCAAGGCATCCTCCACCAGGTCGGCGATGGCGTGGGCCGCGGCCACGTTCATCTCCTCGTTGATGGCGCGGGCCCGGACGTCCAGCGCCCCCCTGCCGGGCCGCGTCCGGATGAATCTCCGGCACCGGATTGGCCAAAGCAAAGACAATGGGGTCCGGGGCCATGGATTGCACTATCTCCAGGCTCAGCAAGTTGGGTCCGGAGAGACCGATGAAAACCTCCGCCCCCTTCAAGGCATCGGCCAGAGCGCCCC
>JAGVAH010000006.1 GCA_020060385.1 Syntrophobacterales bacterium | reverse complement strand
GGCCGGGTCCCCGGCGGGGTCCGGCAGCGCCGGCAGGTCCCCCCCGGCCAGCCGCCGGAGCACCGCGTTGATAAAACCTGCTTGAGCCTTCGATAAGCCCCGGGCTTTGGCCAACTTCCCCGCCTCGCTGACCACCGCCCGGGCCGGGACCCGGTCCAGCCACAGGAGCTGATACGCGCCCAGGCGCAGGAGGTTGAGGGCCAGGGGGTGCATCTTCTTCAGGGGCTGGGCGGCCAGGCGGCCCAGGAGGTAGTCCAGGCGGATTTCCCAACGCTTCACCCCCTGGACCAGCTCCAGCACCAAGGCCCGCTCCCGCCGGGGAAGATGGGGATAGCGCCGCAAGACCGCACTCAGGAGGTCTTCCACGGACTCCCCCCGCCTCTGGGCTGCGGCCAGAATATCCAGAGCCAACGCCCGGGCCCCGGGGCTTTTGGCAGAATCGAGTTTCATCAATTTTAAGCACTTGGCTTATTTTTTATTTTTCCTAACGCCACTATATGCATTTTTGCGGGATAAATTAATAGCAAACCCATCTTTATTCTTAATTAGATCGTGTAAATATTGCGGTTATATTTAGTCATCCTTAACCTTATAATAAATATTTGAACCACTGCGTCCGGGGGAATGCAGGCACCCTTAGGTATTAAGGAATTAAGGCCTCTCTGAGATCTGGACAGGCCTGAACCTCGCAAAAAATCTGGAGGGAAGCGTCCATGACTCTTTACCGGTCCAAGCTTTTCTGGGGGGCGGTGGCGGTTTTGGTTATAATCATCGCCGCCTATGTCAGCATCCGCGTGGTCCCCAGGAAGTATTTTGAGCGGGGCGACCATTATGTCACCTACTTCGATGAGTCGGTCCAGGGCCTCCCGGAGGATTCCCGGGTGCGCTACCGGGGGGTGGACGTGGGCTTGGTTATGGCCATCAAGCTGGCCCCGGACCAAAAACTCATCGAGGTGCCCCTGAAGCTCAAGCTCAAGAAGGAAGTGGCCAAAGAAGTCGTGGCCCAACTAAGAGTCAATCCCATCAGCGGCCAGGTCTATCTGGAGCTGGACCAACTCAAGCCTGACGAGAAGGTCCGGACCTTCAAGCTGGCCTTTAAACCGAAATATCCGGTCATTCCCTCCCGATTTTCCAATATTCAAAAGGCCATGTCCGGCCTTAATATCCTGGTGGAAAAACTGGAGGATGCCGACGCCGTGGGCATCTTCGACCAGGTCAAGTCCACCGTCAAACAGGTGGAGATCTTTTTCCGGGGCCCCCGCATGGAATCCATCTTGGAAAAGGTGGAAGGGACCATGGCCAATCTCAAGAGCAGCACCGGCAACTTTGATAAAATCCTGGCCTCGGGCCGGGTGGAAGAGGTCTTGACGGAGGCCCGGGACACCTTGAAAGAAACCCACACCACCTTGACCAAGGCCCAAGGCCTCATGACCAGGATGGAAGAAGCCGTGGGCCGCACCGCCACCCTGGCCGCGGAGATCAAGGCCACCAATGACAACCTGCGCCACGCCACGGAAACCCTGGACACCTTAGTGAACCGGATCAATGAGCGTCCCTCCGATTTGCTTTTTGGCAAACCGTCTCCCGGCAGATTCAACGAATAACCAGAAAAGGACCAGGCCATGAAAGAGCATCTTCCCTACTCCCAACAAGCGGCCCACCTGATTATTTTCCGGCTTTTGGCCTTTCTGGGCGGCGTTCTGTCTCTGGCCCTGGTGCTGGCCGGCTGCGGCAAGCCGCCGGTAACCGTATACAAACACTTGCTGGAATACCCCTCACCGGAGACTCCCCGCCGGGCCCAGGTGCCCACGGGCATCAAGGTGGAGCTCTTTTCTGTAGCCCAGGCCTACAATAGCCCGGCCATGGTCTATCGCCCTGCTTCCCACCAGAGCGAGGCTTACCGTTACCACCGCTGGCGGGTCAATCCCGGGCAAATGGTCACCGACTTTCTGCTTCGGGACCTGCGCCATGCCGGCCTGTTCAAAGCGGTTTTTTCTTATGATAACACCGGCAAAACCCGCTTTCAGCTGGAAGGCGCGGTGGAAGAGTTCCAGGAGGTGAATGCCGGTGATAACTGGACCGCGGTGCTGGCGGTGAATGTTACCCTCCTCGATACCACCAAGGAGGAGATTACCCAGAGGGTCCTATTTCAAAAGAACTACCGGTGCGCCGAAGCCATAATTAACAGGACCCCCCAGGGCCTGGCGGCGGCCATGAGCCAGGCGATGCAAAAGCTCTCGGCGAGTATCATCTCTGACGTCTATCAGGCGGCTGGGCCACGCGCGTCCTCTAAGGAGCCGGAAACCGGGTAACTGGAGGACGTCCGGGCCCCAAAGAGACCCCTTGGCCCTAACCTCAACCTTGGGGGCTGGGGGCTAGTCAAGATTAATTCATGGGCAAAAAAAATGCCTGGTCTTTTCTTTTTCCCTGCTGCCAGCCTCTTACCTGGTGAAAATATATCGATATCCTAAGTTGTTACATTTCCAAGGTAATTTCCAGAACCTATTTCAAAACCTATTTTGAGTCTTCAGATAGGTTGTCATACCAAGTCGCAATCTCACGGCAATTTTCTTGTAGGGGCGAACCTTGTGTTCGCCCGCCCGCACAGGGCGAATACAAGATTCGCCCCTACAGTTCAATGTCTTTTGATGGCGAAATGG
>JAGVAH010000156.1 GCA_020060385.1 Syntrophobacterales bacterium | reverse complement strand
GGCGGCGCGGCCGCCTCCCGGGGCCGGGGCCGGACCAGGGACCAAAGGCCGGCCAGCATCCGCCCCAGCAAGGCCAGGAGGCCCACAAAAGAGAGACGGGTGGCCCCCATGAGGCACAACAGCAGGATCAGGCCCAGGGCCAGGGCCGCGCCGGGGGGGTTGAGGTTGGCCAGGAGGCTGCGGCTGCAAACCATTCCCACCAGTCCCCCTCCATTGATATGGCCGCCCTCCCAGGGGACGTAGGGCCAGCCCAGGGTCAGCAACCCGGCGGTGGCGGCAAAGACGCCGAACCCCGCCAGAAACTGCCAGGGAGCCAGGGTTTCCAAGCCCTGGCGGTGGGTTTTCCAGGCCAGACCCAGGAACACGGCTGGCAGCCAGAGAGTGGCCAGGCCAAAACCGCTGATGCCAACTGCGGCTAAAAGGGCTCCCGCCTTGCCCATCCAATTCCGCACCGCCGCGGCCTTCCAGGCCTCTAGCAAACCCTGGGGATCATGGCGGGAATAGGTCGCCAGGGCCAGCAAGGAAAAGATGGCCAGTCCCAGGAAGACCAGGGCCAGCATTTCCTGGGCCAGGCGCCGGGGCTGGGGAGTTGCCGGGGCCGCGGCGGCCTGGGACCCGGCCTTGCCCTTGCGGCTGGCGGCGTTATTCTTTTTGGGTTTGAGGGTTTTGGCCATGGCTATTCGTTAGTCCATCTCCACCGCGCCCGGCAGGGGGTGGGGCGCGTGGGCGGCCCCGGTAGCCGCCAGACGCCGGGCGGAAGTAACCCCTTCCAGGCTCGGCAGGATAAAGGCCAAGCTCTCCGGGGTGATGGTCAGGTGTTCGTAGACCTCGATGCCCGCGTCTTTGACCGCGTCCCGCCAGAACGCGTCCCGGGCCCGGTCCCGGGAATCATAGGGCATTTCGAAATAGACTTTAGTGATCTGGGCGGTAGCCAGGAGTTTGATACAGACAAAACAGGGCTCCAGGGTGACGTAAAGGGTGGCCCCTTTGATGGCCACGCCGTAGCGGGCCGCCTGGGCGATGGCGTTGGCCTCGGCGTGGGAGGCCCGGCAGTAATTGTACTTATCCACGTCCGCGATCTGCAAGGCCCGGCGGTGGCAGTAGGGGCTGCCGTCCGGCATGGTCTGGTCGGTGCAGTGGGGTGCGCCGGGCATGGAGCCGTTATAGCCGGTGGCCAGGATCTGCTTGTCCTTGACCAGCACCGCGCCGGTGGGCCGGGAGTTGCAGGTGCTGCGGGTGCTCACCAGCTTGGCGATGAGCATGAAGTATTCATTCCAGGAGGGACGCATTTTAGCTGATTTCCTTTGAACACATAATAAATAATTGTTAATTATTTAACCATAGTAAAATATTTTCTGCTCAGATGGTTATTGCTGAATCATGGCAATTTATAGTTGTCCGCTAGAAAATCAGGCTCCTGGTGCAACCCAAAAGATTCTGGTATGCGGCCCAGCCTGATAGTAGCAGCAGAATTTATTTTGCTTGATTTGTGAACCGATAAAAACATTGGACTCTGCAATTTAAATGACCGCAGGCATAGGGCGACATCCCGAGTTTCTCTTACCCCTGAAGATCACCGGAGTCAATGGTGGAAACGTCTTATAAGTTCAACGGGAAGAACGGGGAATTGGATCGGAATTACAAAAACCTGGAGGTTATCAATTCCCTTCTGCAACTCTCCCTGGAGAACATTCCTCTGCCTCAAATCATGTTACGCACTTTGAATTTGCTCACCAACGTTCCGTGGATCGGCCTCTTGTCAAAGGGAGCCATCTTTTTGGTTCAAGATCAGCCGGGTGTTTTGGTGATCCAGGCCCAAATGGGATTTACCGAAGCACTCCTATCCACCTGCACCCGGATTCCTTTTGGCTTTTGCTTATGCGGATTGGCCGCCTCCACGCGGCAAATCCAGTTTGCCGCGGGTGTAGATGATCGTCATCAGGGTCGTCCCGAAGGTATGTCCCCCCATGGGCATTATTGCGTCCCCATCCTGTTTGGCGACCGCTTACTGGGAGTGATGAACCTATATGTGAAGGCGGGTCACCTCCGGCAACCCGGAGATGAAGAATTCTTAATATCGGTGGCCAACACCCTGGCAGGTATCATTGCCCGCCGGAAAGCGGAGGAGGCACGCCTGCAGAGTGAACGAGAATTCGGCTTGCTTCTGAAAAATATTCCGGCTGTGGTATTCAAAGGATACGCAGACGGCTCCATTGATCTTTTCGATGACAAAGTCGAAGAGATGACCGGCTACCCGAAATCTCTTTTTGAATCGAGAAAGCGGAAATGGACGGATTTAATCGTAAAGGAGGATATGGCTCAGGTCCGGACGAAGTTTATCGCCGCCTTGAAAGGCCTGGGCTCCTATGTCCGAGAATACCGGATTAATTGCCGTGACGACACGATCCTCTGGATTCAGGAGCGCAGCCACATTGTCCTTGACCTAGAAGGCAGAATCGATTATGTCAGCGGGGTTTTGTTTGATATTACCCAACGCAAGAGGGGAGAGAAGGCTTTAGGACAGAGCTTGGAAAAATTTCAGAAGGCTTTGACAGGAACAGTGAAGGCCCTGTCCTCAGTTTTGGAGATGCGGGATCCTTATACCTCCGGCCACCAGAGGCGCGTGACGCAGCTTGCCTGCGCCATTAGCAAAGAATTGGGATTCTCTGAGGAGCAGATCGAAGGAATGCGGATAATCGGCTTTCTCCACGACATCGGCAAGATCGCCGTGCCCGCCGAAATCCTAAATAAACCCGGTAAAATCAATGATCACGAATTTGCCATCATTAAAATGCACGCCCAGGCAGGGTTCAATATCCTCAAAGAGATCGATTTCCCCTGTCCGGTTGCCGAAACTATTGCCCAGCATCATGAAAGAATGGACGGCTCTGGATATCCCCAGGGCCTCGCGGGGGCGGAAATCCTCATGCAAGCCCGCATTCTGGCGGTGGCCGATGTAGTTGAAGCCATGTCGAGTCACCGGCCTTACCGCCCTGGATTAGGAATAGAAGCAGCCCTGGAGGAAGTCGCTAAAAAGAAGGGCACCCTCTATGACCCCGAGGTGGTGGATGCCTGTGTCCGCCTGTTTACCGAGAAAGGATTTACTTTCCGCTAATTGTCAAAAATTATGGACACTCCCTATTTTTTGCCACCATTTAATCTTGTCTATGAAAAATAGGTAGAGACCTATCACCCTCGTTCCCAAGCTGTGCTTGGGAACGCTTTTTTCAGCCAAGCTTAGCTTGGCACCCATTTCCGTTCCCAAGTGCAACTTGGGAACGAGTTCAGAACGAGTTGGAAAAGAGCAACAATTACTTTCTGAGTTTAGACAATAAGTTATTATAATCGGCATGAGAACCGATCCAGAACCAGACTACCTGATCTGCCTGTTTAATTCCCACTGCTCTCCATCCCAAGCCGATTCTAACGGAATAAATGGGTTCGGTGGGATGAACCTGTCCAAAATGCAACACCGGGTTATAAGGGTCTTTTCTAAAGAGTTTAAAGACCTTCTTGGCCTGCCGCTAAATCTGAGGCGGAAGTTTTTGAAAAGAGTCCCTAAATCTTTTGGTGGTATGCGAGATCACATATTATCCTCGTCCAGGGGCATGGTTTTTCCCTCTTTAAATTCCATCAAGGCTTCCCCGGCCATTTGGGCAAGATGATCCTGGGAAAGGGCAAAGGCCTCCGCCCATTGCTTTTCCGAAGCCATTTCCTCCAGGATCAGAGCCGCTAAGGCATCTTGCTCCTCAGGGGGCAATTGGGCCGCTTTGGCAAAGGCCTCATTAAGTAAATCGGTCATCTAATTCTCCCCTCGTTCCCAAGCTGTGCTTGGGAACGTTTTTTCCAGCCAAGCTTAGCTTGGCAGCCATTTCCGTTCCCAAGTACAACTTGGGAACGAGTTGAACTCGAATTATTTTAGGGTAATAAGGAGATAATGGGAAGCCTCTTTCCTTCTTGCTCATACCCCCTGCAATCCCCCCTACATAGCCTCCGGCTCCAAGGGGGCTTCTGCCGGTGGAGGCGGCGATTTGGGGGCGGCGGGTTTCTTGCGGAACTTTCTCTTGGGTTTGAGGGGCGGGGCTTCCACCGGCGCGGACTTAAGGTCCTTGGCCGCGGCCCAGCCTTCAGCGCCGCTTAAGAGGTGGCGCACCTTGTACCAGTCCTTGCCGTGCTGCACCAGAACTTCCAGCTTTTCATTGAGGGGCACGGTCTTGACGGTCTTGGAGCTGAAGAGGGGCAGGGAATGGAGATTGGTGGCGGCCGCGGCCGCATAAAGATAGATTTTCTCTTCGGCTTCGGTCTGGAGGGGCGGCTGCTCCAGCCGGTCGCTGAGCTGGGCCAGGGGCACCCAGCCGATGCTGGCGTCTTTTTCCACCAGCACCCGGAGCCAGCCCTGATCGTTCTCCGCGATCTTTTCCAGCCGATCGCCCTTTAGGAGGATCTTCCGGAAGGGACAATCCGGGCTGGGGCACTCCCGCAATTCCAGGCTGTCCACGGCCACGTAATAATTATCCAGGGGCACGGGCTCGGGGCTGAGAAGTTCCGGGCGCAACCAGCCCTTGAGGTTGGTGCGCTTGGTCTGCACCCGCCACCAGCCGTCTTTGACCTCCAGCTTCTCCATCTGCTCCCCCCGGTAAAGGGCGCCCACCACCTGGCAGTCATTGGCGGGGCAGTCTTTGAGATAGGTGATGACCGGGGTGGCGTAATAAGCGGCGGCTTTGGTTTCCAGGGGTTTGGGGGTGCAAGAACTGATAAATAAGGCCAGGCCGAGTAGCATAAAGATCCTGGACCAATGCCAGCGGCTTTCCATGGGGTTCTTCCTTTTCAGCCGGATTTGCGCACCATCTCCAGATTGCTGATCCGCCAGCGGCCCCCGTCCTTGGAAAACCACACCTTATAAGTCTGGGACTCGGATTTGGCGATTTGCGTCTTTTTTTCCCGGACAGTGAGGCTCCAGGTCACCTGGGCCAGGGCATGAGCCGCATCCTGGGGTTTAACCTCGATCAGTTCGAAGTCCAAACCGGGGTAATCAAAGGCCTCCCAGACGGCCAGGGTCTTTTGCCGCCGCTTGTCAAAATCAGGGAAGTCAGGGGAAAAGACCTGGCTATAGCGGACAATGTCTTTCTGGAGTTGGGCCTCCCGCAGTTGGCGAAGCACCGCGGCCAATTGATCCTTGAGGACCGCCGCGCCCAGGGGCGTTTCGGAAACAGGAGGGCCCGCGGGTTTCCCAGCCTGGGGGGAGGCGGGGGCGGGGACCGCGGGGGCCGGCGTCACGGGTACCGGAACCGTGGGCGCGGGGGCTATGGGGGCCGGCTTTTCCTGGATGACTTGGGGGACCGGGAGCGCGGGCCCCGGGGGCGGGGGGGTGCCGGAGATAAAGATCCAGGGCAGCAAGACGACAACCAAACCGGCCCCCACCAGGAGGCCCCAGATCCAGGGATTCTTCCAGGGCGCAGGTTTGGCCGGGGCCGGGGGGGGAGATTGCGGACTTGGAGCCGCGGCCGGCGCCGGGGTCTTGGCCAGGGACCAATTGCACTCGTGGCAAAACTCCTGGCGGGAGCTGACCCGGGCGCCGCAGTGGGGGCAAAAGGCCCGGTCATACTCCGGTATCCTCAGACTGGCCCCACAGGACCGGCAGAAAAGGGCGTTTCCCTCAACAGGCTCCTGGCAATAAGGGCAGGCCGTCATCTGCATCCTAAATTAAAAAAAATTTCAACTCTTTTCAATATATCTTTTTATTACTTTAACTTCAAGGCCGGGGGCGGGGATGGCCGGATGGCGGGGAAGCAGGCAAAAGTCCCTTGGGCGCCGGGATTTTTCATGCCGAGTTTCAAGAAAATGGTAGCACAGGCTTCCCTACTTGTGCCAGTGCAAACTAAAGCCTGCGGTCATCTAATGATACCAAGTCGAGACCTGGGCGAAGGTCCTGATAATTTGTCATTCTGAGGGAGCGGAGCGACCGAAGAATCTCTAATTTCCTGGAAAAACAGAGATTCTTCACTGCGCTTCGCTCCGTTCAGAATGACAGAAAAGAGACTCTTCCAGAGGTCTCAAGTCGCAATCTAATGACGAGGAATGGTGGGGCGCACCGCGTGTGCGCCCTCTTCAGGGCGGACACCTGGGTCCGCCCCTACATAAAAAATGCTGTTCGATTGCGAGTTGCTTGGTATGAAGCCCCCAGAGGATGGACACCCCGCCCCTAGAGTTTGGGGTTTTTCAAAGAGAAAATGGCATTATTCGTGCTTTTTCAGGAAGTCCTGGATCAGGCTGCGGGTCTGAAGGGGCTCCTCTTCCTGGGGGATATGGCCGCATCTGGGGAGGATGACCAGTTCCGCAGCCGGGATATCCCTTTTAAAATTCCGGCCGACTTCCAGGGGCACCACTTGATCCTCCTGCCCCCAGATGATCAGGGTGGGCACCTGGACCGTCTTATATTGGGCGATCATGTCCGCCATATTGGCGGGCACGATCTGCATGGCGGTCTGCCGCACCGCCTCCGCCGCGCCCGGCAGGCCGCCGTAATAGGCGTAGGTGTCGATGGCCTCATCAGTGATCTTCTCCCGGTTATAAAAACATTTGCGCAGGGCCATACCCGTGAGGAAGCGGGGGGAGAGGAGCTTCGAGCCCAGGGCGCTGAGCCAGGGCCACCGGGCCATACGGATGAACCAGGGGAGCTTCTGGGGGTAGCCGGCGCTGTCGATGAGCACCAGGGCCTTGATGGGGGCGGGGGTCTCTTTTCGCAACTGGAAGTAAGTCATCAGGGCCACAGCCCCGCCCATGGAATTGCCGATGAGGACCACATCTTCAAGGTGGCGGTCCCTAATGAACGCGGCCACCATGCCGGCCTGATCGCTGACCGCGTATCTGCCGTCTTCGGGCTTATCGGAGAAGCCGTGGCCTTTGAGATCGATGGTGAAAACCCGGTTGGCCGCAGCCAGGGGCGGGATCAGGAACCGCCAGGTATAGGCGCAGGCCCCGAAGCCGTGGAGGAGGATGACCGGCGGCCCCTGCCCCGCCTCGTAGTAGTTGATTTTTACGCCTTGATAGTCAAAGGTCTTTTGCTCGCCCCAGTCCTGGGCCAGGTTGGCGGGGGGCGCAGGGAGGCGGTGGCAGCTAGCGATCAAAAGGAGCAGAAAAGGAATGAGGATGGCTTTCTTCAAAAGGCCCATGGGAAAATATCTACCACCTAGACACCGAGGACAAAGGGAATAATTTGCTCTCCTTGGCCTCTGAGTTCTCCAAGTCTCTGCTTCTCTATTGGTTTGTCCTCAAACCTGGGTGCGCAAATCAATCACCAGGGGCGAAGTCTCCTGGTCCCTGCTGATGGATTGGGGCTCCACCAGTTTCACCCGGGGCTGGACGCCGATGCCCTGGGCCAGCTTGCGGGTGAGCTGCTGCAGGAATTCCCGCTGCACCTTCATCTGGTCGAAGAAGAGGCCCTCCCGCACCTCGATCTTGATCTCCAGGTAGTCCAGGTGGCCTTCCCGGCCGATGACCAGCTGATAGACCGGGTCCTCCCCCTGGAGGCCGGCCAGGATCTGCCCCACCCGGCTGGGGAAGATATTGACGCCTTTGACGATGACCACTGCGTCGCTGCGGCCCTTAATGCGGCTGAGGCGCACCAGGGTGCGGCTGCAGGGGCAAGGATCGTAGAGGAGGCGGCAGAGGTCGCCGGTGCGGAAGCGCACCAGGGGCGCGGCCTCCTTGGTGATGGTGGTGAGGACCAGCTCTCCCAACTCCCCCGCGGGCAAGAGGGCGCCGCTGCGGGGGTCGATGATCTCCGGGAGAAAATGGTCCTCGTGGAGGTGCATGCCCCGGCGGTGCTCACATTCCCCGGCCACCCCGGGGCCCATGGCCTCGGAGAGGGCGTAATGGTCCAGGGCGGTGAGGTAGAGGCGGGATTCGATCTCCCGGCGCTGGGCCTCGGTCCAGGGCTCCCCGGCCAGCAAGGCCAGCTTCAGGTGCAGGTTCTTGGCGTCCAGGCCCATGGCCTCCATCTGGTCCGCCAACACCTGGGCGTAAGAGGGGGTGGACACCAAGACGGTGGTGCGGTAGTCCCGCATGATCTGCACCTGCCGGGCGGTGGAGCCAGGGCCGGTGGGGATCACCGAGGCGCCCAGGAGTTCCACCCCGTAGTGGAGGCCGAAGGCGCTGGTGAGCAGGCCGTAACTCAGGGTCACCTGCACCACGTCGTCCCGGTCCACCCCCGCGGCGGTGAGGACCCGGGCCGCGAGTTTGGCCCAATGGCGAAGGTCCCGGGCGGTGTAGCCCATGACGATGGGCGCTCCCGGACTGCCCGTGGAGGAATGGATGCGCACCACCTCTCTAAGGGGCACCGCGAACATTTCGTAAGGGTAGCTGTCGGCCAAATCCTGGCGGGTGGTGAAGGGCAAGCGGGCCAGGTCTTCCAGGGATTGGCAATCCTCCGGCAAAAAGCCCTTTTCCGAGAATTTCTTCTTGTAGAATTTGACGTTCTTATAGACCCGGTGCAAAGTGGCCTGGAGGCGCTCCAACTGCAACTGCGCCAGGTCCCCCCGCTCCAGCAGTTCCGCGTCCCGATCAAAGATCGCCATCTTCCTCCTCCCGGCCCAAGTAGGCCTCGATCACCAGGGGATTCCGCCTGATTTCTTGGGGGGGGCCGGCCGCGATCACCTGGCCGTGATCCAGCACCACCACCCGGTGGCAGAGACCCATGATGAGGGTCATGTCGTGTTCGATGATGAACAGGGTGAGGCCCCGGTCCCGGAGCGCCTCCAGCAGGGCCATCAGCTCTTCAGTCTCCCGGGAGTTGAGGCCGGCCGCAGGTTCATCCAGCAGGAGCAACCGGGGTTCCTGGGCCAAGGCCCGGGCGATCTCCAGGCGCCGCTGCTCCCCGTAGGCCAGGGCCTCCGCGGGAAAATCCTCTTTCCCGGCCAATCCCACCAGGTCCAACAACTCCAGGGCCCGTTCCCGGGCCCGGGCTTCGGCCCGGCGCACCACCCCCCCAGGCCACAAAGCCCGGAGCACCCCCACCTCCTGGCGCTGGTGGCAACCGGTGAGGATGTTTTCCAGGACCGTCATGCCCCCGAAGAGCTGGATGTTCTGGAAGGTGCGGGCCAATCCCCGGCGGGAACGATAGTAGGGAGCCAGGCCGCCCAGGTCTTCCCCCAGGAGGGTCACCGCGCCGCCGGTGGGGGGCAGCAGACCGCTGATGAGGTTGAAGCAGGTGGTCTTGCCCGCGCCGTTGGGGCCGATGAGACCGGCGATCTCCCCCTGGTGGACGGTGAAGGAGACCCCATCAACGGCTTTGACGCCCCCGAAGTATTTCGTGAGATTATGGATTTCTAACAGGCTCACTCAGGCTTCCAAATCGCAAATTTGCATAACATTGCATTAACTTGGGTGAAACGGGAAAAAGGTCAAAAGGGGAAAGGGAGTGGAATATGGTTTTCTTTTCCCCTCTTCCCCTTTTTCCCTTTTCACCTTCAAGATCATTCCCACACTTCCTGGTAACCCTTGCCCAGATAAGCCCGTTGCACTTCCGGGTCCTCCTGGAGTTCCGCCGCGGCCCCATCCAGGATGATGCGCCCGGTCTCCAAGACGTAGCCCCGGTCGGCCAGCTTCAGGGCGGCCCGGGCGTTCTGTTCGATGAGGAGCAGAGTGGTGCCATCATCCTTTAACTCCCGGAGGATCTGGTACACCTGGCTGACCATGCGGGGGGCCAGGCCCATGGAGGGTTCATCCAGCATCAAGAGCCGGGGCCGGGACATCAAGGCCCGGCAGATGGCCAGGATCTGCTGCTCGCCGCCGCTCAGGGTGCCCGCGGGCTGGGCGGCCCGCTCCTTGAGGAGGGGGAAGCGCTCCTGGATATCGGCCAGGTCCCGGCGCACCTGTTTCTGGTCCTGGCGGTGGAAGGCCCCCAGCTCCAGGTTGGCGGTGACGCTGAGGCTGGCAAAGACCCGGCGGCCCTCCGGCACCAGGGCCAGACCCAGGGCGACAATGCGCTCCGGCGGCAGCCGGGTCAGGTCCGCGCCATCAAATTCCACCGTGCCCCGCCAAGGCGGCAGCAGGCCGGAGATGGCCCGCAAAGCGGTGCTTTTGCCGGCGCCGTTACCGCCGATCAAGGTCACCACCTCCCCGGGACGCACGTGCAGGGAGATGCCCTTGAGCACCGTTAATCGGCCATAGCCGGCCTGGACGCTTTTTAAGGTCAGCATGGTTGCAGTTCAAAGTTCAAGGTTCAAAGTTCAAAGTTCAAAGTTCAAAGTTCACGTAGAGTACTTACTTCTTCAAAGGCTTATAACGAACTATTTTGCAAGGCACTTATAAATATTTTTCAATCAAATTAATCCCGGCATATTGCTTATCGCTTACTTGGTCTTTTCTTTTAACTTCAATAAACATCATATCATATTTATCGTCATCAATTTTCTTATAAGCAAATAAATCAGGTTCTGTTGGCTTAATTTGCATGTTAAATGAGATGTCATTCAATATACTTAGCTTATAATTTCCAAAAATTGCTTTTATAATTTCTGTACCATCGAAATATAATGGCCCAAAATTACTAAATAATTTATAATTATCATATAACCATTTGTAGCTATTCTTCTTTAAATATTTAATTTCTAATATTTCTACAAAATGATTTCCATGTGCTTCTTTATATTTATTGTATGGATTTTTACAGGCCTGAATGAAATATTTCTTCGGTACGCCAAGAGGTTCGAAAATAGGATGTCTCTTATGGTCTTCAATAGGATTAAAATTTTTCCATTTTCCACTTTTCCACCACTCATAATCTTTCCAATTAATTAAATCTATTTCATTATAATATCTTTCGATATGTTCTGTCTCTGAGAACGTATTTGGTAATGTCATCTTTCTATCTTATCTCTCTCAAAACATTTAGGCATTAAGATTTGGATAACACTGTCCGTTTTATAACTTTAAGCTTTGAACCTTGAACTACTTAACCCTTCCTTTCCAAAAATTTCAAACTCAGTTTCCCGCTGCCTAACAGGCCCTGGGGCCGCCAGATAAGGAGACCTATCAGGAGGGCGCCGTAAGCCAGGTCCTGGTAGGCCTTGAATTGCCGGAGCAACTCCGGCAGCACCGTCAGGGCCAGCGCGCCCACCACGGCCCCCAACAGGGAACCCATCCCCCCCAGGACCACCATACACAGGATGAGAATGGAGGTATGGAGGCCGAAGGACTCCGGGTTGATAAAGGTAATGTAATGGGCATAGAGGGAGCCGGCCAGCCCGGCCAAGGCCGCAGCCAGGGTAAAAATAGCCACCTTGTAGGCGGGAGTGTTAATCCCCATTACCTGGGCAGTGACTTCGTGGTCCCGAATGGCCCGCAAAGCCCGGCCATGATAGGAATGGACCAGGCGGTAGGTCAGAGCCAAGGTCAGAAGCACCGCCAGCAAAGTCAGGAAGAGATAGAGGCCCGGGGACCGGAAACTAAACCCCAGGAAGCTGGGCTTGGGAATGCCCGGCAGGCCATCCGGGCCGCCGGTGATCTCCAGGTTGAGGAAGACCATATCCACGATCACCCCGAAGCCCAAGGTGACAATGGCCAGATAGTCCTCTTTGAGGCGCAAGGTGGGCAGCCCCAAGAGCAGACCGCAGATACCGGCGAAGAGGATAGCGCTTAAGGCCGCCAGGGGAAAAGGAAAATGCCAGAGGAGAGAGGTGAGCGCGGAAATATAGGCGCCGATGCCGTAAAACGCGGCGTGCCCCAGGGAGACCTGGCCCGCGTAACCGATGATCAGGTTGAGGCTGATGGCCAGGATGATGTATATCCCCCCCACGATGGCCAGGTGCAAAAGATAGGCGGACATCTGAGTCAGTCTCCCCGGCCCTTTAAAATCCCCTGGGGCCTGAAAAGCAAAACCAGGATCAGGATGGCAAAGGCAACCGCGTCCTTATAACCGGAGGAGACATAGGCTGCGCCCAGGCTCTCCGCAACTCCCAACAGCAACCCCCCGAAGATGGCCCCGGGGATACTCCCCACTCCCCCGAGGATGGCGGCGCTGAAGGCCTTGAGGCCGGGCAGCAGGCCCATGCGGGGGTAAGTGGCATTGTAATAAATGGCCATCATGATCCCGGCCGCGCCACTGAGGGCGGAGCCGATCAGGAAGGTAAGGGAGACCATGCGGTCCACATTGATGCCCATCAGCCGGGCGGTATCCCGGTCCAGGGCGCAGGCGACGATGGCCTTGCCGTACCTGGTATAGCGGACAAAAACCACCAGCAGGGCCATGAATCCCAGGGCCGCGGCCAGAATGGCCCCCTGGAGGCTGGAAAGGGGCAGCCCGGCAATGGTGATGGTGCTGAAAGTAAACTGGATGGGAAAGGGGCGGTCGTTGGGTCCAAAGATCAGCAGGGCCAGGCTTTGGAGGAAAATGGAGGCGCCAATGGCGCTGATCAGGGGGACCAGGGGGTGGGAGCCCCGCAAGGGCCGGAAGGCCACCCGCTCCAGGACCACCCCTAAAAGGGCCGCGGCCCCCATACCCGCGGCAAAGGCCACATAAAAATTGACCTGACCGGTGCCCAGGAGCAGGACCGCCACAAAGGCCCCGCACATATAGATCTCCCCCTGGGCGAAATTGATGAGGCCCAGGATGCCATAGATCATCGTGTAACCCAGGGCGATGAGGGCATATACTGCGCCCGCGGTCAGACCGTTGAGCAATTGTTGGAGGAACATATAATATTGGCTGCCTTGCGGGAGGGAGCTAAACGGCGGTGGGCCTTAATCCTCTCCTTCCCCGCACCCCTTCCCCCAATCCCTGGTTTTTTTCAATTTGATCGCTCCCCAACATATCAAATTGGGTATGGAGAGACAAGGGTGTTGGCTGGGGCAGGGAAGACCCAGCCCATAAAAAAAGGCGGCCCGGAGGCCGCCTTTCCAGTTTAGCATAGGTTCAGATTAGAAGTGGTACGCCGCACCCAGCTGAAAGCTGAACAAGTTATAGGTGGGCTGGTACGAATAGCTGAATCTGGTACCGGCACCACCAACAACGCCACTATAGGTATAACTGGGGTTGGCCCAACGGTATTTAAAGGAAGCGTCGAGGGAAACGTTCTTGAGAGCCATGTAACGGACGCCTGCGTCCACCGCCAGGGCGATGTCCGTGGAACCCTGGGAACCGGCTGACAGTGTATTAGTGATGACTCCGGCATTATTCATAGCATGGATTGTCGGGTCCTGAGTGGAGAAGAGGATGGCGGGGCCCACGGCTACGTAAGGCTGCAACCGGCCAAAGGGGACCTCGCTGTCAGGGAAGAAACCGTAGCGGGCGGCGAACATAAAGGCCAACGTGGCTACGGTACCTTCGCTCTTGGCTTCGTGATTTAGAAAACCGACAGTTGCCCCGGCAGCGTTCCTGAAGGTTCCCCCAAAACTCCCGTTTTTCAGATCCAGGCGGTGATAGCAGAAGTCAAGGTAGAAACCGAGATACTTCATCCAGTCGGGATAGTTGTAGCCCAGGAACCCCTCTTTGACAAACCAGGTGCCGACCTTCAAGCCGCCGAGGACATAAGGCTGGGCTGCCCCATTGGTAGAGCCGTACATCGTATTACCGTTGGAAATTGAGACGGCAATATCATCGCTGAGGGTGCCAGCGAAACCTCCGCCAAGGTATGCTTCCACGTACATCTCCGCCTTGGCCCCCACAGGCAGGACCAACAGGACGGCTGCCAGAATCATCACTCCGGCAAAAAGATAGGTTTTTTTCATTAGATTATCCCCCCTTAATCGTTTGAAGAGTTTGATTTCGGTCTTGAATTAAACCTGACTTTTAGTTTCCCCCAATCCTCCTTTCTAAATTTTTCAAGACCAATCCTTTCTCCCTTTTCAAGGCACCCCCATTTTAAGCGCCGAGCTTTTTTTTTGTCAAGGATAAAATTATATTCGGCAGAAAAAAGAACAAAGTTTAAGAGATCAGGCTGAGCCAGGTGGCCAGACCCAAACCAATGCCCACCAAACCATTGAGGGTAAAAAAAGCCGGGGGCAGGCGCAGGGGGCCACGGAGGAAGAGAAAGAAGTGCTGGCCGGCCAGAATTATGGCCCCCAAAAGCGCGGCCAGGGTATACACTACTTGCAGTCCTGCCAGGTAGCCGGTGAATAAAAAACCCCCGGCCGCGGCCAGGTGGCACCCAGCAGCCAGGCGGCGGGCCCAGAGGGAGCCTAGCCGGGCCGGCAGGGAAAAGAGGCCCGTCTGCCGGTCGAACTCCTCGTCCTGGAGGGCATAGAGGATATCAAAGCCTGCGACCCAAAAGAGCACGGACATTGACAGGACCAGGACCTGCAGGCTCAGATCCCCCCGGACCGCCAGCCAGCCTCCTGCCGGGGCCAGGCCCAGGCCCAGGCCCAGGATAAAATGGGTGGCGGCAGTAAACCTTTTGGTAAGGGAGTAGCCCAAGACCACTGCCAGGGCCAGGGGTGAAAGGACCAGGCAGATCCGGTTGAGCTGGCTCGCGGCCCAGATGAAGATGAGACAGTTCACCACCACAAAAATCAGCACCGCACTCCCTCGCAGCCGGCCTTGGGGTAAAGAGCGGTCGGCAGTCCGGGGGTTGGCGGCATCAAAGGGGGCGTCAACCAGGCGGTTGAAGGCCATGGCCGCGCTGCGGGCCGCCACCATGGCCACCAGGATAAAAATCGTGGTTCTGCCGTCCGGCCAGCCCCGGGCCGCGAGCATGGCCCCCATGAAGGCAAAGGGCAGGGCCAGGACGCTGTGGCCGACCTTGATCATCTCCAGGATTTCCCAGATATTTCGCAGAAATTGCCGCATGGCACGCCTTTAAGGGATTTCACCACAGAGACACAAAGTGCACAAAGAATCACAGAGGAAAAAATCATTCGTCATGGGCCCGGCTCCGCCGGGATCATGATTGACTAATTTCTTGGTGTCTCTCTGTGTCTTGGTGCCTTGGTGGTGAGTCATTTCTCTCCCCAACGGGGGCCCAGACGGTGCTCTAGGCCCAGGTGGTCCAGGATGCGGCCCACCAGTTGGCGGGCCAGTTCTTCCAGGGTTTGGGGGCGATGATAGAACCCGGGACAGGCCGGGAAGATGGTGGCCCCGGCCGTCGCCGCCCGGGTCAGGTTTTCCAAATGAATGAGGCTCAGCGGAGTCTCCCGGACCACCAGGATCAGGGGCCGCTTTTCCTTTAAAAAGACCTCCCCGGCCCGGTGGATCAGGTGGCGGCCCACACCCTGGGCAATGGCCCCCAGAGAGCCCATGGTGCAGGGAATGACCACCATGGCCCGGGCCCGGAAAGAGCCGCTGGCCAGGGGGGACGCAAAATCGTCCACCTTGTGCCAGATGGCTCCGGGGGCCAAATCTCCGGGGGATAGTCCCAGCTCCAGGGAGAGCACCTGCTCCCCGGCAGAGGAGATGACCCCGTGGAGTTCCAAATCCGGCCGGGTGGCGAAATAGCGGCAAAGCTCCCGGGCGTAGATCATGCCGGAAGCTCCGGTGACGGCCACCACATAACGGTTCATGCCAGTCCCAGTCGCGGCCACAGCTCGTCCACCTTGCGTTTGACTTCCGGGTCCATGTCGATGACCGGGGGCCATTCCCGGGTAAAACCCTCCTCCGGCCATTTTCGGGTGGCGTCGATACCCATCTTCGAGCCGTAATGGGGCAAAGGCGAGGCATGATCCAGCGCGTCCACCGGCCCCTCGGCGAAGACCACGTCCCGCTTGGGGTCCACATTATTCCCCAGGCGCCAGAGCACCTGGGACAGGTCCTGGACGTCCACCTCCCGGTCAAAGACGATGATCATCTTGGTGAACATCATCTGCCCCAGGCCCCAGAGGGCATGCATCACCTTGCGGGCGTGGCCCGGATAGCGCTTGTCGATGCTCACAAAGGCCAGGTTATGGAAGACCCCCTCCACCGGCAGGTTGAGGTCCACGATCTCCGGCAGGGTTTTTTGCATCAGGGGCAAAAAGATGCGCTCCGTGGCCTTGGCGATGAAGCAGTCCTCCATGGGGGGCCGGCCGACGATGGTGGCCGGGTACACGGCCTCCCGGCGCTGGGTCAGGGCGGTGACATGGAATACCGGGTAATCATCGGCCAGGGAATAATAGCCGGTATGATCGCCAAAGGGGCCTTCCCGGCGGCGCTCTCCGGGGGCGACGTAACCTTCCAGGACGATCTGGCTCTCTGCCGGCACCATGACCGGCTGGGTGAGGCAGTTGACCATCTCCACCGGCTCCCCCCGCAAAAACCCGGCAAAGACGATCTCATCGATGTCTTCCGGCAAGGGCGCGGTGGCGGCATAGGTCACCGCCGGGTCGGGGCCGATGGCCACCGCCGCGGGCAGTATTTCTCCCTTTGCCTCCGCCACCCGGTAGTGCTGGGCCCCGCCTTTATGCCGGTGCCAGTGCATGCCGGTGGTGCAGGAGTCATAGACCTGGAGACGGTACATGCCCACGTTGCGCTTCCCGGTCTCCGGATGATGGGTAAAGACTGCGGGCAAGGTGATGAAAGGCCCCCCGTCTCCGGGCCAGCAGGTAAGGACCGGCAGACTCCGCAGGTCCACCTGCTCGCCGGTGAATACCACCTCCTGGCAAGGGGCCTTGGACACGGTTTTGGGGAACATCCGCCCCAGCCGCGCCAGCTTGGGGAGGAGTTGCAGCTTCTTCATCAAGGTGTTGGCCTCGGCCTCCAGGAAGCTGAGAATCTCCACGGCAATATCATCCAGGGAGTCCACCTCCAGGGTCAGGCACATGCGTTTCAGGGAGCCGAAGGCATTCATCAACACCGGCATGCCATATCCCGGCAGGTGCTCAAAAAGCAGGGCCGGCCCCCCGGCCTTGCACACGCGGTCGGTGATTTCCGTGATCTCCAGGTATGGACTCACCGGCTCTTTAATGCGTTGCAACTCTCCGGCCTGTTCCAGGCGCCGGATGAACTCCTGCAAATGACGATAACCCATAGCGTGTCCTTTTTAAGTGAGCTGCTTACTGAAAATAAGCCAGCTCCGGCATTTCTGCAAGTTCTCCCAGGTTATGGAGATATTTAAAGAAAGCAAGCAAGCCCTGTTCATGTTCGGGACCCAAGGAAAAATCCAGTTGCTGAAAATAGGAGAGGAGCTGTGATTCCGGGCGGCCCAGGCTGGCCGCAGCCATCCGGCTCAGCTCCGGCAGGGCCCTGAGGCCCCAATCCCGGGAACGGAGCAGGAGATCATGCATGGCCGCGGTCTTCTCCGGCCAGGCGGCGGCATAATCCCGGCGCACGGCCCAGACCCCGAAGACAAAGGGCAGGTCGCTCAACTCCTGCCAGGCCGCGCCCAGGTCGAGCTGGTAGGGCCAACCGCCCTGGGCCTGGAGTTGCAAGGCCTCGTCGCCGATGGCCAGGACGCCGTCATACGCAGCCCCGTTGGCGGCATCCACCGGTCCCTGCCGGTAGTGGGGCCGGGCCCCGAAAAGCTCGGTCATCAACACCTTAAGAAGCGCGGCGCCGCTGGCGGAGTGGACGCTGAGGAGCAGCGGGCGGCCATCCAAGTCGGCCGCGGGGACCCGGCTGCAGAGCAAGACGCTCTTCACCGGCCCTTGGGAACTGATGGACAGCCCGGGGAGCAATAAATAATCCCCAGGATGACGGCCATACTCCATGGAAGAGATGGAACCCGCATCCACCTGCCCTTGACGCATACGGGCGTTCAGGTCCGCGGGCGTCCCGGACACCAATTCAAAGCCGTTCTCCCCCCAAAGATTCTCCAAGGCAAAATAAATGGGCAGCACATTGAGATACTGAATGCGGCCCAAACGCGCTTTCGCGGCCATGATCTCTCCTCAAAATCCCTTAGTTAAGCCACTGCCAGGCGCCGGCCGCGCCGTTGGCATAGAGTTCTTCCCAGAAACGCCTTTCCCGGGAGAGGGGAATGAAGCCCAACGCCGCCTTTTTCCCGGGTTCCAGGCTGCCAAAGTCTTTTTCCCGTTTCAGGGCCTGGGCCCCTTGGAGGGTTCCCAGACGCAGCCAGCGGCCTTCGGGGTAGTGGCGGCGGTATTTTTTATACAGCCAGAGCATCTCCCCAAAGAGGTTCAGGTCGTGATTGCCGGCCAGGGAGTCGGTGCCCAGGGCCAGGGGCACGCCGGCTTGCATCAATTCCGGGAGCGGCGGCGTACCGGCGCCGGTGTACACATTGGCCCGGGGGCAGAGGATGACCCAGGCGCCGGTGCGGGCCAACAGGGCGCAGTCCGCGGCCTGGAGTTGGGTGCCATGGACGGCCAGGGTATCAGGCCCCAAAAATTTAAGAGAGTGGAGATAAGCGGCCGGACTCAGCCCCGGGGGCGAAAAACCTGGAACCCAGCGACCCCGGGCTTGTAACAGTTTCTTGAAAAAGTCATCACCCCGGGTGAGAAATTTCACTTCCACTGCGGATTCCGCCAGGTGTAGGCATTGGGGGCGCTTCCGGGCCTTATTCCACCGCTTGACGGCCTTAAACAGGGCCGGAGACACGGAGTAGGGGGCGTGGGCCGCAGCCGAGATGTTCCGGTTTTCATTGACCTGGGAGGTGGTAAAAAAGGGAAAAGCTTCCTCCAGCCGGCTGAGGTCCAACAAGTCGAAGCCCAGGCATTCATAAAATAACTGGTAATCCAAAGGAGACGCCTCCAGAAAGGGAAGACTTTCACCGGTGTTGCTGATATCTCCCACCAGGGCCACGCCAGTATCTCTCAGGGCTTGGAGGCCCCGGCGGATGCCCTCATTTTTTTCCTGCGGAGTCAACTTCGATGTTGCCGTCAATGTAAGCCACAACCAATCTTCCCAACGCTCCTGGGGAGGCACCCGGCCGGCCAGGGCCGAAAATTCCAGGTGGGTATGGCAGTTGACCAGGCCCGGGAGAATGGCCCCGGTGCCATGTTGGCGCACTTCTCCCTTAAAACCCCGGAGGACCTCAGAGGCAGGCCCCACTGCCTTGATGCGGCCTCCAGCCACCAGGACCGCGCCCTCCTCAATGGGGAGGCTGCTCACCGGCAGCACCCAGCGGCCGACGTGGGCGATCATTTCACCCATGTGCGCCAATCCTCGCCGATATCCCCCCGCAGGCGGTAGCGCTCCAGCAACCGGGGGCAGGGGCAGGCCCGGGTCGTGGCCGCCAGGGGTGGAAGAATCCTCAAGATCAATTCCGGGAAGGCCGCCTCCACCGCGGCCACTTTAGCCATCTCCCCGGGAGTGGCCAGCCCCTCGAACAGGACGCCCGGCTGGTAGGGGCGGTCCAGGAGGCCTTCCCCGTAATTCACCACATAGGTGAGGGCTGCGTAACAGAGTTCCAGTTCCCGGGCCAGAAAGACCTCGGGCACCAGGGTCTGGCCCACCAGATCACCTCCCAGGAGGCAAAATTTCCTGATCTCCGCGACTGTCTCCAGCCGGGGGCCGGTGGTGGCCACGTAGACGCCTTGGGGATGGACCTTAAAAGGAACTCCTTGCAGCCCGTCGATTAAGGCGGTCCGCAGCTCCGGGCAAAAGAGGGGGTTGTGGCGGATAAAGCCCCAGCCCACGCCGCTGAAAAAAGTATGGGGCCCGCCCCGGCCTTCATCCAGGACGTCGTGGGGCACCACCAAATCCCCGGGGGCCATCTCTTCCTGCAAAGACCCGGGGGCCACCCAGGCCAGGATTTTGTCCACGCCCAGGGCCTTCAGGGCGTATAGATTGGCCCGGGGGTTGAGAAAAGGCGCAGAGAGGTCATAACCCGCCTCCCCGTGGCGGGAGAGGACCGCGAAGTCCAGGTTTTCATGCCGGAAAAAATGGACCGGGCGGCTGGCGCCGTAAGGCGTAGGAAAAACCTCGGTCTTCTCCGGCTTGAGGCCCTGGGCTTCAAAGGCTTGATGCGCGCCCACACGGGCGATGACGGCGATTTTGGGTTTCATCGGCTTTAAATAGTTCAAGGTTCAAGGTTGAAAAAGAGCGGTAGCACAGGCTTTCCAGCCTGTGCGGACGCATCCTGGGCGGCCCTTAAGAGCAGGCGCAGCACTCATTACCGCCAGCACATCCAAAGCAAAACATACAACAACCTGTATAACAGCTTTCATTCCCTGAAAATTCTCTCGTATGACATTTCTTACAATGGTGCTCATGGCAAAAGCGTTTGTTATCAAATCTCTCTGTTTCCTCTCCGCATTCTTCACAATAAATAGGGCCATTTTGAATTCATCTCCCTTGAAGGGTGGGCACTGCCCACCATCGATGGTTGCCGGGTGCAAGGGCGATAAATGTTGGGCCATGCCCACCCTACATTACTGACCTCTGCTCACTGCTCGCTGCTCACAACAAATTATACCGGTGGTCCCGCACCCGGGGCTCATAGCCCGCCTGGCGCACCAGGGTTTCGATCTCCTCCCGGGAGAGGCGGAAGCCCACGCCGGTGGCGGCCACCACGTTTTCCTCCAGCATGGTGGAGCCGAAGTCGTCGGCCCCGAATTTCAGGGCCACCTGGGCGATCTTGGGGCCCTGGGTGACCCAGGAGACCTGGAGGTGGGGGACATTGTCCAAGACCAGGCGGGAGACGGCCAGGGTGCGCAGGTACTCCACCGCGCCCAGGGGTTGGCCCCCCAAGGCGGTGCCCCCGGGCTGAAAGGTCCAGGGGATAAAGGAGGTGAAGCCCTGGGTGCGGTCCTGGAGGTCCCGGATGTGAAAGAGATGCTCCAGGCGTTCGGCCCGGGTCTCCAGGTGGCCGAACATCATGGTGGCGCTGGTTTTGAGTCCCAGCTCCTGGGCCGCGGCCATCACCTCCAGCCACTGGGCGCTGCCGCCTTTTTTGGGGGAGATTTGGTAACGCACCCGGTCCGCCAGGATTTCGGCCCCGCCTCCGGGGATGGAGCTGAGTCCAGCGGCAATGAGGCGGGCCAAGACTTCCCTTAGGGGCAGGCCAAAGCGCTGGCCCATGAAGGCGATCTCCGGCGGGGAAAAGCCATGGACCCCGAGGCCGGAA
Organism: Syntrophobacterales bacterium; assembly: GCA_020060385.1. Classification (GTDB taxonomy): domain Bacteria; phylum Desulfobacterota; class Desulfobaccia; order Desulfobaccales; family 0-14-0-80-60-11; genus SURF-52. Next base: position 2,419 of record JAGVAH010000156.1, on the reverse strand, counting down.
TTCCTGATCTGCCTAACCAGATCCTCATAATAGTCCAGGGGCAAATCCGGGTTGAGACCGCCCTGGAGGAGAACGCCGCTGCCCCCATGGGCCTTAAGTTCCGCCAGTTTCCGGGCCAGCTCCTCTTTCTCCAGGACATAGCCCTCCGGCTCCCCCGGGGACCGGAAAAAGGCGCAAAAACGACACCCGGAGGTGCAGATATTGGTGTAATTGATATTGCGATCCACTACGTAGGTGACCAGGTCCGGGGGATTAAGGCGCCGGCGCACCCGGTCGGCAAGGCGCCCCAGGGTGGGGAGGTCCAATTCCCAGAGGCCTAAGGCTTCCTCCTGAGGGAGGCGGGCCCCGGCGACGAGCCGGGCCTCCAATGACGCAGTCTCGCCCATCAGGCCGCGGCCTCCACCACCTGCCGGTAGAGGGTGTCCCGCTCCACCGGCACACAGCCCGCTTCCCGGATCAGGCCTTCCAGTTGGGCCCGGGTCAGACCCTGGGGGGTCTGGGCCCCGGCCATGTGGGTGATGCGTTCCTCCATGACCGTGCCGTCCACGTCGTCCACCCCGAAACATAGGGAGAGCTGGGCCATCTTCGGCCCCAACATGATCCAGAAGGCCTTGATGTGGGGAAAATTATCGAGCAGCAGGCGGGAGACGGCCAGGGTCTTCAGGTCATCAAAGGCGCTGGGGCCCTGCAGGTGGTCCAGGGCCGTGTTCTGGGGGTGAAAGGCCAGGGGGATGAAGGACAAAAAACCCCCGGTTTCGTCCTGCGCGGCCCGGAGCTTCAGCATATGGTCCACTCTTTCCTCCAGGCTCTCCATGTGTCCGTAGAGTATGGTGGCATTGGTGTTCATCCCTAAGCGGTGCGCGGTCTGGGCCACGGAGAGCCAGCCATCCGGCCCCAACTTCTGGGGGCAGAGGGCCTGGCGCACCCGGGTGCTGAAGACCTCGGCGCCCCCCCCGGGAAGGGAGCCCAGCCCCGCGTCCCGCAAGGCCCGCAAGGTGTCCTCCACGGAAGCGCCGTTAAGCTCCGCCAGATGGGCGATTTCCACCGCGGTGAAGGCCTGGAGATGCACCTCCGGGCGCATAGCCTTGATGCCCCGGAGCATCTCCAGATAGAAAGAGAAAGGCAGGGTGGGGTGGCAGCCCCCGACGATATGGATCTCGGTGATGGGTTCGGACAGCCGGGCCTCCACCTTGGCAAAGATCTCCTCCAGGGTCATCTCATAGGCGCCTTCTTCCTCCGCCTTCTTCCCGAAGGCGCAGAATTTACAGCCGTTGACGCAGATATTGGAGTAATTGAGATGCTGGTTGTAGATATAAAAGGCCTGACGGCCATGGAGGCGCTCCCGCACCAGGTTCGCCAGATAGCCCACCCCCAGGAGGTCCGGACTCTGAAAAAGAGTCAGGCCGTCGTCTGCATCCAGTCTCTGACCGGCCAGCACCTTCTCATAAATAGGAAGGAGCGCCTGATCTTCGAATCGGAGAGATGCCATTTCCCACCTCACTTGTGACCATGCGGTCACATTAATAGCCAAAAAAAATGGAACAGAACCGCCCAGGCTGGAAAGCCCGGGTTATCATTAAGCTGCCAGGCCCTCCCGGAGGAGGTCGATGAGTTCCCGGATGCGCCGCTGGATGATCTCTTCCGGGGCCTGGTGGAGGTTAAAGGTGACGTCCAGGGCCGGGACGGCCGCGGCCTGGAGGAAGCGGTCAAAGACCGCGTCCAGGAGGAAGAGGGCCGCAGGTTCGGAAATGCCCGGCCGGAGCTCCCCCCGGGTTCGGGCCCGGCTGATCAGAGAGCCGAAGTATTCCCCAGCATGGCGGCGCACGGTGGCCAGGAACTCCTGGCGGCAAGGAGTCTGCCGGTCGAATTGAATCTTCAGGTAGAGACTGTAAATCCGGGGGTGGGTTTGGAGGAACCGCACCCCGGCCTGCAAAGATTTTTCCAGGCGGGTGAAGAAGTCCTCCTGGGCGGTGGTTTCCTTCACCTCCACCAGGGTCTGACGCACCAGTTTCAAGGCCAGCTGGAAGATATGGCGGAAGATGCCTTCTTTGTTGGGGAAATACTGGTATAAGGAGCCCTTGGCAATACCGGCCCGGGCCACCAGGCGGTTGAGGGAGGCCTGGTGATAACCCTGGTCGGCAAACTCGGCTAAGGCCGCGTTCAGGACCCTTGCCTGCTTATCCGCAGGCAGATGGGAAAAGGTGGGCCGGGCCGGTTCCTGGGACATGACCAGTTGGTCATACCAAATTTCGGTGCTGCCTGTCAATTTAAATAATAGTTCAAGGTTCAAGGTTCAAGGTTCAAAGTTCAAAGTTCAAAGTTATAGCATTTGCCAAAAGTTCTTTCCTCTTATCCCCTCTCCCCCCAGCTGTATAGACCGGGGACATAGGTAACAGTTGTTCGGAGACATGGGTAACAG
>JAGVAH010000016.1 GCA_020060385.1 Syntrophobacterales bacterium | reverse complement strand
TAGCTCTTGGATCTGGGGAAGATTTAGGAATCCTGCCACCCCTTTGACAGTATGGAAGGGGCGGAAAACCGCGTTGATGGCCTGGAGATCCGTGGGAGCCTGCTCCAGGTGCACCAAGCCGCTTTCGATCCCCTCCAGGTGTTCCCGGGCTTCGGCGATAAAATTGGCCACCAGCTCCGGATCTTCCCAGATTTGGGATTCCAGGGCCGCGGCTGGCTCCGGTTCCGGTTCCTGGGCCGCTGCCGCTGCCGTTTCCGTTTTGGGGGGGCCCTCCTCGGATTTCACCAGTCCCAGCTCTTGAGCCACACCGCAATAGGTCCTCCAGGGTTCGCTATCCCCAGGGAAGGCGTTCTCCCGGGCCCAGGTCAAGAGCAGACTGACCCCTTGGCTCAGAAGTTCCTGGGCCTGGGCCGCAGGGGAAATCTCCTGAAGGATCAGCTTGTTTCCCACTTCCTCCAACTGTTGAAACAGCAAGGTTACTTCTGGGGACCGATCCGGAGGCAGGATCTCCTGGATTTTTTCGAGATGAGTCAGAAAAGCCCCCAGGCCAGGGAGGTCCCCCTCCTCCAGCATTACCACCTTCAGGGCCAATCCTTCTAAGCCTTCGCGAAGTTCCTGATTCTTCGGGGCTTGGTCTGTCAAATATCGCCTCCTAAACGCTTATTAATGGAGACTGCCATCCAGTCAACCGGCCAATTTTTTAAAGATCTGTTCAATCTTCTCCTGAAGGATTTCCGCAGTGAAGGGCTTGACCACGTAATTGTTGACCCCGGCTTTCACCGCGGCCACCACATTTTCTTTGAGGCCCTCGGCGGTCACCATCAGCACTGGGAGATTTGCGGTTTTCGGATCGCTGCGAATCTTTTCCAGCAGTTCCAGGCCGCTCATATTGGGCATATTCCAGTCCGTCACCACCAGACCGATATTTTCGTTTTTCAAGACCTGCACGGCTGCCTGACCATCTTCGGCCTCCACAATGTTATCGAAGCCGATCTGCTTGAGAATGTTCCGGACTATCTTGCGCATGGTGGCGAAATCATCCGCCACCAACACCTTCATGCGGAAATCAATATTTTTATCCATGCCCTCTACCCTAATCTTTTCAAAGAAAGATTGAACCTCAACTGGTACTAATCAATCTCTACCCAGAAGGACGGGGCGATATGGGCCTTTGGGGAGAGGCATTTCCTTGTGCGCCGCAATTTCTATCCCTTTTTCCGTAAAAGTAATGAACAGGTCAACCACGGCAAACCCCTCCCAATTACCAGTTTCCAAAAACCTATTCGACCCTTGGAGGGAATTTCTTTAACGAAAACTTCATTTTTCTTCTCTTTTCTTTCCTTGCTTTTCCCCGGCAATTTTCCGAGAATTCAGACCATGACACCCTCACTCCCGGTTTTGCGGCTGGCGGCCTTGAGGGACCGATTGCCTCCGGAATATGACGCCTTGCTGGTGGCCGGTCCCGAAAACCGCCGTTACCTGAGCGGCTTTACCGCCCGGGATGACAGCCTCACCGAATCCTGCGGCCTGCTGCTGTTCACCCGGGAAAAGGCCTTCCTGCTCACCGATTTTCGCTACCAGGAATGGGCCCGGCAGGAGGCCCCGGACCTGGAGGTGCTGGTATACACCCAATCCCTGGGAGCCACTTTGGCCGGAGTTCTCCAGGACCAGGAGGTGCGCTCCCTGGGATTTGAGGCCACTTACCTCAGTTATCGGCAATATCAACGCCTCAATCAGGCCGTGGGGGAAACCGGCCTACAGGTGGACTGGCAGCCTCTGGAAGGAACGGTGGAGGGCCTCCGGCAAACTAAGACCCCGGCAGAAGTGGCCGCCATGCGCCGGGCCCTGGCCCTTACCGAAGAAGTGCTTGGGGAAGTGGTTCAGGATTTGACCCCAGGCAAGACTGAGGCCCAGGTGGCCTGGGAGATCGAGCGGCGCCTCCGGGAGAAGGGGGCCGAAGGCCTGGCCTTTCCCCCCATTGTGGCCGGGGGGCCCAACAGCGCCCGGCCCCACCACCAACCCGGGGATTACCGCCTGCAAACCGGGGAACCCATCATCATCGATCTGGGGGCCCGGGTGGCGGGCTATTGCGCGGACTTGACCCGCACCTTCATCCTGGGGGCGGCGGATGAGCAGTTCCGGAAAATTTATCACCTGGTTCGCCAGGCCCAGGAGCGCGCGGAAAAGGAACTCCGGGCCGGCATGGACAGCCAGGCCGCAGACGCCCTGGGCCGGGAGGTGATTGCCGCCGCGGGCTACGGCGAGGCCTTCGGCCATTCCCTGGGCCACGGCCTGGGCCTGGCCGTGCACGAGGCGCCCAGCCTCAGCCCCCATAAGGACCGGGCCACCACCCTCCGGGCCGGCAATGTCTTCACCGTGGAGCCCGGCATCTACCTCACCGGCTGGGGGGGCGTACGCCTGGAGGACATGGTCCTCCTCCACGAGGATCGGGCCGAAGTCCTGACCAAGGTGGGGTTTTATGAGTGGTGAGGGGAGTGAGCGGGGTAGGGCGGGAGCGGGGTAGGGCGGGAAAGCGAAGCGCATCCCGCCTTCAGCAGGCTTTTTAATTCTCGTGCCCAAGTTGTACTTGGGAACGGAAATGGACGCCAAGCTCAGCTTGGCCTGCAAGTGCGTTCCCAAGCTCAGCTTGGGAATGGGAAGAAAATTTTTTTCAAAACTTTCAATATTATAATGGTAAAATGAGCCTGTTTGTGGAGGCGCTCATGGAGGATTGGCAGAACAAGCTCTATTTCAGCGACAACCTGAAGGTCCTCCGTGAGCATATACCAGTGGGCAGCATCGACCTGATCTATCTGGACCCGCCCTTCAACTCCAACGCCACTTACAACATGCTGTTCAAAGAACCCTCGGGGGAAAAATCCGCGGCCCAGATCGCCGCGTTCGAGGATACCTGGAAGTGGGGGCCGGAATCAGAAGAAGCCTTTGATGAAGCAGTCCTGGCCGGGCCAGCGGATTTGGCGGAATTGCTCAAGGCCCTGCACCAGGTTTTGCGACACAGCAATATGCTGGCCTACCTGAGCATGATGGCGGTGCGGCTGGTGGAAATGCACCGGGTCCTGAAACCCGCCGGCAGCCTCTTTCTCCACTGCGACCCCACCGCCAGCCATTACATCAAGCTGGTCCTGGACGCCATTTTCAGCCCTAAAAACTTCCGTAATGAAATCATCTGGGAGCGCTCCCAACCCAAGGGCCACGCCAAGACCCGCTTCTCCCGCTGCCACGATACCATCTTCTTTTACAGCAAGTCGGAGAAATCTTTATTTAACCTTCAGTTCAAAGAGCACGACCCCGCCTATTTGGAAAAGTTTTACCGCCACGTGGAGCCGGAAACCGGCAGAAGATATAGATTAGACAACCTCATTAATCCCAATAAGGAACGGCCTAATTTAACATACGAATTTCCACCGGGAAGCGGCACGGTAAGAGTGTGGCGGTGGACTCAAGAGCGCATGTTGCAAGCTTGGAAGGATGGACGAATAGTCATCCCGGAAAAAGGTGAGGTGGCAAGTTACAAACGATATTTAGACGAAATGTCCGGCACCCCCCTCAAAGACATTTGGTATGACATCGAACACTTGCACGGTTCCAGCCGTGAGTATCTGGGCTACCAGACCCAAAAACCGGAAGCCCTGCTGGAGCGCATCATCCGGGCCGCAAGCAGCGAAGGCGACCTGGTCCTGGACCCCTTTTGCGGCTGCGGCACCGCGGTGGCGGTGGCCGAACGCCTCAAGCGCCGCTGGATCGGCATCGACGTCACCTACCTGGCCATCGGCCTCATCAGGAAGCGGCTGCATGATTCCTTCGGCCGCGAACTCGCGCCTTACGAAGAAATCGGCATTCCCCGGGACGTGCCCAGCGCTGAAAGGTTGTTCCAGCTGGACCCCTTTCAATTTGAATGCTGGGCCCTGGCCGCGGTGGGAGCCCGCAGCGCCCGGGATAAACGGGGAGCGGACCGGGGCATCGATGGGGTGATGAACCTAAGGGATGAATATAACAACGAATATAAGAAAATCATCCTCCAGGTGAAAGGAGGGCACGTCACCGTCTCTCAGATCAGGGATTTACAGGGGGTTTTGGAGCGTGAGAAGGCGGAGATCGGGGTTTTTCTCACCCTGAAGCGGCCCACCCGGCAGATGCGGGCAGAGGCGGCCGCGGCCGGGTCAATAACCGAACCGGAGTTTCCCCAGCATCGTTTCCCCCGTCTGCAAATCCTCACCATGGAGGACATCTTTGCCGGCCAGAAAATTGCTTATCCCCCGTGGTGGTCCCAGGACACCTTCAAGAAAGGCCCCCGGCGGCGGAAAAACAACCCGGAAGAAGCCCAAAATAATCTGCTGAAAGAATTGCGGGAACCATATCTTTCTTAAGGGGCCAGTGGTCAGTAGAAGTAGAAGTAGGGCGGGAAAGCGAAGCGCATCCCGCCTTCAGTAGTAACTCCCCTACCTCTTCGCCAGATGAATATACGTACACAAGCCCTTGGCCACCAGGCGCTCGCCCTGGCGCACGGTGAATTCCCCCAGGGAGATGGTGCGGCCCCGCTTGGCGATGTGGGCCTCCGCCTCCACCTCTCCTGCCTTCACTGCCCCCAGAAAGTTGATCTTCATCTCCACGGTGTTGAAGGCCTCCCCTTCCTGGACCAGGCTGTAAAGGGCGAAGGCCACGGCCTCGTCCGCCAGGGCGGCGATGACCCCGCCCTGGAGGAGGCCGATGGAGTTGGCCAAATCCGGCTTGAAAGGCAGGAGGAAGCGGGCGTAGCCCCGGCCCAGTTGGGGCGCCTGGATACCCACGAATTTGATGAAGGGGTTGGCGGCCAGCCGCTGGCGGATGCTCTCTTCCAGTTCCGGGGCCAGAGGTTCGATGACTGGTTTCATACAAGTCCCCTAAAGGTTGTCACCACTAAGACACCAAGACACAAAGAATCACCAAGATTTTTTTGGCTGCCAGGCGGCAAGGCCGCCTGGCAGCAATTAATTTCTTTGTGTCTCTCTGTGCTCTTTGTGTCTCTGTGGTAAATCTTTTATAATAAATTTTAGCTAACTACGAAGAGGAGATTATACATGAAAATCGCCATCAGCGGCAAAGGCGGGGTGGGCAAGACCACCCTGGCCGCGCTTTTGATTAAATATTTCCGGGACCAGGGGAAAAAGGTCCTGGCCGTGGACGCGGACCCGGACGCCAACCTGGCCTTGGCCCTGGGGGTGCCGGACCCGGAGAACATCACGCCCTTGAGCCAGATGAAGGAGATGGTGGCGGAGCGCACCGATTCCCAGCCCGGTAAGATGGGGGGCTTCTTCAAGATGAACCCCAAAGTGGACGATATCCCGGAGATCTATTCCCGGCAGATCGACGGCATCAAACTCATCGTCATGGGGGGGGTGAAGAAGGGGGGCAGCGGCTGCATCTGCCCGGAAAGCGTCCTCCTCCGCACCCTGGTGACCCACATGGTGCTCTTAAGGGATGAAGTGGTGGTCATGGACATGGAGGCCGGCATCGAACATCTGGGCCGGGCCACCGCCAAGGGCGTGGACAAGCTCATCGTGGTGGTGGAGCCGGGCCGCCGCAGCATCGAGACCGCCATGCACGTGAAGAAGCTGGCCGAAGACCTGGGGCTCCACAAGGTGGCGGTGGTGGGCAATAAGATAAGGGGGCCGGCGGACGAAGAATTCCTGCGGAAACAGCTGCCGGACCTGCCCATCCTGGGCTTCATCCCCTTTAACGACAAGATTATCGAAGCCGACCTGGGGGGACGGCCGCCCTACGAAGCCATCCCGGAGCTGCTGGAGGTGGCCCGGTCCATCGCCGGGCAACTGCACGAAAAATAAGGGGCCAGGGGCCAGGGATCAGGGGCCGGGAAGAAATTGCATTTTCTGGCCCCTGACCCCTGGCCCCTGATCCCTATCTTTTTCCCCTTTTAACCTTTCCCCTTTTTCCCCTATACTGAAATAATGCCTGAGCAGCCTGCCCCCCACCTTTCCCTCCCTCTCAAGCTCCTGGTCGTCGGCGTCCTCTATTTCTCCGAAGGGGTGCCTTACGGCTTTGTAGTCACCACCCTGTCCTTCTACCTCCGGGGGCAGGGGGTGCCCCTGGAACAGATCGGTATTTTAAGCCTCCTGGGTCTGGCCTGGAGTTTTAAAATCCTCTGGAGCCCCCTGGCCGACCGCTATGGCTCCCGGGCCGCGTGGCTGGTGCCCGCCCAGGCGACGATTGTAGTTTGCCTGGCCGCCCTGGCTTACCTGACCGGTCCCCCCATCGGCCTGGGATTCTGGGTGCTGGTGGGACTCATGTGCCTGGCTTCGGCCACTCAAGACTTGGCGGTGGACGCCTACACCATCGATCTGCTGGAGACCAAAGAGCTGGGTTTTGCCAATGGCGTGCGCAACGGCGCATACCGGGTGGGGGCCCTGGCCGCGGGCTCCGGCTTGCTCATTGCCAGCGATTGGGTGGGCTGGCGGCCGGCCTTTGTGGGAATCGGCGTGGTCATGGCGGCCCTGACGATGACCGTCCTGGTCTTCCGGCCCTTTCACCTGCCCCGGCCCAAGGTTTCCGGATCCAATCCTTCCGGGGAAAAAGGCCCGGCCTTCATTAAAGCCGCCTTCCAGGGGCTCAAACGCCATCCCCATTTTCTGGCCATTGTGGTCTTTACCCTGAGCTTCAAGGCCGGGGACGCGCTCATGGCCTCCATGATCAGCCCCTTCTGGAAGGATCAGGGATTCAGCGGCAGCGAATTCGGGGTGGTCTCCGGCATCATCGGCGCCGGCGCCACTATCTTGGGGGGCCTCCTGGGGGGCGCGGCCACCAGCCGCTGGGGCATCGCCCGGGGGCTCTGGACCATGGGCATCCTTCAGGCCGTCTCCAATCTGGGCTATTGGGCCGCGGCCCTGCCGGGCATGACCCGTTACCCGGTCTTCACCCTGTCTCTGCCTTTCTGGTCGCAACCCCTAACGGTTTATCCGGTTTATCTCGCTTCCCAGGGGGAGAGTCTCTCTTCCGGCATGGGCTCCGCGGCCTTCATGGCCTTTCTCATGGCCCTCTGCGACAAACGCTACAGCGCCATGCACTACGCCTTTTTCGCCATGCTCTTCAGCTTCGGGGCCCGGGTCTGCGGCTACCTGGGGGGCTGGGGCGCGGCCTATTTCGGCTACGCCAACTTCTTCTTCCTCAGCTTCCTGGCCGCCTGGCCCGCGTTCGCCCTGCTCCCCTGGGTCCTGCCGGTGGTCAGGCAAATTGAAGGGAAGGGGCGGGAAGCAAAGTAAATGATACCTATAGTAATCAGTGATCGGTGAAACTGACCACTGATCACTGATTACTGATCACTAAGCAAATTGCCCCTCCTCCATATGAAAAATGGCAAGCTGGACGAGTTCCCCCGTCTCCTCCTCACCGGGCCGCCCCGGTGCGGCAAGACCACGGTGGTGCAGAAAGTGGTGGCCCGCTTTCCGGGTAAGGCCGCGGGCTTTTACACCCGGGAAGTCCGGGAGAAAGGCGAGCGGGTGGGCTTCGAGATCGTCACCCTGGAGGGGCGGGCGGCGCTTTTGAGCCACGTGTCTTTTTCCGGCCCCTTGCGGGTGGGCAAATACGGGGTGAGCCTGGAGAACCTGCACCGGCTGGCCCTGCCGGCCCTGGACCCGGCTCCGGGCCTGGACTTGGTGGTGGTGGATGAAATCGGCAAGATGGAGTGCCTCTCCCCCCGCTTCGTGGAGGCCATAGAGCGGCTCTGGGCCGCGCCGGTCGCCCTGCTGCTCACCGTGGCCGCCAAAGGCGGCGGGTATATCCAAAGGATCCAAGAGAAGACGGATAAGACCCTAATCATCGTCACCCCCGCCAACCGGGACGAACTTCCGGGGAAAATCTTGCAGCTTTTGGGATACTTAAGAATCCCATAAATGGATTCATCTAGAAACGACTTATGCGGGTAAATGGTCCTTATAGTCCCCCTTTGAAAAAGGGGGATTTAGGGGGATTTATAAGGCTACCAAAATTCCCCCTAGCCCCCCTTTTCCAAAGGGGGGGAGTTTTAAGGCGTTACTGATAAACACTGACCGGGCTCTATGGCCCCTTTCCCCTGTCATCATTGCAATTTAGCCCCCCTGGGGCTATAATTGCCTTAATGGTCAAGGAAGATTGGATTGAGGTGCGCCTTCTGGTGCCCTTGGGCCTGGAAGAGGAGGCCGCGTGTTTCCTCACCGAGTTCAGCGGCCGGGGGGTGATCCTGGAGGATGAAAGGGGGCCGGAGGCCGGGGCTTTGATCCGGGCCTATTTCCGGCCCGAAGAATTTGGGGCCTGGCAGCAGGAGGAAATCCAGAAGTATCTGCAGGGTCTGGGCAGCCGGGACCTCTTGCCCCTGGGTCTGGAGCTGCGCCGGGTGGCCCAGGAGGATTGGGCCACGGCCTGGAAGGCCCATTTCCGGGCCCTCAAGGTCACCCCCCGCCTGGTGGTGCGCCCCCCCTGGGAGGAATACGCCTCCGCCCCCGGGGAACTGGTGATCACCATTTACCCGGCCATGGCCTTCGGCACCGGCCGCCATCCCTCCACCCTCCTCTGCCTTCAGGCCCTGGAGGAGGTCTGGGGCTGGGCCCTGCCAGAGGACCCCAAGCCCTGGCAGGTATTGGACGTGGGCACCGGCAGCGGCATCCTGGCCCTGGCCGCGGCCCGGTTGGGGGCCGGGGTCCTGGCCATCGACGTGGACCCGGAGGCGGTGGCCGCGGCCCTGGAAAACGTGCGCCTCAATGCCCTGGAGGATCGGGTCTGGGTGGAGGCCACGCCCCTTACGGCCCTGAGGCAGCAGTTCGCCCTGATCCTGGCCAACCTCACCGCCCCGGACCTTCTGGAGATGGCCGAAGCCCTGACCGCCAGCCTGCTGAGCGGCGGCGCCCTGATCATCTCCGGCTTCCTGCAAGAAGACCGGCCTTTGCTGGAGGACCGCTTCCTGGGCCTGGGGGTGAAAAAGACGGGATTCCTCACCGCAGAAGACTGGGGCGCCTTAATCCTGCGGAGGCTTTGAAAAAAACGAGAGGGTCTGAACAGGGGCTCTTCATCTAAAAGTGCCGCCAAAAAGAAATTAAGTTGTAGGGGCGAACCTTGTGTTCGCCCCTATGGAGAAATGTCCGTTTGCTGGTGAGTTGATATTAGCCCCTCATGTACTAGCGAGAGATTGACCCATGAAAGAGTTTTTGCAGAAGGTCTGGTTTTTTGGTCTGGGGGTGGTGGATGCCACCAAAGAGAAGGCGGAGGCCCTGGTGGCGGAAATGATCAAGCGGGGGGAGGTCACCCAGCAGGAGAGCCCCGAAGTGGTGGAGCAGATCATGAACAAGGCCCAGGAGGCCCAAAAATCCCTGGTGGAGAAGATCAAAAACGCCATCGGCGACATGAAACTGGCCCGGAATGCGGACCTGGAGGCCCTGGAAAAGCGGGTCGCCGCCCTGGAGAAAGAAATTAAAGGCAAATCCGGTTCTTAGCCCGGTAAGCCAATAACCCCCTGATCTGGTGCCCCCCTTAAACATTTGCCCACAGGTTTTTCCTTTTATTCCCTCTCCCCCCAGCGGGGGGAGGGGGTTAGGGTGAGGGGGGAGGAAAGGACTTTGGGCAACGGTTATAATGTCCCTGGCACAGCGACCATGAAACCAGCCCCCACCGCGCCCCCACGCCGCTTTTACGCCCCCCCTGCGGCCTTTAAAGGGGGGGTGGTGTTGTTGGACCCGGAGGAGACGCACCATTTGCTCCGGGTGCTGCGCCTGGGAAAAGGGGCCAGGGTGCAGGTCTTTGACGGCCAGGGCCGCAATTTTGCCGCGTTGGTCCAGGAAGCGGACCCCCAGGGCGCGCTTCTTCAGGTTTTGGAGGAGCTGGCCCCCTGGGGGGAATCCCCCCTGGATCTCACCCTGGGGATCGGCTTGGCCAAAGGGGAAGCCCTGGACGCGGTGGTGCGCCAGGCCACGGAGATGGGGGTGAAGCTGCTGGTCCCCTTCACCTCGGAGCGCTCGGAGCAGATCAGCCCGGAGCGGGCGGCCCGCCGCCAGCGCCGCTGGCAGCGTCTGGCCCAGGAGAGCCTCAAGTCCTGCCGCCGCTCTTCCCTGCCCATGATCGGGGAACTCCAGGATTTTTCCGGGGTGCTTGCCGCCCCCGAAGTGATGAAGATCATCTTTTGGGAAGAAGAGCGGGGCCGCGGCCTTAAAGACCTTCTGGGTCAATCTCCCCCGGCCTCGGTGCGGGTCCTCATCGGCCCGGAAGGGGGGTTTTCCCCTGGGGAAACGGCCCAGGCCCGGGACGCGGGTTTTCAAGTGGTGAGCCTGGGGCCCCGTTGCCTGAAGGTGGCCACCGCGGCCATGGCCGCCCTGGCTCTCATCCAATACGCCTGGGGGGATCTGGCCTGATGGCGTCCCTGCCATACCGGGACCTTAATAGTTATTTGCGCCAACGTTTCGGGGAGCGGGTGCAAAAAATCACCCTGGACGCGGGGCTCACCTGTCCCAACCGGGACGGCCGGGTAGGGCGGGGGGGCTGCCTTTACTGCAATGCCCGGGGCTCGGGCACCGGCGCCTGGAGCCGGGGATTGAGCGTCAGCCGGCAGATGGAAGAGGGGATGGCCCGCCTGGCTCAGCGTTATGGCGCACAGAAATTCATCGCCTATTTCCAGAGTTTCACCAATACTTATGCTCCGGTAGAGCAGTTGCGGAGCCTCTACCAGGAGGCCCTGGCCTGCCCTAACGTGGTGGGCCTGAGCATCGGCACCCGGCCCGATTGTCTCAGCGACGCAGTTTTGGACCTGCTGGCGGAGTTGCGGAGAGATCACCTGGTCTGGCTGGAACTGGGCCTGCAGTCAGCCCATGACCAGACCTTGCAGAGAATCAACCGGGGCCACGATGTGGCCTGTTTTACCGGGGCCGTGGACCGGGCCGCGGCCCGGGGCCTGGAGATGGTTGCCCATGTGATCCTGGGCCTGCCTGGCGAAGATTTGGCCCAGATGGCGGCCACCGCGGCTTACCTGGCCCGCCTCCCCCTCCAGGGGGTGAAGCTCCATCTCCTGTACGTCACCCGGGACGCGGCTTTGGCTGCCCTGTACCGCCGGGGCCACTACCGCTGCCTCACGGAAACGGAGTATGTCGCGGCCGTCGTGGACTTCCTGGAACTGCTGCCCCCGGAGATGGTCATCCACCGCCTCACCGGCGACCCCCACCCCGGGGAACTGCTGGCGCCGGAGTGGTGTTTAGACAAATCCCGGGTCTTGCACCTCATTAAAGGGGAGTTTGCCCGCCGGTCCAGCCGCCAGGGGGCCCGCTGGTCTTTGGGGTTGCGTCCCTCTGCCCCTGCCCCGGGAAAATGAAGTTTCCTGATATCAGTGCCGATCCTGGAAGATTAGCGTCACCAAGGAAAATTAGTTAGGAAAAATATGGACAATCGCAGTAATATGACCACCGTCAAACCGGTGGCGGAGATCATGGAGAATAAAGAAGCCGCAACCAGGCGGCGCCGCTTACTTTGGGGGGCTTTGGCCCTGGCCCTGGTGGTCCTGGGGGTGTTACTGGTCTGGGGCTTTAATTGCCGGGGCCTTCTCTGGGGGGGAGTCTGCCACTACTACGATGTTTTTACGAACAAGGAACGGATTCAACAATTCCTGAGAGCCGCGGGTCCCCTGGGGCCCCTGCTTTTCATCCTGGTGCAGGTCCTCCAGGTGGTATTCGCGCCCATTCCCGGGGAGGCCACCGGCTTCATCGGCGGCTTTCTCTTCGGGGTGCCCCTGGGCATGCTCTATTCCACCATCGGCCTCACCATCGGCTCAGCCCTGGCCTTTCTCCTGGGGCGCTGGCTGGAGGTGCATTTCGTCACCCGGGTGGTCAAACCCGAGACCTTGCAGCGTTTCGATTTTCTCATGGAGCGCCAGGGCGCGCTGGTGGCCTTTTTTCTCTTTGTCATTCCCGGGTTTCCCAAGGACTACCTGTGCTTCATCCTGGGCTTGAGCCACATGTCTCTGCGTCTCTTCCTGGTGTTGTGCTCGGTGGGCCGCCTCCCCGGCACCCTGATGCTCACCCTGCAGGGGGCCAAGGTCTATGAGGGGGATTATCTCTTCTCCGCCATCCTCATCGGTTTGTGTCTGTTGTTGGGGCTGGTCCTCTACTACTACCGGGAGACTCTGTATATCTGGCTGCAACGCTGGGACCACGGCGGGGGAAAGGATAGTGGCCAGTGATCAGCAGTCAGTTTTTCCTCGCCCCTGCACCCCGACCTCTATCTCCCCGCCTCTCCTTGACAAGGCCATGAAAAAGTAATAGTTTCAAGCAGTCATTCCTGGGCTTTTAGCCCACCTTGTACCAGTTGACAGTTCTTGGGCGGGCATCCCCCCGCCGCCGTAACCGGTTGCTCGGGGTGCTCCCATCATTAACTTTGAACCTTGAACTTGGAACTTTGGCAGGAGGATAGATGTCCTCTTTATCACCCCTGGCGGCCACCGGCATCGGCTCCGTCCCCTTTCTGGACGCCGACGCGGCCGCAGCTATGATCCTTCAATATTTGCCCGAAGTCCCCTTCTGGCCCCAGATGGTGCGTCTGGGATTTCCGGAGGAAATGGTGGCCCAGGCGGCCCGGGGCTTGCCGGGTTTAAAAATGGATATGGAGGCCCGGACCGTGGGGGTGGACCCGAGGCTGCCCCGGGAGGAGGCCCTGGCCCGCCTCTATGAAGAGGTTTGGGCCGGAGATCTGGCGCCCTTTGCCCTGGAGCCCGGAGAGGCCCAGGGGTTTTTCGCGCTATTGCGGGCTTATGATTCCTTAACCTCCCAGGGAGAGGCGCTGAAAGGCCAGTTGTCCGGGCCGGTGACCTTCGCGGGCATGGTTAAAGACCTGGAAGGCAAACCCATCCTCTTTGACCGGGAGCTGACCCAGGCGCTCTGCCAGGGATTGGCCCTGAAGGCGGCCTGGCAGGCCCAAAAGTTCCGGGACCTGGGCAAAGACGCCGTGATCTTTTTCGATGAGCCTTATCTTTCCGGGTTTGGGTCCGCGTACCTGCCCATCTCCAAAAAGGAAGTGCTGGAAATTCTGAGTACGACCCTGGACGCGGTCCGGGTCTCCGGACCGGTCACCCTGGGGGTGCATTGCTGCGGCAACACGGATTGGTCTTTGCTGCTGGAGGCCCCTTTAGATATCCTCAGTTTTGATTCCTACGGCTATTTTGACAGCCTCCGCCTCTACGACCGGGCGCTCCAGGGATTTTGGGCCCGGGGTGGCTGGCTCGCCTGGGGCCTGGTGCCCACCGGCGAAGACCTGCAGGAGGAAAGCGCGGACTCCCTCTGGCAGCGTTTCCAGGGGCAGGTGCAACAATTGGCGCACCAGGGGCCGTCCCTGAAGGAGATCCTTTCCCGGTCGCTGCTGACTCCGGCCTGCGGCATGGGCTACCTGACGCCGGAGGCCGCCACCCGGGTTCTGGCTCTGCTGGCGGAGTTGAGCGCCAGGGGCCGCGACTGGCTGGCAGCGTTGGAGTGAGGGAAAAAAATGAAAGTCCGGGACATTATGGTTAAAGAGGTGGCTACCCTGGATGTCAATGATGAGCTGAGCCTGGCCAATGACATCATGCGCCTGGGGCGCATCCGCCACCTGCCGGTGGTGGAAGGCCAGCGATTGGCGGGGATTATCTCGGAGAGAGACCTCTTTCGCAGCTCCTTGGCCCAGGCCTTGGGTTACGGTACCAAGGCCACCCGGGATTTGATGAAAACCATGCGCATCAAAGATATTATGATCCCCGCGGTGATTACGGTGACGCCGGAAACCGCGTTATGCGAAGCCGTGCGCTTGATGTTGGATCACAAGATCGGCTGCCTGCCGGTGGTGGAGAATGAAGGCCTGGTGGGGCTGATCACCGAAACGGATATCCTGGTGCAGTATCTCAAGGATTGCGGCGCAGACATTTAAGTCAGGGCCAGGAAGCGGATTAAATTCTTAATGGTGCGGGGGTCAAAAATCGGCCCCCGGGGGCCTTCCTGTTTCTGCAGGGATTTTAAAGCGGCAAAGGGGGTTTGCGCCAGCCGGTAGGGGCGGAAAGTGGTGAGGGCGTCATAGGCGTCCAATAAGCGCAGAATGCGCGTCCAGGGGTGCTGCCGGTGCAGGGATAAACCTCCGGGATAGCCCGAGCCGTCGGCATTTTCATGATGCTCCATCACCAGCTGGGCCCCTTCCGCCGCCAGGCTGGAATGACACCGCAACATCTGCTTGCCGATGACTGGATGTTTCTTGGTCTCCTCCCACTCCTCAGGAGTTAAGCTTCCGGCTTTGTCCAGAATTCTTTCGGGGATCCTGGTCATTCCCAGATCGATGAATAGAGCCGCGGAACCCATTAGCCGGCTTTCCCGGTTAGATTTCTTCAGAAAGAGCATCATCGCCACTGTCAGCAGGCAGACGTTCACGGAGTGGTTATAAAGATTGTAGTTCCGGTAGAGAATCTCCCAGACCATCTTCGGTGATAATTTATCCCGCTTAAATTCCTCGATGATCCTGTCAACCTGCTTTTCGGCCAGCTTAACATGGGGTCCCAGACGGGGGGCGGAAAAGACCTGGCGCAAAGTCAGATTGAGGTGATCCCCCAAAACATGGAGCTTCTTTTTCGTCTGGGGCGCTCCCTCCACCTCCAGAAGCTGCAGATGGTTGTTCAGATAAGCCAGGACCTTCTCCAGGTCCGTGTTCTGGAAGTAGAGGTGCTTGACGTCCATCTTGCTCAGGGGCGCCAGCCACTTAAATTCCAGGACTTCACCCGCTTCCAGGTAAGGGAAATATTTAAATTCTTCCCCGTCGTTGATTTTGAGATAAAGGGTGAAGGTCAGGCGTTCCCCGACCATTAAGCCCCGTAGATTTATGGGAATATAAGCGGCAGACCAATCTCGGGCAGGCTGGCAATATAAAACCTTTAGGTTTTGGGAGAAAATATGCTCCCGTATATCTTGGGCGCGCATAATCTCCACCTCCATGGATATATCGGTACTTTTCCTGGTTTCTTTAAAAAAAAGTTATAAAAATTATTTATTAAAAAAATAACCAGTTACCCCCTACCGGCGCCTCTGGCGCCGCGGTGGGCCACTTTTTTGGCTGTGGGCATTAACCAGGCTGGAGTCTAAAATTAAGGAACGGCCAAGAAACGAATGAAGTTTTTTAGGGTGCGGTGTTCAAAAATCCTTCTGTTAGGCCCTACCTGGTCCTGGAGGACCTTTAAAGCGGCAAAGGGGGTAAGGGCCTGCCGGAATGGTCGATGGCCAGTGAGACCGTCATATTCATTTACCAAACGGATGACCCGGGTCCAGGGATGTTGTTTGTCCAACGGCAGCCCCCGGGGATAACCGGAGCCATCGGCATTTTCGTGGTGTTCCCACACCAGCTGCATGACCTCCGAAGGTACCGATTTGCTTTCCTTCAACAGCTGATAGCCCCGATAGGGATGGTTCCTGATGGTTTCCTTTTCTTCCGGTGTCAGGGGTTCGGGACGATAGAGAAGCTCCTCCGGAACCTTGGTCAGGCCCAGGTCGTGAAACAGGCAGGCCAACCCCATAATGAGGCTTTCATGCCTGGACTTATGCAAGAAAAGCATCAATCCTATCCCCAAAAGACAGACATTGATGGAGTGGTTGTAAAGGGTGTAATGCTGATAGAGCAATTCCCACACTAACTTTAAGGAAGCGGAGTTTCTTTGAAGTTCCAGGATCAGACGTTCCACTTGGATTTGGGCCAGGTGGATGTGCCGGCCCAAATGCGGGGAGCTGAAGGACCGCTGCAGGCTGAAATTCAAATGCTCCACCAAGACAAAGAGCTTCTCCTTAGGCAGGTCCTCCTGGCGGATGTCCAACAACAACAAATGGTTGTTTAAATAAGCAATAACCAGGTCCAGGTCCCGCCGGTGAAAGTAGAAACGGTTTATGCCTAATTTCTTCAGGATGTCCACCCAAGATGGCTCCAGAACCTCGTCAGCCTCCAGGAAAGGCAGGAACTTTACCTCCTGGGGATCATCCGCACTGACTTTGACAAAAAGGGAAAAAGAGAGCTTCTCTCCCACCATCAGGGCTTGCAGATATAAGGGTAAATAAGAGGTTGCGCCATTGGCGTTGAAATTACGCCGTTTTACTTTCAGGCGGTTGGCGAATAATTGCTGCCGGACATTGTGCACATTCATAGCTCGGCCATTCGTTCCCTGATGTCCTCATGGCTTGATCTTCTAATTAATATCGGCATTAAGAAAATAAAAGTTAATGGGATTTTTTAAGATCTAACAGAATAAGTGAGGAAGATTTGTTTACAGGATAATAAAAAACCTAGGGCGCTGCAAATATCATTCCCCAGCGCTGTGCGGATTCTCTTTTTTTCAGGTGATGAGATCCTGCACCTTGTTCGGGAAGACCGAATAAACCGGTTTTGCCCCAGTTGCCGATTTTATCTGCCGGCAATGGGGTTCAGGTTTAGATGTAGGTGAGCCAACTTTGATAGCGGGCATCCTCGCCTTTCACCACTGCGAAGAAAGTCGCCTGGAGTTGCTGGGTGAGGGGACCGGGTTTGCCCGTGCCGATGCGGCGGCCGTCCACTTCCCGCAAGGGGGTGACTTCCGCGGCCGTGCCGGTGAGGAAGGCCTCATCGGCCAGATAGAGCTCGTCCCGGGAAAAGATCTCTTCCCGCACCGGGATCCCCTGATCTTTGGCCAGGGTGAGGATGGAGTCCCGGGTAATCCCTGAAAGGACCGCGGTGAAGGGCGGAGTCTTCAGCACGCCGTCCCGGACTATGAAAATATTCTCCCCGGAGGCCTCGGCCACATAGCCGTCGGTATCCAGCATGATGGCTTCGTCATATCCCAACTGGGTGGCCTCCCGCTTGGCCATGATGGAATTGACGTAATGCCCCGTGGTCTTGGCCTTGGTCATGGTCACGTTCACATGATGCCGGGCATAGGAGGAGATCTTCCCCCGGATGCCGTTTTTCAGCCCCTCCTCCCCCAGGTAGGCGCCCCACACCCAGCTGATAATGGCCAGTTGCACGGGGTTATTCTGGGGGTGGAGCCCCATGACCCCCTCCCCGATGAAGGCCAGGGGCCGGAGATAGGCCTCTTTTTGCTGGTTGACCCGCAGGATCTCGCCGCAGGCTGCCTCCACTTCCTCCTTGGGGAAAGGAATGTCCATCTGCATGATATGCGCGGAATCAAACAGACGCCGGATGTGCTCCTCCAGGCGGAAGATGGCGGTGCGGCCATCGCGGCAATGGTAGGCCCTGATCCCTTCAAAGACCCCCAAACCGTAGTGCAGGGAGTGGGTCAGGAGATGGACCCGGGCTTCGTCCCAGGGGATGAATTTGCCGTCCAACCAGATGCTTTTCGCTTTTTCCACCATCCTTCGTCCCTCGCTGAGTTTAAAAGCTTCTATTAACCTATCGGCCCCTGGATGTCAAACGAATTTCCCCCCCGGGTTTTCGTTGCCTTGCGGCCTCCTTATCCGGTAAGATGAGCGCAGGGAAAGGCAGGGCCAGTGCGCCTTGATAGCTGCCGCCAGGATCGCTAAAGAGATGCGTCTCCAACTCCGCTCCCCTCACAGGCGGCGGACCGAGGTCTTGGGGGCCGGATGGGGAGCAGTCCTTTTTTGTTCTTATCAACCCCCCTGCATGGGTAAGGGAACCGGGCAAAATTCCCTCTTGGCCTATTTAAGGAAAGCAATAAGATGGATATATCAATTAGACTGGAAGAAGAAAATGATTACCAAAATGTCGAGTATCTGACCAGAGAGGCATTTTGGAATATCTACAAGCCGGGATGCGTTGAACATCTTCTGGTGCATAAAATAAGAAAAGTGCCTGCATTTGTTAAAAAATTGAGTTTTGTTGCGTGTCATGATAAGAAAATCGTGGGTAATATAATCTATTCAAAGGGAAAAATAGTTAATGATGAACATAATAAATATGAAGTTTTGTGCATGGGGCCGATTGGAGTATTGCCATCTTATCAAAGGCAGGGAATCGGTTCTTCGTTAATGCATTATTCTATCGACAAGGCCAGGCAGCTGGGATATAAGGCCGTTATTCTCTTTGGTGACCAGAATTATTATGGTCGCTTTGGCTTTTTAAATGCTATAGAATATAGGATTAAAACATCTGCGGGCGAAAATTTTGAGGCATTTATGGCATTGGAACTTTATGATGGCGCTTTGCACGGTATTTCAGGAAGGTTTTATGAAGATGAGGTTTTTAAAATAGATGAAAATGAATTGGAGATTTTCGAAAAAGGATTTCCTTACAAAGAGAAACGTGTTACCAGTACTCAGCTATAATACTTACTCGATCTATTATTTATTGCTGATTAGCTTTTGTTCTTAAATTAAGAACCTAATATCATTTGTGTCCGGTTAACTGATTAAAAAAGGCCCGAAAAATCCTGGGAATCTGTTAGAATGGGTTTGGCGTAACCTATCAAACAGACAGGAGAT
>JAGVAH010000131.1 GCA_020060385.1 Syntrophobacterales bacterium | reverse complement strand
TGGATAGCAACTGCGACCCCACGGAGATCGATTATCCCATTCCCGGCAATGATGACGCCATCCGGGCCATTCGTCTTCTCACCTCCCGCATCGCCGACGCGGTGATAGATGGCAAAAAGCTCCGGGAAGAACGTCTCCAGAGCATGACTGACAAGGAAGCGGCTCCGGAAGCCGAAGCCGAGGCCGCGGCTCCCCAGGCTCCGCCGGAAGCTGTGGAAGCCCCGGTTCCGCAGGAACCCGCAGCGCCCCCGGAAGCCCCGGCTGCCGAGGAAGCGAAATAGAGTCTTTGATCTGCGATCTGGGGTCTCTGGTCTGCGGTTAAACATCTTAGATCAGGGACCCTCTTCTCAATATACCTTAGATTGATTTTAGCTATTAGCTGACCGCGGGCCGCGGTCAGCTCCTGATAAGGAGGATGGGTTTGGAAATCTCTGCGGAACTGGTAAAAACCCTGCGGGACAAGACCAACTGCGGGTTTATGGATTGTAAAAAGGCCTTGAAGGAGACCGAAGGAGATCTGGAAAAGGCCGTAGCCTATCTGCGCCAGAAAGGCATTGCCGTGGCCGGGAAAAGGGCCGAACGGGCCACCAGCGAAGGGGTGGTGGTGGCCCAGGTGGCTGAGGACGGGCTGAGCGGCGTACTCCTGGAAGTGAATTGCGAATCGGATTTCGTCGCCAAAACCGAGGCGTTCCAAAATTTCGCCAAACTCCTGGCGGCCCAAATCGCCGCCACTGCCCCGGCGGCGGTGGACGCCCTGCTGGCCCAACCCTGGCAGCCCCAACCCGGTCTCACGGTCCAGGATTATCTGAACGAAGTCATTAGCCAGACCGGAGAGAATGTCCGGGTGCGCCGTTTCAGCCGTTACGCCGGCGGCGGCCTGCTGGGGGCCTATATCCACTTTGGCGGCCGCATCGGCGTGCTCCTGGAGTTGAGCGCCACCCAGGCCACCCCCGAGTTGCTGGTCCTGGCCAAGGATTTGGCCATGCAGGTGGCCGCGTCCACCCCCCTGGCCGTCTCCCGGGAGGAAGTGGACTCAGCCGTGGTGGCCCAGGAAACTGCAATTTATCAGGCCCAGGCCCGGGAGAGCGGCAAACCGGAGAAGATCATCGAAAAGATGGTCACCGGGCGCCTGGACAAGTTTTTTAAAGAGAACTGCCTGGTGGAGCAGCCCTTTGTGAAGAACCCGGACATCACCGTGGCCCAACTCCTCAAGGACACAGGCGACGCGGCCCTCCGGGTGGTCCGCTTCACCCGCTACCAGTTGGGAACCTAAAGGAATCATGCCCCCTGAAACCCCCAAATACCGCCGCATCCTTCTCAAGGTGAGCGGCGAGACCCTGGCCGGAGACAAAAAATTCGGGCTGGACCCCGACACCTTGAAAGCCATTGCCCAGGAAATCAAGGCAGTGACGGTATTGCAGGTGGAAGTGGGCATAGTAGTGGGAGGGGGGAATATCTTCCGGGGCCTGGCGGTGAGCGCCCAGGGCATCGAGCGGGCGGTGGGGGACTACATGGGCATGCTGGCCACGGTGATCAACGCCCTGGCCCTCCAGGACGTCCTGGAAAAGGCCGGGGTGCCCACCCGGGTCTTGTCGGCCATTGCCATGCACGAAGTGGCGGAGCCTTACATCCGCCGCCGGGCCATACGCCACCTGGAAAAAGGCCGGGTGCTGATCTTTGCCGCGGGCACCGGCAGCCCCTATTTCACCACAGATACGGCCGCGGCTTTAAGGGCCACCGAGATCGGGGCCCGGGCCATCCTTAAGGGCACCAAGGTGTCCGGCATCTATGACCGGGACCCGGAAAAGGACGCCCAGGCCCTGATGCTGCCCCATCTCACCTATTTCGACATCCTGGAAAAAGGCCTGAGGGTCATGGACTCCACCGCGGTGACCATGTCCATGGAACAGAAGATCCCCATTATCGTCTTCAAGCTGCTGGAACCGGGCAATATGAAAAAAGTGGTGCTGGGCCAGGAAGTGGGCACCTTAGTGGAGAGCCAAGGCGATGAAAGATAAGGTCCTGGAGGAAACAAAACGCAAGATGGAAAAAGTTCTGGAGGCCATGGCCCGGGACCTCTCCCGGGTGCGCACCGGCCGCGCCTCCGTAGCTTTGCTGGAGGGCATCAAAGTCGACTGCTACGGCACCAACATGCCCCTCAGCCAGGTGGCCTCCCTGGCCGCGCCGGAAAGCCGCTTGCTCACCGTGCAGCCCTGGGACCCCACCGTCCTGGGGGATATTGAAAAGGCCATCCTCAAGTCCGACCTGGGCCTCAATCCGGTGAACGACGGCAAGCTGATCCGCCTGCCCATCCCGGCCTTGACCACGGAGCGGCGCAAAGAACTGGTAAAAATCGTGAAGAAGATGGGCGAGGAGGCCAAAGTCGCCTTAAGAAACATCCGCCGGGATGCCAATGACCGGTTCAAGGACCTGAAAAAAGATAAGCAAATGCCGGAAGACGATGTCCACCGGGGTCAGGAAGAAGTCCAAAAAGTCACGGATGAGTTCATTAAAAAGGTTGATTCCCAGGCCGCGGAAAAAGAAAAGGAGATCATGACCTTTTAATGGCTCCGGTAAAAGACTTGCCAGAAACTAATTCTTCTCTGGAAAACGGCCGCCTCCCCCGCCATGTGGCCATTATCATGGACGGCAACGGCCGCTGGGCCCAGCAGCGGGGCCTGCTTCGCATCAAGGGCCACGCAGCCGGGGTGGATGCGGCGCGCACCGTCATCCGCCTGGCCCGGAATCTGGGCATCTCCTACCTGACTCTCTTCGCGTTCTCGGAAGAGAACTGGCAGCGGCCCGCCATGGAAATCAAGGCCATCATGGGCCTGCTGCGCCGCTACCTGGCTCAGGAACTCCGGGAGATGCAGGATAATCAAATCGCGTTCAAGGCCATCGGCAATCTACAACAATTGCCCGCCGCGGTGCAGCGGGATTTGGCCCACACCACGGAGGCCACCGCTGCGGGGGCCAAGATGGTCCTGACCCTGGCTTTGAGCTACGGGGGGCGCTCCGAGATCGTCCAGGCCGTGCAGGCCCTGGCCCAAGAAATTAAGGCCGGCCGTCTCCAACCCGGAGAGATCGACGCCACCCTTTTTTCCCGCTATCTTTATACCGGCGATATGCCCGACCCCGATCTCTTGATCCGCACCAGCGGCGAATGCCGCCTCAGCAATTTTCTCCTCTGGCAGTCCGCCTACACCGAACTTTACCTCACCGACACTCTCTGGCCCGACTTCCGGGAGGAGGAGTTCATCAAGGCCCTGCAGTCCTACCAGCAGCGGGAACGCCGCTTCGGCCTCACCCAGGAGCAGATCGAGGCCCTGAACGCGTCGAACTCAAGGCATTAAAAGGATTTCACCACAGAGACACAGAGGACACAGAGTTTCACAGAGAGTTAAAATAAGAATGAAGGGGGCGCTTTTTGCGCCCCCTTCATTGTTAATTTCTCTGTGTATCTCCGTGCTCTCTGTACCTCTGTGGTTAATCTTTTTTCTTATTTTCCTCCGCCAAGCATTCTTTCAACTTGGCCGCGGCCTGGCAGGTGAAGCCCGGGAGGGCCGCCAGTTCTTCCACGCTTGCCCGCTTGATGGCCTCCAGGTGGGGGTAATGCTGCAACAGCCGCTGCCGCCGCACGGGGCCGATGCCCGGGATGTCATTTAACACCGAAGATAGCATTTCTTTGCGGGCGCTTTGCCGGTGATAGGTGATGGCAAAGCGGTGGGCCTCGTCCCGGAGCCTGAGCAGCAGAAGCCACCCCGGGGCGTTGGCCGGCAGGAAGCGGGGATTCTTGCGCCCGGGGAAAAAGAGGCGGTCCCGCACCGGCCGCCCCTCCTGGACTCCGGCCTTGGCCAGGCCCACCACCGGGAAAGGCGGCAGGTCCAATTCCTTGAGGGCCTGCAAGACCACGTTCAACTGCCCCTGGCCGCCGTCCACCACCAGCAAGTCCGGCAGCGTCTTCCCGGCCTTGCGGTAGTGCCGCCGCACCACCTCCCGGAGCATGGCGTAATCGTCCTGGCCGGCCACCTCCCGGATGCGGAAGCGGCGGTAGCCGGACTTGTCCGGCACCCCCCCGGTGAAGGCCACCAACGCACCCACCGCCTGGCTCCCCTGGAGGGTGGAGATATCCAGGCACTCCAGGCGCTCCGGGACCTGGGCCAGATGCAGCCGCCCTTGCAGATCCCGGAGCGCCTCTTCGGGATCCACCTTGACCTGCCGCCGCTCCCAGGCCGCCCAGGCGTTCTCCCCGGCCAGGGCCAGCAAGCGGGAGCGATGGTTGGTAGATTTAAGGGGAGGACCAGGGGAATCGTGTTCCCCCACCCTCCCCTCAAACTCCCCTCCCAACCCCCTGTATGGGGTTGGGGGAGTGGGTTTGGGGGAGGGGGCAGGGGTCTGTGACCCCTGGCCCCCTCCTCCAAATATCTTCCCTGTAATCAACCGCACCGCCGCGCCTTTCTGGTCCCGGTAGACCTCCTGGAGCAGCCGTCTTTCCGGGAGGTCGCAGGGCAGCAGAATCTCGTCCGGCAGGGGCCTTTCTTCGGTGTAGTATTGTTTGAGGAATCCCCCCAGCAGCTCTTGCTCCGGCAGGGAGTCAGGAAAATAATATTCCCGGGAGCCGGTGACCAGGCCCCCCCGGACCATGAGTATCAAAACCAGGGCCCGGCCGTCTTTGCGGGCCACGCCCAGGACGTCCTGATCTTTAAAGCTGGGGCGGGCCATGTCCTGGCGTTCCAAGGTCTGGTTGATGGCCGTAATCCGGTCTCTCAGGGTGGCGGCCTTCTCGAACTCCAGGTTGGCTGCGGCCTCCGCCATCTGGGCCCTGAGTTGCCTCACCAGGTTCCGGCCCCTACCCTTGAGAAACTGGGCCGCCTCCTGGACCGCCTGGCGGTAGGCCTCCCGGTCCACCAAACCGGCGCAGGGGGCCAGGCACTGCTCCAACTGGTACTCCAGGCAGGGCCGGGACCGTGGCGCCAGGCGGCTCTCCCGGCAGGTGCGCAGTTTGAAGGCCCGCTTAATAACCTTCAGGGTCTCCCGGGCCATGCCCGCGGAGGAATAGGGACCGAAATAGAGGGCGCCATCCCCGTGGAAGCGGCGCACAAACTTCAAAGCCGGGAAATCCTCTTTCAGGTTCAGGCGCAGACACAAAAAATTCTTGTCGTCCCGGAGCATGACGTTGAACCGGGGCCGGTGCTCCTTGATGAGGTTGCGCTCCAGGATCAAGGCCTCCCGCTCGGTGGCGGTGAGCAAAAAATCCACCCGGGCCGCCTTTCTCAACATCATGTCCGTCTTGGGGTCGTGTCTGTCCGCATTCTGGAGATAGGAGCGGAGACGGTTGCGCAGGTTCACGGCCTTGCCCACATAGAGGACCCGGCCCCCGGCCTCCTTGAACAAATAGACGCCGCAGGCCGCCTTGGGCACCTGGTCCAGGGCTCCGGCCAGACCCGGATATGGAGAAACAGCCTTTACTTTAGTCCCGGACATCTTATCTTCTAGCATAGCAGGCGACATCCGCCTGTCAAGACTGGTAAAATTGCACCACAGTCTGCCTGAGCCTTCAGCCTACCGATATATTATGAAAAGTAGCTCATGGAGATACCCTTAACTTTGAACTTTGAACCTTGAACTTTGAACATTGTAAGCAGGAGGGACACATGACCATTGCTACACGGCCCCTGGGCCGCACCGCACATCAGGCCACCATCTTAGGGCTGGGGGGCGAAGGCATCTTGCGCACTCATGGGGAGGAGAAAATGGCCCAGGCGGTGATTGAAGCGGCCCTGGCCGCGGGCATCAGGTATTTCGAATCGGCCCGGGCCTATGCCGGCAGCGAGGATTATCTGGGCCAAGGATTAAAGGGCCACCGCCAGGAGATTTTCCTGACCAGCAAGTCCCATGGCCGTTCCTATGGGGAGGCCATGGCCCACTTATCCATTACCCTGAAAAAGCTGGACACCGACTATCTGGACCTGTGGCAGATCCATGATGTGCGCACCGAGGAAGACCTGGAGGCCATCACCAGGCCCGGGGGCATCCTGGAGGCCTTTAGGGAGGCCAAGGAAAAGGGCTGGACGCGCTTTATCGGCGTCACCGGCCACCACGACCCGGATATCCTGCGCCGGGCCCTGGACCTCTATGATTTCGATACGGTGCTGCTGCCGGTCAATCCCGCGGAGCCCCAGGACCGCTCCTTCCTGCCCCTGGCCGCAGAGGCTAAAGAACGGGGCCTGGGGGTCATCGGCATGAAGACCCTCTGCCGGGGGTTGCTGCCCCGGATGGCGGAAGAGCCGGGGAGATTGACCTTCGAGCTGGTGGCCTACGCCCTGAGCCAGCCGGTGAGCCTGGGGGTTATCGGCGCTGACACCCCGGGGCAGGTCAAGGCCCTGGCCCACGCCGCGGCCAACTTCACGCCCATGACCCAGGAGGAGCAGAAGGCCTTGGAAGACGCGGTGGCCCCCTTTGCCCGGAGGCTGATGTATTATAAGCCGTGATCTGCAACTCTTAGTCAACAGTACCTCATTCCCCAAAAAGGGCTAATGATAAATTCATGTATTATCTTATTTAGTATGTTATAATAATATAAAAACCTATTTTGGAGCAGGCGATGGTTAGAAAAACCATATTGCTCAATGACGATCTGGCGCAACAGATTGACCTCCTATCCCGGAAAGACGACCGGGATTTTTCCAGCAGCCTGCGGCATGCCCTGCGCATCGGGTTGCTGGCTTTGCAGAATCCGGAGCTGACCGCCGGGGAAATCAAGGATATCCTGGAAGCCAAGGCCGAATTGGAGGCAGGCCGGATTGAGGAACTGGACCTTGAGGATTTATGAGACTTCCAAGTTTAAGAGGTTGAGAAAAAAGCTGCGTAGCGAGAAGGAGAAAGAAGCTTTAAAAAAGGCCATAGCCGCAGTGGCCGCCAACCCTGGGGTAGGAAAGCCCCTCAAAGGGGAATTTAAGTCCTTCTGGCGATTTGCCTATAACGTGTCCGGACAAGAGAAACGCTTGATCTATAAAACCGAAAAAGGCTGCCTCTATCTTCTCTCTTTCGGTCCCAGGGAAGGCATTTATCAGTGACTGGTGGTCAATTATGCATCATCGGTTTTTGCCTGAATTATGCGCGCAATTGTTAATCTGTCATTTTGTCCAGTTTTTAGGACAGCAGTCGGCTTGCACACTCAGATATAGCGCTGGCGCGGTTTCAACATATGGACAATTAGTGGGATTTTGTCCAGTTTTTAACAGTTCGGGGGCTGGCTCCAGAGAAAATGGATATTTTACTCAACGCTGCATATGTTCAAGACGGTCTATTCTATAAATTATTTTGGGCAAATTCTTTTATCAATACATTTATGCTACAATTCCGCCTGCAAGACAAAATGGCTACAACATAGGAAACTTGTTGGGATTAAACTCCAGGAGAGGGTTCCCAAAACCGTTTTTAACCGCAGTGGCCAAGGCTGCCGCATAATCTCAGTTAATAACAGGTCAAAGAATTGATGGTATTATGAGACCACAATATAGTTCGCATGGAGGGTTAGGCAATGAGAGATTTTACTGATTATTATCCTAAAGCATGTGCAATTTATACATCACACCCTAAGAGGGTAATAACTGATGGTTGGATGATTAAGACTATGCGTATGTCTCTTTTTAAGTATTATTCAGAACATACTATTAGCCCGGGAGTATATCTCAGAGGTGATGATCAGATGGATGTATTCGATGACATTATTAACACATTAATCAATAATAGATGCGTTAGGATATTAGTTGATGTTAAACCAACGATATTGAATAAGAATAATGAATCATCATTCGGCGATGAGCTGATTGAAACATTTGGCTTTAGCAGAGAAAGCTGCCGGATTATACGCTCATGGGCACAAGCTCTTGATGATTTTTCATTTGAAAGCCGTAATCTTTTATGTTGGTTTTTTTAGAACCAATAAAACGCCAAGCAAAAATAGTTCAATCGAATCTGGTGGGTTAAAGATGGAGTTCCGGCTCTTAGGACGAACCATGCTGTGTAGTTTCATAGAAAACGTACAATTTTTTGCATAACTATTATTACATTAGGTTAAAATAACTTTTGTAACTTAAAAAGAGGGAGGCGCTTAATGCTCCAACCAAAACGCGATGACGAATTATCTATGCTGACTAAATTACTTGATCACTCTTTGGATGCGATAGCTTTTGCTAAATCTGCTCAATCCAATGGATTTAACGTTATAGATGAAGGACCGATGGGATTGCACATGGAAAGCCCGAACGGTCATTTTATGCTCGCCGTGTTGGCCTCAATCCACCCGAAAAATATCGCCACCCTTGTCTATATGGATAAATTAACAGGGGAAAAGATTTGTCTGGTTGATGAGGGAAAAAAGAAATACTGATAGGTGATAATTACTAATTGATAAAGAAATTATCCATAAAATTGGTGGGCAAAACATTGTTCGACACTTCAATAAACGTAAGATGAAACATTAGATTAGACAATTTGCTTCAATTCTGTCCAGTTTCCGGCGGGAGTTGGTCAGCCCCTAAATCCACAGTTGTTTTATTAACTGGACAAAAAAGCACGAACTGTCCAATTTTTCAAAAGCGATCTATACAAAATAAATCATTCAGTTTTTAATATGGACAGAATGCTTCATTCTGTCCAGCTTTCGGGGGTGTAGGTTAACCCCCGAAACCCGCGCTGGTTTACAAACTGGACCACTTCCCACTTGGATAGTCATACTGACCACTGACCACTGATCACTTCTTCTCCCCCGTATCCTCCAGCCTCTTCCCCACATACCAGTCGATCTGCCGGCAGATACCCTTGATGACCTGGGCCTCCCGGGCCCGGAGGCCGTGGCGGGCGAAGAGCCGGCGCACGTTGAACATCCAGTGTTCCGGGTTCTGGTGGGAGATGAAGTTGATCCGTACCAGGGTCTCCTGGAGCATGGCGTACATGGACTCCAGTTCCCGGGAGTTGGCCAGGCGGGGCACGAACCGGGTCTTGTCGCTGGCCGCGGTAAAGATCTCGTAGGCCAGCACCATTACCGCCTGGGCCAGGTTCAAAGAGGAGCA
>JAGVAH010000058.1 GCA_020060385.1 Syntrophobacterales bacterium | reverse complement strand
GCATTTGCCAAAAGGTCTTTCCTCTTATCCCCTCTCCCCCCAGCGGGGGGAGAGGGTTAGGGTGAGGGGGGGCGGAAAAAACTTTTGGCAACCAGTATAGGTCCGGCCTGGGTCAAGAACTTAGAGGAACTACGGCGTCTGGAGGAATTCGCCGGGGACTTGGAGTTTCAACGGGACTGGCGCGCAGTCAAGCTCGCCAACAAAAAGGCCCTGGCCGCGGTCATCAAGAGGCGCACCGGGGTCAAGGTCAATCCGGAAAGTCTCTTCGACATCCAGGTGAAGCGCATCCACGAATATAAGCGGCAGCATTTAAACTTGTTGCACATCATCACCCTTTATCTCCGCTTGAAGCGCCATCCGGAGCTGGGAATCACCCCCCGCACTTTTATCTTCGGGGGCAAGGCCGCGCCCGGCTATTTTATGGCCAAGCTGATCATCAAGCTCATCAACTCAGTGGCGGAGGTGGTGAATAACGACCCGGAAGTTAAAGACCGCCTTAAGGTGGTGTTTTTCCCGGATTTCAACGTGAAGAACGGCCAATTCGTTTATCCTGCGGCCGACCTCTCGGAGCAAATCTCCACCGCCGGCAAGGAGGCCTCCGGCACCGGTAATATGAAGTTCGCCATGAACGGCGCCCTCACCATCGGCACGCTGGATGGAGCCAACGTGGAGATCCGGGAGGAAGTAGGGCCGGAAAACTTCTTCCTCTTCGGACTCACGGCTACGGAAGTGCAAAGTTTGAAGGCCGGAGGCTACAACCCGCTGGGATACTATGATAGCGACCAGGAGTTGCGGGAAGTCTTGGACCTGATCAGCTCGGGATATTTCTCCCATGGCGACACCCAGCTCTTTCAACCCCTGGTAGCCATGCTTCTCTACAGGGATGACTATCTATTGCTGGCCGACTATCGCTCTTACGTGGAGCGACAGGACGAAGTGGGCTACATCTTCCGGGATGAGAAACGCTGGACCCGCATGTCCATCCTGAATACGGCCCGCATGGGCAAATTCTCTTCGGACCGGGCCATCCGGGAATACTGCCAGCGGGTCTGGAGAGTCAAGCCGTTATGAGGAACAATACCTTCCGGTTCTTGCTGGCCCTCCTATTTTTAGGGGCGCTATGCTTCGCCTTCCAGGAGGTTTCTCCCCTTTCCGGGAGTTATAGTTTAGGGGACGCGCCAGCCTGCGCATCTACATCGGCCACCCCGGCCGAAACAGCCGCAAAGACCTCTCCCCATCACGGTGACCCCTATGCCAGAGTATTTTTAGTCCTGGCTCTCCTGCTCCTCTGCGCCACGGTGGGCCACTTCGTCGCCCGGAAGCTCAATCAATCAGCCGTCCTGGGAGAGTTGCTGATGGGCATTCTGGTGGGCGCCCTGGCATATCAACTGAGCGGGCCCATGGTGACCATCCTGCGTCATGCAGACCAGGTGGCCGCGGCTACCCAAAAGGTGCTGCAACAAAACGTGGGCATGCAGGAGGCGATCCGCCTCACCCTGGAGGAGGCCAAGCTGTCTCCCGAGGAAAAAAGCCAGATTCAAACTGTGGTTGCCAGTCCCCAATTTACCCAATATTTCCTGGTGACCAGAATTCTCCACTTTTTTTCCAGCTTCGGGGTGGTCTTGCTCTTGTTTATGGCGGGGCTGGAGTCCAGCCTGGACCAGCTCCGGCGGGCCGGACGGACGGTGGTGGGGATAGGCTTCACCGAGGTGAGCCTGACGTTTGTCTCTTGCTACCTAGTGGCCTGGCTGCTGACGCCCCCAGGCCAAAGCCCCACCCTGCCCTTGCTGGTGGCCGGGGCTTTGAGCGCAACCAGCGTAGGTATTTCGGCCCGGTCTTTTCAGGATATGAACCAGTTGGGCCTCCCCGAGGCCCAGCTGGTGTTGGGGGCCGCGGTCCTGGATGACATCTTGAGCCTGATCATCCTGGCGGTGGTCACCGGCATCCTCACCACCGGCGCGGTGGCCGTGTCCACCATAGCTCTCATCGTGCTCAAAGCCTTGCTCTTTTTTGCGGCGGTGGCCTGGTTCGGGATCAAATTTCTCCAAAGGGATATTGCCCTTTTCGCCTGGTTGGATCAGAGCCATGTAAAGCTCTATTTTTCTTTTGGCCTGCTCCTGGTCCTGGCCTGGCTGGCGGACTTGATGGGGCTGGCTACTATCATCGGGGCCTTTGCTGCAGGGCTGATTTTGGAAGAGCGGTATTTCCAGGTGGAAACGAAGTCCCCGGAGGGGACGCAATCCGTGGAATCTCTCCTGGCGCCCCTGGAACACCTTTTTGCGCCCCTGTTCTTCGTGCTCCTGGGCTTTCAAGTGGATGTGACCACCTTTGCCAACCCCAAGGTCCTGGCCTTGGGCCTGCTGCTTACCCTGGTGGCCGTTTTCGGGAAGATGGCTGCCACCTTGATCTTAAAGAAAGGCTATAACAGGCTGGTGGTGGGTTTCGGCCTGGTGCCCCGGGGAGAAGTGACCCTGATTTTCGCCAGCCTGGGCAAATCCATGGGGGTGTTAAGCACTTCTGTCTATTCGGTCCTCATCATTGTGGTGCTGCTCACCACCCTTATCACTCCCCCATGCCTGACGTGGGCTTTGGGGCGAAGTGGAGAGACGGCCTCAACATGACAGGGTTCTCAATCAATCCAGGGTCCAGTTTTCCTTTGGGAGCAAAGGTTTATCCTGAAGGGGTCAACTTTAGTCTTTTCTCCAAAGGCGCCACCAAGGTCGAATTGCTCCTGTTCAAGGAAATAGATTCATCCCGGCCCGAACGGGTGATTGCCCTCAATAACCGCCAACACCGGACCTATCACTACTGGCACGTCTTCGTCCCTGGCCTCAAGGCTGGCCAGCTCTATGGATACCGGGTAGAAGGGCCTCGGGCTCCAGAGAAAGGCGCCAGGTTTGATCCGGGGAAAGTACTGCTGGACCCCTACGGCCGGGTCGTGGCAGTTCCTCCAGGCTATAGTCGGGAACTGGCCAGTCGGCCGGGCAAGAATACCGCCACAGCCATGAAGAGCATGGTAGCCGACCTGAGCCGTTATGATTGGGAAGGGGATCAGCCGCTCAAGCGCCCCTTTGCACAAACCATTATTTATGAATTGCATGTGGGGGGTTTTACCAAGCATCCCAGCTCGGGGGTTCTCCCGGAGAAGAGAGGCACCTTCGCCGGACTCATAGAAAAGATCCCATACCTAACGGACCTGGGAATCACTGCCGTGGAACTGCTCCCGGTCTTCCAGTTCGATGCCCAAGACTCACCTCCGGGGATGGTAAATTATTGGGGTTACTCCCCGGTGTCCTTCTTTGCTCCCCACCAGGGGTATAGTTCCCAACAAGCCCCGCTGGCTGTATTGGACGAATTTCGGGACCTAGTCAAGGCCTTACACCGGGCCGGCATTGAAGTAATCCTGGACGTGGTCTTCAATCATACTGCGGAGGGGAACCAATTAGG
Organism: Syntrophobacterales bacterium; assembly: GCA_020060385.1. Classification (GTDB taxonomy): domain Bacteria; phylum Desulfobacterota; class Desulfobaccia; order Desulfobaccales; family 0-14-0-80-60-11; genus SURF-52. The sequence goes on along the minus strand of JAGVAH010000058.1, from coordinate 18,391 downwards.
CCCCACCTTTTGTTTTCGGGGCCTGGCCAATGAAGTCTATTACCTGCTGGAGCCTGAGCAGGCCCTCTATGCCGATTATAGCGGTTGCGGCAATACCCTGAACGCCAACCAGTCTATTGTGCGCCGCCTTATAGTTGACAGCCTCCGCTATTGGGTGGAGGAGATGCATGTGGACGGTTTTCGCTTCGATTTGGCGTCCATCCTGTCCCGGGATGAAAAGGGGCGTCCCCTGGAAAATCCGCCCGTTCTATGGGATATCGAGTCCGAACCGGTACTGGCGGGGGGCAAACTAATTGCCGAGGCCTGGGACGCCGCGGGCCTTTATCAGGTGGGGAGGTTCGTGGGGGATACCTGGAAAGAGTGGAATGGCAAATTTCGTGATGACACCCGGGCCTTTTTAAAAGGTGACCCTGATACGGTAACTTCTCTTGCTCACCGCCTGCTCGCCAGTCCCGACTTGTATCAGCACAAGGAACGGGAGGTGGAGCAGAGTATCAATTTCGTCACCTGCCACGACGGCTTCACTTTAAACGATCTGGTGTCCTACAACCACAAGCACAACGAGGCCAACGGGGAAGAAAACCGGGACGGCAGCGACCACAACCTAAGTTGGAACTGCGGGGTGGAGGGGCCTACCGATGACCCGGAGGTGGAGTCGCTGCGCAACCGCCAGGTGAAAAACTTTCTGGCTTTAACCTTGTTATCTTTCGGCACCCCGATGCTGCTCATGGGCGATGAGGTGCGGCGCACCCAGCAGGGAAACAACAACGCCTACGGCCAGGATAACGATATTAGCTGGTTTGACTGGGGCCTAGTGGACCGGCATGCTGACGTGCACCGCTTTGTCAAAAAACTCATCCGGCTGCGCCTGCACTTTGATAAAGCATCCCTGGAACACGATATGACGCTGACTCAATTCTTGGCACAGGGCAAAATTGACTGGCACGGGGTTAAGTTGCATGAGCCCGACTGGGGGCCCGAATCCCACAGTCTGGCGGCCACTGCAGTGAGCCTGACCGGCGCCCGGGTCTTTCATCTAATCTTCAACTCCTACTGGGAGGCACTGCACTTCGAATTGCCGCAGCTTCCTGAGAATACTTTCGGAGGGTGGCGGCGGCTCATGGATACTGCTCTTCCTTCTCCGGAAGATATTTGTGAGGAGGGGGAGGCCACCTTGGTGGAAGAACCGACGTATCTGGCGCAACAACGGTCTGTGGTCTTGTTGTTTTCGGCTATCGGCCCGAAGGGCTAAGGGGAAAGCTTTTTACCCAAAAGGTCATCCAGATGAAAGAAATTGATCTAAATTTTGCGGTTTCAAGGGTGGGTGAATGCCGGATTACCTCACCTATTTCTGGAGTGCGCTTTGTCAAGGATGAGGAGCACGTACTTTACCACTCCGACATAGAAACAATCAAGAGCTATCTTGAGACGGGGAGGGAGCCTCCTTACCTGGAAAAAGCCGGCCCCCGGGAGAAAATCTACTTTGACCCCGTAAATCTTAGGTGTGGAATTATTACCTGTGGGGGCTTATGTCCGGGACTGAACGACGTCATCCGGGCCATCGTCTTGACCCTTTTTCAGCAGTATGGGGTAAAGCAAGTTTTGGGCTTCCGCTACGGCTACGAGGGACTCAGTTCAAAGTACAGCCATGAGCCCTTGGAATTGACTCCGGAGTCGGTGGGCTCCATCAATGAAATGGGCGGCACCATTCTGGGTTCTTCCCGGGGAAACCAGGATATCGGCGACATGGTGGATACCCTGAACCGTTTGCATATCGGTATCTTGTTTGCCATCGGGGGGGACGGGACGCTTCAAGGCGCCCAAGCCATTGCCTCCGAGGCCACCCGCCGCGGATTAAAGATCTCGGTGATCGGCATTCCTAAAACCATCGACAACGACATCTCTTTCATCCAGCAATCTTTTGGCTTCGACACCGCCGGCTCCGAGGCCCGCCGGGCCATTTACGCGGCTTACAGCGAAGCCCGGGGGGCCAGAAACGGCATTGGCCTGGTAAAATTGATGGGCCGGGACTCCGGTTTTATCGCCGTGTATGCCGCGTTGGCCAACAGCCAGGTGAACTTCTGCCTGGTGCCGGAGGTGCCCTTTAAGCTGGAAGGCCTGCTTAAGGCTCTGGAGAAGAGGCTGGCGCGGCAGGGGTACGCCGTCATAGTGGCGGCTGAAGGGGCGGGGCAGGACCTTCTGGCGGCGACGGCCGAACGGGATGCGTCCGGCAATATCCGCTACGGTGATATCGGGATTTTCTTAAGAGGCCGGATTAAGGAGCATTTCAGCCAAATTGGTCGTCAGGTGGAGATGAAATATATTGATCCGAGTTACATCATCCGTAGTCTTCCGGCCAATGCCCGGGACTCGGCCTTTTGCCTGCTGCTGGGGCAAAATGCGGTGCATGCGGGCCTGGCTGGGAAAACTGATATGGTGGTGGGCAACTGGAACCACCAAGGTACCCACGTGCCCATCTCCATGGCGGTGTCGCAACGGAAAAAACTGGACCCCGAGGGCTGGCTGTGGAATAGCGTCCTGGCCATCACCGGGCAGCCCCGAAACCTCTTTTGAGAGGCGCAGAGGACGCTCTAAGGGGAGAATTTTATGTTTGGATGGGAATGGGGATGGGGATCTGGTGGCGTAGTATTCCTTAATATTATTTATTATCGTCATGATATGGGCGTTTTGGAAAAGGAACGGCAGGTAGAGGATGAGAAGCGGGCCAATGGGTGATCATCGATGCCCATACTAAAAGTCTGCAAGCCGTAGTGACATATTTGAAATGCGTCCCGTGGACGCGTACCTGGTATCATGTCCCAGGAATAACTTTCAAAATTTATTGATAGATTTCAACCGGGCATGCATCCTTTAACCGGGCGGACACATGGGTCCGCTCCTACCAGGGGCCCAAATATTTTTGAAAGGAATTTCCGGGACACGATACGAGTATAAGAAGGAAGAAGTTATGAAAATTCTCACCACGCCCCGGCTGGAACGGTGCATCGGCTGTCATTCCTGTTCCCTGGCCTGCGCTCGCTTGGTCCATCAGCGCCTGTCTTGGGACTTGGCGGGTATCCGCATCGCCTCTTCCGGAGGCCTCTCCACCGGCTTTGAGGCGCGCACCTGCCTGGCCTGCACTCAGGCTCCCTGCGCCTTGGCCTGCCCCACCGGAGCCTATTCCCAGCGCCGGGGCGGCGGGGTCATTGTGCGCAAGAATCTCTGCATCTGCTGCGGCGAGTGCGCCCGGGCCTGCCCCGTGGACGCCATTTACCTGGACCCTACGGGGGACCCCTTCGTCTGCCTCCATTGCGGCAAATGCGTGCCCTTCTGCCCCCATGATTGCCTGGAAATGAAGGAAGTGGCCGGCGGCAGCCTGGCCGGGAAGGCCGAAGCCCCGGAGGTGGCGGCATGATTCGGGATTTTTTTCGTGTGCTCGTAGTGGACCTGGCCTCCGGCAAAGGCAAAGTGGCGAAGGTTTCCGGCAGGGAAGAGGTGGCGGGCGGCAGCGGCTTGGGGGCCCTTCTGTTCGCCAAGTATGGCAAGGCCGATAAGCCTTGGGATGACCCGGAACAGCCGGTAATTTTCGCCATCGGTCCCTTAACCGGCTACTTTCCCCTGATGAGCAAGACCGTGGCGGCTTTTAAGTCCCCGTATCATGACCAGTACGCCGAAAGCCACGCCGGGGGACGATCGGCCCTGGCCTTGAGGTTTGCGGACCTGGACGCCCTGGTACTTACCGGGCGGGCGTCAAGTCCTTCCGCCCTGGTGGTGGGCTCCCGGCATCTGGAACTGAAAGAAGTGCATTACCTCTGGGGCTTGGACATCCAGGAGAGTGGTAAGCTTCTGCGCCGCATGTTTAAGGGTTCGGGCCACCGGAGTATCCTCCGCATCGGCCCGGCGGGAGAGAATAATAGCGCCATGGCCGGCATAAACGTGGACACCTACCGCCATTTTGGCCGGCTGGGCGGCGGCGCGGCATTGGGGGCCAAAAACGTCAAAGCCATAGTCATCATCGGGGACGGTAGTTTCCCGCTTATGGAGGGGAAAGACTATCCTAAGCTCTTTGAGTCGGTCTATCAAAAGCTTACCGCCACCGACATGATGCAGAAGTATCACAACCTGGGCACTCCGGTGAACGTGGCCATCTTGAACGAACAGAAAGCCCTGCCCTGGCGTAATCTACAGGCGACCACAGATCCGAATGTCCACGGCATCACCGGCGAGCGCTTCGCGGAGACGGCGCTCCTCAGGAACGCGGCCTGCGCCGGCTGCCCGGTGGGCTGCATCCATATTGGTTTTTCCCGGGAAAGATTTCATACTGACTACCGGTATTTCTACCGGCAGGTATCTTATGACCATGAGCCCATTTTCGCCACCGGCTCCATGCTGGGGGTGACCGACTGCTTTGCGGTTTTGGATATTATTGACGTCATCGAGCAGATGGGCCTGGATGTCATGAGCGCTGGCGTGGCCCTGGCCTGGGCTACAGAGGCTTTGGAGAAGGGGGTGGTTACCGAAAAAGAGACGCTACTCCCCTTGAAGTTCGGCCAACACCAAACCTATGAGGAGGCATTGCGGCACCTGGCTTTCGGAGTCAACGACTTTTACCGGCTGCTGACCCAGGGGACCCTCAAGGCCGCGGCGCACTACGGCGGCGCGGACTTCGCCTGCGTTCTGGGTCAGGAGATGGCGGGCTACGCCACCGGAGAGGTCTTTTTCGCGTCTCAAGCCTTGGGATTGCGGCACTCCCACCTGGATTCCGCCGGCTACAACTATGATCAGACGCACAGAGATAAAGATGTGGGGCAGGCCGTGGACTTTCTGATTAAAGATGAAGCCAGCCGAGCCTTCCTCACCTCCATGGTGGCCTGTCTCTTTGCCCGGGGGGTGTACACGGAGGAACTGCTGGGAGAATGTCTCCAGGTGGTGGGGTACGCCGCTTTGGCGGACAATATTGGCGCGGTTTCCCGTAACATTCAGAAGCTGCGCTGGCAGACCCGGATAACCACCGGCTTTAATCCCGCCGGGGTTTCCATCCCGAAACGCTTCACGGAAGTCACCACCCGGAAGGGCAAAGTGGATGGAGAGTTTCTCTTAGCCTTAAAAGGCGCTTACGCCCGGCGTATTTTGGCGATAACCCATGGGGAGGACCTATCCCCGGGCTAAGCTAAGGAAGCATTGAAGAAAATTGGGGCACGAAATGCCTGCAAAGGAGCAAGAAGTGAACGCCGCCAAAGGAAATATCCTGAAACTTTTTCTTTCCCTGAACGTGCTGCTCTTTTTTGTGCCGCTTTCGTTTTTCCTGGAGCATTTTCGGCCCCAGGGCCATACCCTGATTTTCTTTTCCGCGTGTCTGGGTATTATTCCCTTGGCGGGATGGATGGGGAAAGCCACGGAACAGATCGCGGACCGGGCCGGGGAAGGCATCGGCGGCTTATTAAACGCCACCTTCGGCAACGCCGCGGAGCTCATCATCGCCATCGTGGCCCTGCGCGCCGGGTACCTGGACATCGTTAAGGCCTCCCTAACCGGCTCCATCATCGGCAACATCCTGCTGGTGTTGGGGGCCGCGTTTCTGGCGGGGGGCTTGCGCTTTAAAATTCAGGAATACAATGCCATTACCGCCCGGGCCCAGGCCCAGATGCTATTGCTGGTCTCGGTGGCCATCATCATCCCGGCAATGTTTCATTTTTTGCGTCCGGCGGAGATTGCGGTCAATGAAGCCGCCATCAGCCTATCCCTGGCGGGGCTTCTGATTGGTGTCTATATCTTCAGCCTCATTTTTTCTCTGCACACCCATAAGGAGTTATTTCGGGGGGCCCCCCAGGAGGAGGGGGCTGGGGACAAAGGACACGCCGCCTGGAGCTTGCCGCTGGCCCTGGCGGTCCTGGGGGTTGCCACGTTTTTTATCGCCTGGCTGAGCGAAGTTCTGGTGGGGTCGGTGGAGCAGGCGGCGCTCCATCTGGGCATGTCCAAAGTGTTCGTGGGCATCATCATCGTGGCGGTGATCGGCAACGCCGCGGAGCACAGCACCGCGGTCATGGCGGCCATGAAAAACCGCATGGACCTGAGCGTGGGCATCGCCATCGGCAGCAGTACGCAGATCGCTCTCTTTGTGACACCGCTCCTGGTGTTCCTGAGCTATCTGATTGCTCCGCAGCAGATGGACCTGGTCTTTACCCGGGGCGAGGTGTTCGCCGTCGTCATTTCCACCTCCCTGGTGGCCCATGCCACCAGTGACGGGAAATCCAACTGGTTCACGGGCCTGCTCCTGCTGACGGTATACCTGGTTATGGGGGTGGCGTTTTTCCATGCGCCGGGTTGATAATTTTATGAACCTTTCCAGGCTCCATCCAAGACATTTTTGGTCCAGCGACCGCGGGCTCACCGCTTTTCTTATTTCCCTGGTGGGGTTCTTAGCCCTTTACTCCCTGGAAGGTTTGGGAGCCATCAAGCTGTTGAGCCATGTGCTTTTCTCTTTCATTATCGTGACAGGAGTTTTTACCATCTTCATGCATCGGGGGGTGCGTTTCTTTGTCATCCTCCTGGCAGTGGCCACGCTGGCTTGCAACTGGTTGAGCGAGGTTCAGCCCGGCAGGTTCCTGGCGGTTTTGAATGCCGGCCTGGGATTTCTTTATCTGGGGTTCTTACTGGCCGCGTTGACGGTACAGGTCTTCGGAGAAAATCAGGTCACCCGTCACCGGATTCGCGGCGCCATAGCGGTTTACCTCATCTTTGGATTGATGTGGGCCTTGCTTTACCAGATTTTGGCCCTCACCGTGGCGGGAGCCTTTAACCTCCCGGCCAATATTATGGCGGATGACCCGGAAGGAATGCAAAGGGCCCTGACCTATTATAGTTTTATTACTTTGACTACCTTAGGTTATGGCGATATCACCCCGGTTCTGCCTGCAGCCCGGGTCCTGGCCATGTTCGAGGCCCTGGTGGGGCAGCTTTTCCCGGCCATCACCCTGGCCCGGCTGGTGTCTTTGGCAGTGATGCACCAAAAAGAGAAACCTTGAATTCTCAACATTTGAAAGAAATGAGGTCAACGCTTATGAATCTGTCTCACGATCCCCGGAGTCCCGGCCTGGCGGTTTGTCTTCTGGCGGCAGCCTTTTTGTCGGTTGGCCTGCTGAGCGGCTGCGGCGAAAAAAAGGCCGCCGGCCCGGCCGCGCCCACGGTGGAGGTAGTGGGTGTGGTCCAGAAGGATGTGCCCATCGTCCGGGAGTGGGTGGGAACCACGGACGGCCTGGTGAACGCCAAGATCAACGCCCAGGTCCAGGGGTATCTCATCAAGCAGAACTACAAGGAAGGCTCGGTGGTGAAGAAGGACCAGGTCCTCTTTGAGATCGACCCCCGGCCTTTTCAGGCGGCCCTGGAACAGGCGAAAGGGCAATTGGCCATCAGCGATGGCCAGTTTTACACCGCCAAGGCCAACTTGGAAAAGATCAGGCCTTTAGCGAAAGTGAACGCAGTAAGCAAGAAGGACCTCGACGACGCCATCGGCCGGGAGGCATCGGCTAAGGCCGCGGTGCAGGCCGCCAAGGCTGCGGTGCGCAAAGCCGAGATCGATCTCAGCTTCACCAAAATCACTTCCCCCATCAACGGCATCGCCGGCATCGCCAAGGCCCAATTGGGCGACCTGGTGGGCAACGCCGGAGGCCCGGAGCTGACCACCGTGTCCACGGTGGACCCCATTAAAGTCTATATTCCCATCAGCGAGCAGGAATATATGCACTATACCCGGGTGGGAGAAGCCAAAGGGAAATCCGACGGGGAAGGGCCCTCTCTAGAACTGGTCCTGGCCGACGGCCGGGTCTTTCCCCACAAAGGCAAGGTTTACTTTGCGGACCGCCAGGTGGACGAACGCACCGGCACCATCAAAGTGGCCACCCTCTTTCCCAACCCCGGCAATCTCCTGCGCCCCGGGCAGTTCGCCAAGGTCAAGGCCTTGATCGACACCCAGAAAGGGGCTCTCCTGGTCCCCCAGCGGGCGGTCACCGAACTGCAGGGAAGATTCCAGGTGGCAGTGGTGAACCCGGATAACAGGGTGGACCTCAGATGGGTCAAGGTGGGCGAACGGGCCGGGTCCCTCTGGGCCATCGACGAGGGTCTGAAGCCCGGAGAGAGCGTGATTGTGGAAGGCATCCAAAAGGTCCGGGCCGGCATGCCCGTCACCCCCAAGCCGTTTCAGGAGACGAAGCCAGCTGCGTCGGCGCCGCCGGAAAAGCCAGGGGCTACGAAGGCGGCTACCCCGTCTGAGAAGAAGCCGAGGTAACGGGCCATGGCGCGCTTTTTCATCAACCGCCCCATTGTAGCCATCGTCATCTCCATCGTTATGGTGATAGTGGGAGTGGTGGCCCTCCTGGGCCTGCCCATTTCCCAATACCCCAACATCGTGCCGCCGGAAATATTTATCAACACCACCTACGTGGGCGCCGACGCCCAGACCGTGGAGCAGTCCGTGGCCACGCCCATCGAGCAGGAAATGAGCGGTGTGGACAACATGAATTACATGTACTCCTTAAACGCCAACAACGGTGAGTTGAAGCTGTATGTGAACTTCGACGTAAACACGGACCCCAACATCGACCAGGTGCTGACGCAGATGCGGGAGAGCCAGGCGGAAGCTAAGCTCCCGGCGGATGTGCGCAATTACGGCATCACCGTCAAGAAGTCCACGGCCGCGCCCCTAATGGTGGTGGACCTCATTTCCCCCAAGGGCACCTATGACGCCACCTTCCTGGCCAATTACGCCTACATCAACCTGAACGACCAGATGACCCGGGTGCCCGGCATCGCCAGTGTCACCGTGTTCGGGGCCGGGCAATACGCCATGCGTTTCTGGGTCAAGCCCGACCAACTGGCCAAGCTCAACATCACCATTCCCGAGATCGTCGACGCCATCCAAAAGCAGAACACCGTGAACCCCTCCGGCCAGGTGGGCGCGGAGCCGGCCCCCCCGGGCCAGGAATTCACCTACGCCATCCGCTCCCAGGGCCGGCTGGAGAATCCGGAGGAATTTGAGCAGATCGTGCTCCGGGCCAATCCGGACGGGTCCCTGGTACGCCTGAAAGACGTGGCTAGAATAGAGCTGGGGTCCCAGACTTATGCCCTCCAGGGGCGCTTGAACGGCAAGGCCGGCGCGGTCCTGGCCCTCTACCAGCTCCCGGGCACCAATGCCATCCAGGCGGTGGACGGGGTCAAAGCGCTTATGGAGCAGGCCAAGAAGTCCTTTCCGCCGGATATGGACTACGTCGTTGCTCTGGACACCACCCAGGCCGTCAGGGAAGGACTAAAGGAAATCGTCCACACCCTCTTTGAAGCCCTCATTCTGGTCATCATCGTGGTTTTCATCTTCCTCCAGGGCTGGCGGGCCACCCTGATTCCGGCCCTGGCCGTGCCCGTGTCCCTCATTGGCACCTTCGCGCTTTTTCCCGTCATCGGCTTCAATATCAACACCATTGCCTTGATGGGATTGGTGCTGGCCATCGGCCTGGTGGTGGACGACGCCATCGTGGTGGTGGAGGCCGTAGAACACCACATTGAGCACGGATTATCACCGAAGGACGCGACCATTAAGGCCATGGAAGAGGTCTCCGGGCCGGTGGTGGCCATCGCACTAGTGCTTTCGTCCGTGTTTCTCCCCACCATTTTCATTCCCGGGATTACCGGCCGGCTCTACCAGCAGTTTGCCATTACCATCGCCATTTCCGTACTCATCTCGGCTTTTAACGCCCTGACGCTCTCCCCGGCCCTGTCCGCCCTGATTCTGAAGCCCAAGAAGGAATCCCGGGGCCCCTTGAGCCGCTTCTATCGCTGGTTCAACGACACCTTCGGCCGGGCCACCAACGGCTATGTCCGCTGGTGCGGGGTCTTTATCCGCAAGGCGGGAATGAGCTTGCTCTTTCTGGTTCTGGTAACGGGGGCCACCGGCCTCCTGGGCGGCAGGCTTCCCGGCGGCTTCCTTCCGGAAGAGGACCAGGGATACATGTATGCGGGAGTGCAGCTTCCCGACGCCTCTTCCCTGCAGCGCACCGGTGAAGTCTGCCGCCAGATCGAAGAGATTATGATGAACACCCCGGGGGTGGAATACGTCACCTCGGTGATCGGCTACAGCATGCTGAGCGGCGTCACCAACACCTATAGCGGCTTTTTCTTCGTGACCTTGAAACCCTGGCATGAACGGAAAAAACCGGAGGAGAAATACGAAGCCATTATGGCCAGCCTTAACGAGAAGATGAGGCAACTTCCCCAGGGCATTGCCTTCGCCTTCTCACCGCCGGCCATCCCCGGCATCGGCACTGCCGGCGGGGTCACTTTCATCCTGGAGGACCGGGCCGGGAAGGATATCCCTTTTCTTTGGGGGAACACGCAGAAATTCCTGGCCGCAGCCCAAAAGAGACCGGAGCTCTCCCGGGTCACCACCACCTTCGTACCCACGGTGCCCCAGATCTTCGTCAAGGTGGACCGGGACAAGGTGCTCAAGCAGGGCGTGGACATCAGCGAGGTCTACCGGGTGCTCCAGGCCTTCATGGGCGGCTACTTCGTCAACTACTTCAACCGCTTCGGCCGTCAGTGGCAGGTGTACGTCCAGGCTGAGGGGGAATACCGGGTCAATGCCGAACAGTTGGGCCAGTTCTATGTGCGCAATAAGAACGGCGACGCGGTGCCTCTCAGCGCGCTCACCAGTTTGGAGCAACGCTCCGGGCCGGAGTTCACCATGCGCTACAACCTTTACCGTTCCGTGCAGATCAACGCCGTTACCGCGTCCGGCTACAGTTCTGCCCAGGGGATGAAAGCCCTGGAAGAGGTATTCAAACAAACCATGCCGGGGGAGATGGGCTACGATTACCTGGGTATGTCCTATCAGGAAAAAAAGGCCCAGGAGGGGGTGCCCGCCTGGGTCATCTTCGCCCTGTCCCTGACCTTCGTCTTTTTGATCCTGGCGGCCCAATACGAGAGTTGGTCGCTGCCTTTCAGCGTCTTGTTGGGCACGCCCATCGCAGTATTCGGGGCTTTTTTAGGAATCTGGATGCGGAGTATGGAGCTTAATCTCTACGCCCAGATCGGTCTGGTGATGCTTATCGGCCTGGCGGCCAAAAACGCCATCCTCATCGTCGAATTCGCCAAGGTGGAGTATGAGAAAGGCAAGGATATCGCGGACGCGGCCTTGGAGGGGGCGAAGCTCCGTCTCCGCCCCATTCTCATGACCAGCTTCGCCTTTATCCTGGGCTGCGTGCCCCTGGCCCTGGCGTCCGGCTCGGGAGCCATCGCCCGGAAGGTCATGGGCACCGCGGTCATCGGCGGCATGGCCGCGGCCACGGTCATTGCCATCTTCCTCATCCCGGTGACCTTCTATGTGGTGGAGAAATTCTCTCACCGCAAAGGTAAAGAGCACCCGAAGCCTGCCGGTGCCCTGGCCGACCCCCCTGGCGATCAAGGAGAAAAGTCATGAGGACGCGTTTGATCATCTTTCTAATGATAATGGTTTGCGGCTGCGCCGTGGGCCCCGACTATCAGCGGCCCGGTTATCCGGTGCCCCCCGATTACCGGGGTGAAGGCCCGGATATCCCCAAACAACCGGCCGAAGTTTCCTTTGGAGACCTGAAGTGGTTTGAAGTCTTCAAGGACGAAAAACTCCAGGAATTGATCAAGATCGCGCTCCAGGAAAACTACGATGTGCAGATTGCCGCACAGCGAGTGCTGGCGGCCCGGGAGCAGGTGGTGATCCAGCGCTCCTTTCTGTTCCCGACGATAAATGCCAATGCCCAATTAAACCCGATCAGAACCTCGGAGCGGGGGATAAATTTTATTACCCCGCGCCTGGAGCGGGTTTCTGGTCTGGTTTTCGGTGATGTCGCCTGGGAACTGGACTTTTTCGGCCGCATCCGCCGGGCCACGGAAGCCGCCCGGGCCGAGTTTTTCGCGTCCCAGGAGAACCGCAAATTTGTCATCCAAATCTTGGTGACCGACCTGGCCCGGGCCTATATCGAGCTCAGGGCCTTAGACCAACAGTTGGAGATCAGCCGCCGCACCGTAAAGACCCGGGAGGAATCCCATAAGCTGGTGAAGGCGCGCTTCGACTATGGCTGGGATTCCCTGACGCCGGTGCTCATGACCGAGAACCTTCTCTATGGGGCCCGGGCCGTGGTTCCCGACCTGCAGCGGGCCATTGAACAGCAGGAAAACCGGATCAGCGTCCTGCTGGGGCGAAACCCGGGTCCCATCCCCCGGGGCAAATCTCTTCTGGAGCAGGATTTAACGGTCACTATCCCTCCGGGACTGACTTCCACCCTGCTGGAACGGCGCCCCGATATCCGCTTTGCCGAACGGACCCTGGTGGCGGCCAACGCCCGGGTCGGGGAAGCCAAGGCCCTCCTTTTCCCCAACATCCGGGTTACCGGGGCCGCGGGGTGGGAATCCGCAGCCTTGAAGAGTCTGTTCACCGGGCCGGCCAGCTTCTGGGATATTGTGGCTCCCGGCATCACCCAGCCCATCTTCCAGGCGGGACGGCTCCGGGCCGGGGTCCGGGCCGCGGAGGCCGTGAAACAAGAAGCCCTCCTCACCTACAAAAAGTCCATTCAACAAGCCTTCCAGGACGTCTCCGATTCCCTGGTGGCGGTGCGGCGCTTCCGGGAAGTGCGCGTAGAATCAGCAAAGCAGGTGCAGGCCCTGGCGCAACAAACTGATCTGGCCTATCAACGTTATTATGGGGGAGTGACTCCCTACCTGGAAGTCTTGGATTCAGACCGGCAGTTATTTGAGTCCGAGCTTAAACTGACCCAGGATCGGGCCAACGAACTCCTGGCGGTCATCGCCCTCTACCGGTCCCTGGGGGGCGGCTGGCAAACCCAAAATAATCCTGGTACATCGCAGCGCCAAAATATATCCAAGTAAAAGAAGGAAATTGTGCGATATGAAGGCAACATACCACAAAGAATTTTCAAATATAAGAAGATTGCAAAGGATAACAAATGGTAATCGTTGAAGAAATAATGACAGGATGTTTTTTAGTTGAGATAGAGGATGAAACGATAATTTTCGGTTCCCCTCCGGAGATTATCAAGGTCTTAATGAATCGCCGGAAACCTATGCCCACAACCGTAGTTTTACCGGCCAATTTTTTTTGGTTGGAAGAGGTTCAAGCCGAACTGGAATTTCCTCTGTTTCACTTTTTATTCGTTCGAGGGAAATTCTTCCAGGGAGAAAAACTCAAGGTTATCGGCACTGCCGGCCAGATTGACAGGATCAGGCAGATATTAAGGCTTACGCTGCTCGGTCCGGATGAAACTCTAATGCGGAAGTGGCATATTCCGCCACAAGAAATAGCAAGGCAACTTGCCTTTACCAATCACTTTGCCCTCAGAAAGCCGGAAGGTTCAATTGCCGAGATCGATGATCTGGTTGAATTCATCTATTTTGAAGATGGAAAGACAGAATTAAAGGGGTTGCATATCGAAGTAAAGGGAATGAATTGTTTTTCTATTAGCTATCGAGGAAAAGATCAAGTTCTTGACCTAAATTTCTATGAAAGACAGAAACCACCTTTGCAAATCCAGGCAGATCCTTCGTTCCAACTCAAAAGGCCTGCACTCGGAGTACTTGCTTTGAGTCACTGCACGTCAGGTTTTGACCCCACCGGGTTTACGACTGGTTTAGTACTTTTTATAAACTCTATGCCGCTTCTTATTGATGGACCGTCCTGGACTAAAGAACATCTCTGGGCATTTGGATTGAGCACCAGCGAAATAAAAGGAATTATATTGTCTCATAATCATGGAGACCATGCTTCTATTATTGATACTATTATAAGTGGTCGGAAAGTAAACTTGATAACTGTTAAAGAAGTATATCGCAGCTTTGTATTAAAATTGTCCTTATTAATTGGTTGGTCTGAAGATAAAATAAAAAAGATGATTCATAGTATCGAGGTCTCTTTAGATAAACCGTATTATTGGTTTGGGGCGACATTTAAATTTTTCCGGAGCGTTCATACCATTGCAACTATAGGCTTCGAAGTCACTTATAGCGGGAAAAAAATTATATATAGTGGAGATACTGTTTGGGGCGGACCACTGCAAAACCTACTTGCTGCTGGGATAGTCGACCAGGAGACATATGATCCTTTGGCCAATATTTTTGCTGCCAACGCCGACTTGGTCATCATGGACGGTGGGGGTGGCTTAATTCACCCCGATCCGGCAGAAATTAACAAACTTCCAATGAATATAAAGCGGAAAACTTATTTAACACATCGCTCCAATCTGCCTGAAGGAATAACAGGGTTGAATCTGATCTATCCAGGTCAGCAATGGGAATTTATTCCGGCGTCTACAGTAAGCATTGGCGATATCAATGCCATACAGAATTCGTCTCTTATTTCCAGCCTTAGTCATGAATGGTTGAATGCCATTTATTCCCAGGGAAAAATTGAGGCGGTAGATGCCGGTCAGGTTATTTTACAAGAAGGAGAGTTAGGAAAAGACTTCTATATTATCATCGATGGAACGTTCTCAATTATCCAGGGTAATAATGACATTATTAGATTGGGTACAGGAGATTTTTTTGGAGAACTGCCAATCTTAGAAGACAACGTATGTACAACCACCATAAAAGCCACAACAAAAGGCAGGATGTTGGTTATCCCCCGAGCAGTTTTTCTCCAAATGGCAGATCTGACCCCCATCGGGAAAAAACTTCTCAAGCTTCATCAAATACGCCCGGCTCTGCTGCACTGCGGCTGGGTCAAGGAGCTGCCTCTCCAAATTATCGATCGGTTAGCTGAAAAATTAAAGCGGAGAACCTTTAAATCTGGGGAGAGAATTACCCTTGAAGGGAAAAAGGGAGATGAAATCTTCTATATCGAGCAGGGTAAGGCCAGTGTTTTTATGACCGTAAACGGTCAAGCTAAAAAGATCCGTTCTATGGGCGAGAACCAGTTTTTTGGGGAGTTGGCCGTTCTGGGCGATGGCATCCGCACCGCCACTGCTATTGCTGAGGAAGACACCTCCTTATTAATCTTACGCCAACCGGATTTCGAAAGATTAAAACGAGAATACCCCATACTTTTTTATGCCATGGGCATCATAGCCGAGGAAAGAATCGGCAGGTGAACACCAATCACAGGAAATCTGTCATGAAAATTAGTCCATTTTCACGCCGCCTGTTGCCCTGGGCGGGGGCTATCCTCCTCTCTGTGGTGGTCACTCTCGGCATCATAGAGGCAACCCGCCTCTCCCTGGAACACGATTACAGAGAAACATTGGAAACCGAGTCAACTCGACGCGGCTTCGAAGTAATGGCACAGACGCTGGACGGCAATGTGATGGGAGCGGTGGCCGCATTAGGACTGGTCGATGAGCCGATCAAGAGAGTTGCGCGCGGAGAGATCCCCCTGAATACTCCAGTGGTCATGGAAAGCTTGCAGGCAATCGGCCAGTCCTATGAGGCCAACGGGGCTTATATAGTAAACCCGGACGGGGTAATCAAATCCTCCTGGGACACGGTTGGAGTACCCCTCACCGGGGTGGACGTCAAGTTCCGCCCCTATTTTCAGATTGCCATGCAGGGCAAGCAGATTATCTATGCGGCCATCGGCACGACAACCGGTATGCGATCCCTGTACTTTGCCGCCCCCCTGTATGGCGAAGTCTCTGCCAAAGCTCCAATTATCGGCGCGGTGGTTGCTCGCCTGGGTCCGGAACGGGTCGACTCCGTATTAAGAGCTTGGTCTGGCCCGGCGCTCCTGCTGTCTCCCCAAAATCTTGTTTTTGCCAGCACCCGCGAGGAATGGATCGAGTGTCTGGCTGGGCCAGCCACCCCCGAACGGCTCAAGGCGATCCGGGCTCTCAAACAATTCGGCAAGATTTTCGACCGCGGTACACCCAGGACATTGCCCTTCGACCTGATGAGCGACATCGTCAGCATTGATAATCACCGCTATGCCGTTGCCCGGACGCCGTTGCATTGGAACGATCCCAATGGCCCATGGACGTTAGTACTGTTGGGAGACCTCGATATGTTGATGCCGGCCTCCCTGCGGACCAAGATTGGCCTGACAAGTGTCCTTTTGATGCTTACTCTGAGCATTGCTTTTCTCACCTGGCGGCAGCGCTTGCGGCATGCCAACCAGGAGCGGCAGCAGGCCCAAGTAGACCTGGCCAAGAGTGAGGAACTCTATCGCTCCGTATTCGAGAATGTGCCTCTGGGCATTATGTATTATGATCAGCACGGCATTGTCACCGATCTGAACGAAAATTTTGCTCAAATCATCGGCGCACCCCGAGAGAAAATTGTCGGATTCAATCTGCCGCAGCAGCTTCGGGATGAAAACCTTCGCCAGGCGATTCTCGCTTCCCTCGACGGCCAACCCGGCTACTACGAAGGAGATTATCTCTCCGTCACCGGCGGCAAGCTGACCCCTTTGCGGGCTTTTTGCCAGCCGATTGTTAGTCCCGGAGGGAAAGTTCTGGGAGGGGTGTCCATTTTTGAGGATTTTACTGAAAAGAAGCGCGCCGAAGAGGCCCTGCGGGACAGCAAGGAGCGTCTCAATTTAACCCTGGCCGCCACCGGCATCGGCATCTGGGAGAGGGATCTTCACCAGCATACCCTCACCTGGGATAAGGCCACCCAATCTATCCTCGGATTGTCTTCTGATCAATTGTCAGACCAACGGGAGATTTTTCTGGAGCGTGTCCACCCGGATGATCTGGAGCGGATGCGGGAGGAAACGCGGCAGGCCATTGCAGGAATTCGAGACTATAGCACGGAATATCGCGTTATGTGGCCCGATGCCAGCCAACACGTAGTAGCGACCCGGGCCGTGGTGTTACGTGATGAACGGGGTGTCGCTATCCGGATGATCGGCGCCTGCTGGGATGTCACTGACACCAAGCAGCGGGAACAACTGGCGATTCTGGGCTCCGAAGTGGGTGATGTCTTGACCAGCTTGAAACCGATACAGGAGAGGCTGCAACTGTGTGCCGAGGCTTTGGTACATCAGCTTGATGCGGCCCTGGCCCGTATCTGGATCATCAATGACGCAGAAGCTATGCTGGAAATGCAGGCCAGCGCCGGTATACACACCCACACTGACGGCACCCGCAGCCGGATTCCCGTGGGCCAATACAAAATCGGCCGCATCGCCCAGGAAGCCCGGGTGCGCTTTTCCAACCAGGTGGGCAAGGAACCCGATATAGATGACCAGGAGTGGGTGCGGCAGCACGGGCTGGTCAGCTTTGTCGGCCATCCCCTGATTGTCGAGAACCGCGTGGTGGGCGTCATGGCCTTTTTCTCCCGCACCAAGCTAAACCCGGACACGGTCCACGCCCTAGCAGGCATCGCCAAGACCATCGCCGTCGCCCTTGACCGGGACCGGGCCGAGCGGGAACTGGAAGAGGCCAGAGAAGCGGCCGAGGCTGCCACTCGCGCTAAGAGCGCCTTTCTGGCCAACATGAGTCATGAACTGCGCACCCCCATGAACGCCATCCTCGGCTACAGCGAAATGCTGATGGAAGACGCCGAAGACCAGGGACAGGCAGATTTCATCCCTGACCTGCAAAAAATTCATGTTGCCGGCAAGCACCTCCTGGGCCTCATCAATGAGATCCTGGACCTGTCCAAAATCGAAGCCGGCAAGATGGAGCTGTTTTTGGAATCCTTTGACGTGGCCGGCATGATCAATGACGTGGCCACCACCCTCAAACCCCTGGTAGACAAGAATGCCAACACTCACCAGGTGCACTGCGACCCCGATGTCGGCGACATGCACGCCGATCTGACCAAGGTTCGCCAGTTGCTCTTCAACCTCCTTAGTAATGCCAGTAAATTTACCAAAAACGGCACGATAACCCTGGATGCCTCTGCCGTACTCAGAGACGGCGCCAGGTGGATCGCCTTCCGGGTAGCGGATACGGGTATCGGCATGACCCCTGATCAGCTTGACAAACTATTCCAGCCCTTTATGCAGGCCGATGCCTCCACCTCCCGGAAATACGGTGGCACCGGTCTCGGTATGACCATCACCCAATATTTCACCCGGATGATGGGTGGGGAAATCGACGTCGCCAGTGAGCCGGGGGTCGGCACCACCTTCACGGTCCTGCTTCCCGCAGAAGTCAAAACCGAGCCTGCAGCCCCGGTGCCCAAACCGGAAGCGGTTGAACCACAATTCCTCCCGGGGCTGAACACCGTTTTGGTCATCGAGGATGATCCAGGGGCCCGGGACTTGTTGAGCCGCTTTTTAACCAAGGAGGGCTACCGCGTCGAAACCGCCCCCGGCGGCGAGGCCGGGCTTCGGTTGGCCCGGGAGCTTCATCCAGATATAATCACCCTGGACGTGATGATGCCGGGCATGGATGGCTGGGCAGTTCTGGGCGAGCTC
>JAGVAH010000122.1 GCA_020060385.1 Syntrophobacterales bacterium | reverse complement strand
GGGGGCCCGGGTCCGGTCTGGGGGCCGGCTCCGGCCCCGGCTCGGACCCGGGTCCGGGGTCCGGGGCCGGCAATGCCTTAAAAAGCTACCTGGCCCAGGTGCGCCGCCTCCTGGAGCAGCATAAGAACTATCCCTGGATGGCCCGGCGGCAGCGCCGGGAGGGGGTGGTGCTTCTCAAATTCACCATCGGCCAGGGGGGGGAAATCGCCGGCCATGGCATCGCCCGCTCCTCGGGCCATGAAATCTTGGACGGCGCCGCGGCCGCGGCCCTCCAAAAGGTGGGGCGGTTCCCGCCCCTGCCCCCGGTCCTGGGACGCTCCCAGCTCAATATCCAGGTGCCCCTGGCTTTTCGTCTCAGTGAGTATTAACCTCTAAGCAGCAGGAGGATGCCATGCACGAACATGCCCATGGGAGACAGCATATCGAGGCGATGATCCGCAACCAGGACCTGGAGGGGCTCCTGGAGCAGGCGGAAACCCTGCACGGCCACCTGTGCCCCTTTGTCAGCCTGGGGGTGAAGGCCGGCCAGTACGCCATGGAGTATTTGCACCGGGCCAACACCGGCATGGAGGAAGTGGTGGCCATCGTGGAGTGCAACAACTGCTTCACCGACGGCATCCAGGTGGTGACGGGCTGCACCTTCGGCAACAACGCCCTCATCTTCAAGGACCTGGGGAAGACCGCGGTGACCGTGGCCCGGCGGGGAGACGGCCAGGCGTTGCGCCTCATCGTCCGGCCCGGCTACCGCGCCGGCATGCTGGCCAGATATCCGGCCGCGGAGCCCCTGTTTCAGAAGATCGTGGTGGAACGGCAGGGCACTCCCGAAGAACTGCATCGCTTCCACCATCTCTGGGCCGCCATTGCCCGCCGGGAACTGCAGACGCCCCTGAAGGAGCAGTTGCATATCCAGCACCTGACCATCACCATACCGGCATATGCCCGCATCGTTGATTCCTTGATCTGCGACGCCTGCGGGGAGCAGATCATGGCCACCCGCTCGGTGGAGGGCAATGGGCGGACCCTCTGCCGGGTCTGCGCCGGGGCCAGGGTCCCGGTCCTCAACGGCCAGGGGATCGGCCATGAGGGCCTGTGATACCGATTCTTTAGAAAAAATGTTTTAGGGGCGAACCCCAGGTTCGCCCCTACAGTTAATTGCCCTTTGATAGCGAATTGGTATTAAGAGGCTTATTCCGGCTCCAGGATTCTGAGCCGCTCCAGGAGACCCATCTCCCTGACCAGGCGGGCCACCGCGGCCGGCACCAGGTGCTCCCAGGGCTGGCCCAGGCCCATCAGCCGCCGGATGGCCGTGGCCCGGAGGCCTTTCTCGGTGCTGGGCCGGCGCCAGAGGATCTCCACCTTCAGGCCCAGGGACTCAAAGAGCTGGAGTTTCCGCTCCCCCCACTCGTCGTAAATGGTCAAGTAAAAGGTGGCCTCCAGGGGCACGTAATAGCGGTAGAGTTCCGGCAGATTGATGGGCAGGGGCACCAGGGAAAAATCCCGGTAGGCCAGGCCTTGTTCCAGGAGAACTTCCCGGAGCATGACGTAGCGTTCGTAAAAGGTCAGGGGATTGTCCCGGGTAGAACTGCGGTGGGGGTCCGCGGGGTCGAATTTGGTCAGGGTGGGGTCCGGGTTGGTGATGGCCACCAGCAGATGGCGGCAGCGCTCTTTGGCAGCCATTAGATAGCGCAGATGGTCGTTATGAAAGAGCTGGAAGCGTCCGTGCACCACCCCCGTGTCGCTCAGCATGGCATTACCCGTCATCGGGCAGGCTCCTGTCTCACTTAAGTTTCAAAGGCCGGTAGGGGCCGGGAAAGAAAGGCTGATCCCGGGGGCTGTCCCTCAGGCCGCAGAGTTTGCCCCGGTCCAGGAAATTCAAAATCAGCCACATCAATTCCCCGCCCCGCACCAGGCCCAGGGCCCCCCGGGCGCAGGCGACTTCATGGAACCGGGTCACCTGGTCCCGGCGGGTGTATTTCCCCAGCATCAGCAGGGGCACCGATTCCCCGGAATGGATCATCTGGCCGTCGCTGTTGGTGGAGTGGTCCGCGGTGATCACCAGGAGGGTTTCCGGATCGGGGGCGATCTCCTCCAGGGCGAAATCCAGGGCCTGGTCCAGGGCGGTAATGACGTCCACCTTGATCATGGGGTCCTTGGTGTGGGCCGCCTCATCGGGGGCCTTGGTGTGGACATAGACGAAGTCGTAGTCCTTGGCCCCATGGGCCAGCTCCAGCCGTTCCCTGAGATCCGCGTCCGGCCGGTCCGTGTCTTTCACCGGCGCCATCTCCATCCCCAGGTAGCGGCTCAAACCCCGGTAGATGGGTCCCGCGGCGATGGCCAGGGCCTTAAAGCCCCACTTTTCCCCCAAGGGCATGACCGGCCGGTATTGCCCGGCCCGCTGCAGACCCACGGCATTCAGGGGCGGCAGGCCCTGCTTCACTCTCCCTTTATTCAGGGGGTGCCGGGAGAGCCGTTGATAACTCCAGAGGGTATAGCGGTTCAGGGCCAGGGCCGTGCGCCTGGCTTTTTCGCAGTCATGGGCGGTGTCCCAGGGCAGGACCTCCATGAGGGGCCGCCCCTCGTAAATGGGGTTGGAGTCGGTGATCTCCGGGGATACCTCCCCCCTGGCGATGACGATGCCCCGGATGCCGCCGGTGGGCACGAACGCGACCTCCACCCCCTCCCCGTGAAAGTTGCGGACGGCTTCCTGGAGGGCCAGGGAGTCTGCCTCCTCCACCTGGGGGTCCTCCACCTCCAGCACCAGTTCGTCCTTTTTCTTTTTCACTGTAAAAATTCGGCCCAGGAGGGCCACGTCCCGGTCCCCCAGGGGGATATCTTCTCCCAGGGCCTCGATATAGCCCCGGCCGGGAAAGGCGGCGGCCTCATAGCCGAAGAGGAGAAAGTGGGCGATTTCGCTGGGCAGGGCCATGCCCTGGAGCCAGGGGTGGAACAGGCCGGTCATCCCCAGGGCGGCCAGGCGGTCCAGGTTCGGGGTATGAGCCCGCATCAGCGGCGTCTGGCCGTCCAAGACCAGGTGACCCCGGTCTCCCAGGCCGTCCAAGATAAGGAGAATGCAGCGCATGGGCGCCCTCACCTGCTAGGTTCTGTGGAAAATGCTGGAGGTTGGCGGTTATGGCCCTGGGCCCCCAGAAATTCCTGGACCACCTGGAGGGTGCGGAACAGGGCGGCTTCCTCCCGGAGTTCCAAGACCCACCAGCGGCACAGGGGCAGGCCCAGGAGCAGGTCCAGGCGGTCTTCCAGGTCGGCCAGGGAGCGGGGGGGCAGATGCCCTGCTTCCGTCTCTTCGTGATAAACGTGGGCGTTGAGAAACCGCTCCGGGTGCGGCGCCACAAAATCCCGGACCCGGAAGAGGCCGCTTTGCACCGCGGGGCTCACCCGGGCATGGCCCACGTCCAGGGTGGCCCAGGCCCCGGAGAGGCGCACCAGCTTTTCAAAGAGATCCGGCCTGCTGGTCCAGCCCCAGGCCAGGTTCTCGATGCACAGTTTGAGGTCCAGTTTGTTGGTCAAACGGACCATCTCCGTGAGTCCGGCCAGGGTCTTCTGCCAGCAGAGGTCGAAGGCCGATTCCCGGCCCAGGCCGCCGATGTGAATGGTGATGACCCGGCCCCCCAGCTTGGCCACCAGGCGGCAGACCCGGCGCAGCAATTGCATGGTCCGCCGGTTCTCTTCCGGGTCTTCGGCCCCCAGGTCGGCCCGGGCAAAGGCGCAGTGATAGCGGAGCTCCAGGGGGTGGAGGCTGGCGATGGTGCGGGTGAGCGCGGTTTCCCCGGCGGGGGTGCGGGGCAGGTTCTCCAGATCGAAGGTCCAATCCACCCCCCCAAAACCATGGGTCAGGGCGAAGTCCCGCAGTTGCCCGGCCTCGGGGAGAAAATTGCAGCACGCCAAGATGGGTTGGCCCATGGGAAACCTTCCTGCCAATAGCTAAGATTCTATCAGCTATTTCAAAACCGCCATCTTTCCGCAACTGTCATTCTGAGGAAAGCGAATAATCTTGTATTTTCACGGCGTTGAAATCTTGCACTGCGTTCGGGATGACAAAAAACAGGTTTTGCAATAACCTCAGGCAATGCTTGTTAGGCTGGCATGAAGGCAGGTGAGGAATTTCCCTGGGGAAGGAAAAGATGGCAGTTCTATGGGGACCTCATTTCTTCTGGTCCCCATCCCAGGCGGTCCTCCCCGGCCGCAGCCAAGCGGCGGGAGATGCGGGCCTGGCCCAGGCCCGCCCAACCCCCGGGGTTCAAGACTTTCTGCGTTTGCTGAGCAGGAGCCGCTGCACCTGGATCACCTCGCTGAAAAAATTGGAGGCATTATAAAACAGGGCGGGCGGGAGAATCAATGCCTTTCCCGGCGGCCGCCGCGAGCCGGCCGCGGCTAAGGGGGTCAGTTTCTCCATAAAAATAGTTGAATTGCCCGGCCGATCCCCCTATAATTCATTAGATAAATTTTCACAAAAGGAGGTGATTCCGGGTGTATCGGCCGATGATCCCCATTAGGGAAAAATCCTGAAGCTCAGGCGACCGGAGAGCCTTGGCAAGGCTCTCGATATCCTGCAAGCTGGATAGGGGCGGGGCGGATCACCTGGGATCGGAGTTGCATTCCCTTTAGCTTTTCAAGAATTACGTTCCCTCCTTTAAGGTAAAACCTCCCCAAGTTTTCAACCCCTTGAAGTAGCTCCAGCCTGTCAGACCTGGATTTTCAGCTCGCCTGAACTTTAGGTAATTCTGCCTTTCCTCGCGCCTCGTTAAGGTGCGCGGCCCTCAGGGGGATAAATCCCTTTCCCCATGGGGCCGCCAGCCTGCGGGGGCGGCTGGAGGATAGGTTTAGCCGCGTGATGCGGCTGCCGGGAGAAGCCGTGGCCTCAGCATCTTCTCTAAAAAAAATCTCTCACAGGTGAACCTATGAAATCGCAAAAGCAGGGAACCGCGCCGGTGGGCGCGGTCATGGTGGTGGGAGGCGGCATTGCCGGGGTGCAGGCGGCCCTGGACCTGGCCGACTCCGGATTCTACGTCTACATGGTGGAAAAGATGCCCGGCATCGGCGGCGTCATGGCCCAGCTGGACAAGACCTTTCCCACCAACGACTGTTCCATGTGCATCCTCTCTCCCAAGTTGGTGGAATGCGGCCGGCATCTCAATATCGAAATCCTGGCCCCGGCCATGGTCACCGGCATCAGCGGGGAGCCGGGGAATTTTAAGGTCCAGGTGACGCAGCCGGCCCGTTATATCGACATGAGCAAGTGCATCGCCTGCGGGGTCTGCGCCCAGAAATGCCCCAAGAAGGTGCCGGATTCCTTCAACCAGGGGCTGGCCAAGCGCAAGGCCGCCTACGTTTACTACCCCCAGTCCGTGCCCTTGAAATACGCCATTGACGCCGCGGAATGCCTCTATTTCAAAAAGGGCGGCAAGTGCAAGGCTTGCGAGAAGTTTTGTCCCACCGGCGCGGTGGATTTTGACCAAACCGATAAGTCCCAGGAAATCTCCGTGGGCGCGGTCATCCTCGCCCCGGGGTTCAAACCCTACGATCCCAGCCGTTACGGGGCCTATCATTACGCGGCCTACCCCAACGTGGTCACCAGCATGGAGTTCGAGCGCATCCTCTCCGCGTCCGGTCCCTTCCAGGGCCACCTGGTGCGGCCCTCGGATCACAAAGAGCCCTCCAAGATCGCCTGGCTCCAGTGCGTGGGCTCCCGGGACCAGAATCACTGCGACCATAGCTACTGCTCCGGGGTCTGCTGCATGTACGCCATCAAGGAGGCGGTGATTGCCAAGGAGCACAGCAAAGCGCCCCTGGACGCGGCCATCTTCTTCATGGACATGCGCACCCACGGCAAGGATTTCGAGAAATATTACTGGCGGGCCGAAGAGGAGCAGGGCGTCCGTTTTATCCGCTCCCGGGTCCACAGCATCGACCCGGTGCCCGGCAGCGACGACCTGGCCCTGCGCTATCTCCGGGAAGACGGCGCCCTGGTGACCGAAGTCTTCGACCTGGTGGTGCTCTCCGTGGGCCTGGAAGTGGCTCCGGACGTGGTGGAACTGGCCCAGACCCTGGGTCTGGAGCTGGACGCCAGTCAATTCACCCAGACCTCCTCTTTTGCGCCGGTGGCCACCAGCCGGCCCGGCATCTATGTCTGCGGCGCCTTCCAGGGCCCCAAGGACATCCCCCAGTCGGTGATGGAGGCTTCGGCTTCCGCGTCCGCCGCGGGCGAACTGCTCTCCGCCGCCCGTTTCTCCCTGGCCAAAAAGAAACCGGAATATCCGGAACGGGATATTTCTCAGGAAGCGCCGCGCACCGGCGTCTTCGTCTGCCATTGCGGCATCAATATCGCCGGGGTCATCGACGTGGAAGCGGTGCGGGATTACGCTGCCACCCTGCCCACCGTGGAGTATGTGGAAAACAACCTCTTCACCTGCTCCCAGGACACCCAGGAGATCATCAAGGAACGCATCAAGGAGCACAACCTGAACCGCATCGTCGTGGCCTCCTGCACTCCCAAGACCCACGAGCCCCTGTTCCAGGAGACCATCAAAGAGGCCGGCCTCAACAAGTTCCTCTTCGAACTGGCCAACATCCGGGACCAGGGTTCCTGGGTGCACATGCACGAGCCGGAGCGGGCCACCCGGCGGGCCAAGGACCAGGTGCGCATGGCCGTGGCCAAGGTGAGTCTGCAGCAGCCCTTGAAGGAATTCGAGCTGCCCATCACCAAGGCCGGTCTGGTCATCGGCGGCGGCGCCGCGGGTATGGAAGCGGCCCTGGGTTTGGCCGGCCAGGGCTTTAAAGTCCATCTGCTGGAAAAGAAGGAAGTCCTGGGGGGACATGCCCGGAAGCTCCTCAACGCCTGGACCGGGGAGCCGGTGCTACCCTACCTGGAAGGTATAGTGCAGCAAGTTAATGACCATCCTTTGATCGACGTCCATCTCAACTCCGAAGTCACGGCCGTGACCGGCTTCGTGGGCAACTTCGTCTCCACCATCGCCACCGGGGGCAAAGAAATCGACGTGCAGCACGGCGCGGCCATCATCGCCAGCGGCGGCCATTCCTATAAACCCCAGGAATACCTCTACGGCCAGGATGAGCGGGTTCTCCTCTCCCTGGAGATGGACCAGGCCCTGAAGGAAAAGAGCGCCCTGGTGACCGGGGCCAAGTCCGCGGTCTTCATCCAGTGCGTGGGCTCCCGCATCCCGGAGAGGCCCTATTGCAGCCGGGTCTGCTGCACCCATTCCGTGGAGAACGCCCTGCACCTCAAAGAGATCAACCCGGACATGGAAGTCTTCATCCTCTACCGGGATCTCCGGACTTATGCCCTTAGGGAAAACCTTTACAAGGAGGCCCGGGAAAAGGGCGTGATCTTTGTGCGTTTCGACCCGGAGAACGGACCCCAGGTGGCCAAGCTGGCTGACGGCCGCCTCCAGGTGACGGTGCCGGACCCCATCCTGGGCCTGCCCCTGACGTTGACCCCCGATGTGCTCTCCCTGGCCAGCGCCATCGTGGTCCAGGGCCAGGAGAAACTGGCCCAGATGTTCAAGGTGCCTTTGAACAACGAGGGCTTCTTCCTGGAGGCCCACATGAAGCTCAGGCCCGTGGACTTCGCCACCGAGGGCGTCTTTGTGGCCGGCCTAGCCCACTATCCCAAACCCATCGATGAAGCCATCGCCCAGGCCAAGGCGGCCGCGGCCCGGGCCGCGGTGGTCTTGTCCCAGGATTCCATCCACGCCGGCGGGGTGGTGGCCCAGATCGACCCGGAGAAGTGCGTGGGCTGCCAGGCCTGCGTGGGTGTGTGCCCCTTCGGGGCCATCGATTACAACGCGCGGGAAGATGTTTGCGAAGTGAACCAGGCCCTGTGCAAGGGTTGCGGCACCTGTGCGGCCAACTGCCCCTCGGAGTGCATCACCCTCCTGGGCTTCAGCCACAAGCAGATTTACACCCAGATTGACGAGGCTCTCAAGGAGCTGAGTTTTTCCCTGGATGAGGCCGCGGGCGGCTGACCTCCCCCGGCCTGGTGAGGATATATCGATGAGCGACCAAGAGTTTGAACCGAAAATTTTGGGCTTTTTCTGTAACTGGTGCACCTACGCCGGGGCCGACCTGGCCGGGGTGAGCCGTCTCCAGTATCCCTCCAATATCCGGGTCATCCGGGTCATGTGTTCCGGCACGGTCTCGCCCCACCACGTTCTCAAGGCCTTCCAGAAAGGCGCGGACGGCGTGCTCATCGGCGGCTGCCACATCGGCGACTGCCACTATCTCCGGGGCAATTACATGACCATCAAGCGGGTGCGCTTCCTCCAGGATCTGCTCAAGTTCACCGGCTTTGAACCCGGACGGCTGCACCTGGAATGGATCTCCGCCGCGGAAGGGCCCAAGTTCGCCCAGACGGTGCGGGACTTTACGGAAAAGATCAGGAAGATGGGCCCCGCCCGCCTGAAGTCCGCCAGGGCGGCTTAAGCTGCCAGACTACGACTGATAAGGATAGCTACCTATGGATAAGCTACGTGCCAAAGTTAGGACCCTTCTTTCTGAGGGCCAAGTCGCCGGTTATCTCGGCTATTTAATAAAAGACAGCCACCCCCTGCCCCACCTCTTCACCCCGGAGAACCTGGAGGAGGTGGACCAGGCCGTGGTGGCCCCGGATAACGCCCGCTATCCCCTGGACAAGCTCCTCATCCCCTTGGCGGAGCGTTATCCCGAGGCCGCGTTCGCCATCCAGGTGCGGGGCTGCGATGAACGGGGGCTCAACGAACTCTACAAGTGGGGGCAACTGGACCCGGAGAAGGTGGTGCCCGTGGGCGTCGCCTGCACCCAGGAACAGGCCGACTACTGCGAATGTCCCGGCCCCTGGGCCTCGGTGGTGGATTACGGGGAAAAATGCCAGCCGGTGGCCAAGAGCCTGCGGGTGGAACAGGTCGCCACCCTGGCGGAGGAAGACGCGTTTCAGGAGTGGCTGGGGGCGTTCAAACGCTGCATCAAGTGCTACGGCTGCCGGGATGTCTGCCCCATGTGTTTTTGCAAGGATTGCTCCCTGGAGCACGAGGACCTGATGAGCACCGGCCAGCTTCCCCCGGACAGCATCTTTCAACTGGTGCGGGCCATCCACATGGCCGGGCGCTGCATCGACTGCGGCCTCTGTGAAGAGACCTGCCCCGCGGGCATCCCCTTGCGGGTCCTCTACAAGAAGGCCAACGCCCTGGTGAAGGACCTCTTCGATTACGAAACGGGCTCCCCCACGGCCGGCCCCTCCCCCTGGAAGATGCTGGGGGAGGAAGCAACCCTGGAGACCAAGCCCATGTGAGGCTTGATGGCCTTCTTTCCTTAAAGAATAACCAGCTGAGGAGAATGATATGGAATTGCGCGCGGTTCTCACTACCTGCCCCTATTGCGGGGTGGGTTGCAATTTTATCTTCGAGGTGCTGGACGGCAAGATCATCAACACCATGGCCGCGAAAACCGGACCGTCCAACGCGGGGAGTCTCTGCATCAAGGGTTGGAGCGTCCATGAATTTATCCAGCATAAAGACCGCCTCACCAAGCCCCTCATCCGCCGGGACGGCGTTTTTAAGGAAGCCACCTGGGATGAGGCCTACGATTACGCGGCGTCCGAGTTGCTGCGGCTGAAAGACACCTATGGGCCGGAAAGCGTGGCCTTTGTGGGCTCGGCCCGCTGCCCCAACGAAGAGACCTATATCTTTCAGAAATTCGCCCGGGCCGCGTTCGGCCACAATCACGTGGACCATTGCGCCCGCCTCTGCCACGCCCCCACGGTGGCCGGGCTGGCCGTCTCCTTCGGGAGCGGGGCCATGACCAACTCCTTTGCGGAGTTGGAACACGCCAACTGCATCCTGGTGATCGGCTCCAACACCACCGTCTCCCACCCCATTGCGGCCAAGCGCCTGATGAAGGCCCAGGCCAACGGCGCCAAACTCATGGTGGCCGACCCCCGGAAGACCCAGATCGCCCAGTTGGCCGATCTCCACGTGCAGCAGAACCTGGGCACGGACGTGGCCCTGATCAACGGCCTGATGCACGTCATCTACAAAAACGGCTGGCACAACCGGGCCTTCATCGAGGAGCGCACGGAAAACTTCCCGGCCCTGGCGGAGATGATCGAACAGTTCCCCCCGGAACGGGTCTCCCAGATCACCGGGGTCTCCGTCCCGGATATTGAGAAGATGGCCGCATGGTATGCCAAATCCCAGGACAGCGCCATTGTTTACGTCCTGGGCATCACTCAGCACACCACCGGGGTGGATAACGTCAAGAGCCTGGCGAATTTGGCCATGCTCTGCGGCCATATCGGCCGGCCCTCCACCGGGGTCAACCCCATCCGGGGCCAGAACAACGTCCAGGGAGCCTGCGACATGGGCTGCCTCCCCAATGCCTTTCCCGGCTATCAATACGTGAATGTGCCGGAAAACGTGGCCAAATTTGAGAAGGCCTGGAACGCCAAGCTCTCCGGCACCCCGGGCCTGACCATGGTGGAGCAGGTGGAGGCCGTCCACGAGGGCAAGGTCAAGGGCCTGGTGGTCTTTGGAGCCAATCCGGTGGTGAGCTACCCCAACGCCAACCGGGTGCAGAAGGGCCTGGAAGCCCTGGAATTCCTCCTGGTGCTGGATATCTTCCCCACCCCCACCACGGCCCTGGCCCACGTGGTGCTCCCCGGGGCCTCCTTTGCGGAGACCTGCGGCACCTTCGCCAGTTCGGAGCGCCGGGTGCAGCTGGTGCGGGAGGCCATCCCCCCCATCCCCGGCAAGTACAACTGGGAGATCATCCCGGAACTCTCCACCCGGGTGGGTTATCCCATGAAGTATGCCTCCGCGGCGGAGATCTTCGACGAAATGGCCAGCCTGACCCCGGCCTATGGGGGCATGAGCTTTCCCCGGCTGGAGGCCGAGGGACTCTGCTGGCCCTGCCCTACGCCGAACCATCCCGGCACCAAGTATCTCCACAAGGACAAATTCACCCGGGGCCTGGGGCTTTTTCAGGCCATCGATTTCCGGCCGCCCGCGGAGGCCCCGGACGACGACTATCCTTTCTGGCTGACCACCGGGCAAATCTTTTCCCATTACCTCACCGGCACCATGACCCGCCGCTGCCCCACCCTGCACCATGAAAACCCGGAGGTCTTCGTGGAAATCAATCCCCAGGACGCGGCGCGTCTCGAGATCGAAGCGGGGGAGAAGATTCGGGCCAGCAGTCGCCGGGGCACCATTGAGGTCAAGGCCCGGATTACGGAAACGGTGAAACCCGGGGTGGTCTTCATCCCCATGCACTTTTTGGAAAACGCTGCCAACCGGCTGACCAACGCGGCCTTGGACCCCATCACCAAAACGCCGGAATACAAGGTGTGCGCCATTAATTTGGCCAAAGCGGCCTGAGCCGCTGAAGGAGGAGCAATGGACCCGGAATATTCTCCCAAGGTTGTAGGCTTCTTATGTCGTTGGTGCTCCTATACCGGCGCCGACCTGGCGGGGGCCATGCGCCTGCAATACCCGCCGGGGATCAGGATTATCATGGCGCCCTGCACCGGCAAGATGGACATTCTTTACCTGCTGCAAGCCTTCGAAGCCGGGGCGGATGCCGTCTTTGTTTCGGGCTGCCATGAAGGTGACTGCCATTATGTGAGCGGCAACCTCTTTGCCCGCAAGCGGGTGGAGAAGGTCAAGGGCATTCTCAAGGATATCGGCCTGGAGCCGGAGCGGGTGGAAATGTTCCATGTCTCCGCTTCCGAAGGCCCCAAGTTTGCGGCCATCGCCCAGGAAATGACGGAGCGGGCCTATCGCCTGGGTCCCAACCCGGTGCGCCGGGAGGCCCGGGCCGCCTGGCTGGCAGCCCAGTCAAGCGCGGATATCGCGGTTTAGGAGGATCGATTCCATGAATTTTCAAACGACCCATACCACCTGCCCCTATTGTGGCTGCGGCTGCGGCATTCTGCTGGAAGCGCTGGACGGGAGCCTCATGGGCTCCCAACCGGTGAAATCGCACCCCGTGAGCCAGGGGAGCCTGTGCCTGAAGGGCTGGAGCAGTCATGAGTTTGTGGAAAACGAACAGCGCCTTAGACAGCCGCTGCTGCGGAAAAATGGACGGTTGGACCCGGTGAGCTGGGAGGAAGCCCTGGCCGCCGCCGCCCAGGGATTTAAAGGAGTCCTGGACCGGCATGGGCCGGAGGCGGTGCAGGTGCTGGCTTCCGCCAAGGTCACCAATGAAGAGAATTTTCTCTTGAACAAGTTCGCCCGGGCGGTCCTGGGCACCAACAACATCGACCACTGCGCCCGCCTCTGCCACGCCTCCACGGTGGTGGGCCTAGCTGCGGCCTTCGGTTCCGGGGCTATGACCAACTCCATCGTGGACCTGGAAAACGCCAAAACCATCCTGGTCATTGGCTCCAATACCACCGAGGCCCATCCCATCGCCGGCAAGTGGATTTTCCGGGCCCTGAAGCAGGGGGCAAAGCTGCTCGTGGCCGATCCTAGGTGGATTCAATTATCAGATTTGGCGGATTTGGCGGTGCAACAGCGGCCGGGAAGCGATGTGGCCCTGATTAACGGCCTGATGCATATTATTGTGAAGGAAGGCTGGCACGATAAAGATTATATCGCCGCCCGCACCGAAGGCTTTGAAGCCCTGGCGGACAAACTGGAGGAATATCCTCCCGATAAAGTGGCGGCCATCACCGGGGTTTCCCCGGCCAAACTGCGCCGCCTGGCGGAGATGTACGCCACCCACAAACCCTCCGCCATCGTCTACTCCATGGGCATTACCCAACACACCACCGGGGTGGACAATGTCAAGTCCCTGGCCAACCTGGCCATGCTCACCGGCAATATCGGCCTCTCCGGGGGTGGGGTGAATGCCCTCCGGGGCCAGAACAACGTCCAGGGGGCCTGCGACATGGGGGCCCTGCCCAATGTTTTCTCAGGCTATCAACCCGTGGCCGATGAAGCGGCCAATACTAAATTCTCCCAGGCCTGGGGCCGGGACCTGCCCAAGCAGCCGGGGCTGACCCTCACGGACATGTTCCCCGCCATCGAGGCCGGCAAGATCAAGGCCCTCTATATCGTCGGGGAGAATCCCATGGTCACCGAGCCGGACCTCCGCCATGCGGAAGCGGCCCTGAAAAAGCTGGAAGTCCTGGTGGTCCAGGACATCTTTCCCACCCAGACCGCACAGCTGGCCCAGGTGGTCCTGCCTGGGGCTTCCTTTGCGGAAAAGAGCGGCACTTACACCAACACGGAACGGCGGGTGCTGCTGGTGCGCCAGGCCATCCTGCCGGTGGGGGCATCCCGGCCGGACTGGCAGATTACCCAGGACTTGGCGACCAGGCTGGGCTACCCCATGAATTACTCCTCTCCCGAAGAGATTTTTGCAGAAATCCGTCAGCTCACCCCCAGCTATGCCGGCATGACCTATGAAAGGCTGGCAGGCGCGGGCTTGCAGTGGCCCTGTCCCACCCCGGAACACCCCGGTACGCCGTATCTGCACAAAGACCGCTTTACCCGGGGCCTGGGGCTCTTCCAGGCCATCGACTATAAGCCGCCAGCGGAAGTGGAAGACGGGGAATATCCCATGCTGCTCAGCACCGGACGTTCTTTCGCCCATTTCCATTCCGGCACCATGACCCGGGTCTCCCCCTCCCTGCACCAGGAAGTGCCAACGGGTTACATGGAGATCAACCCAGAGGACGCCGGCAGGATGGGAGTGGAAGATGGGGAACCGGTTCTGGTTAGCTCCCGCCGGGGGGAGATTCGCATTCCGGCCAGGATCAGCCACCGGGTGGACCGGGGGGTGGTCTTCATTCCCTTTCACTTTGCCGAGTGCGCCGCCAACGTCCTCACCAACCCGGCCCTGGACCCGGTGGCCAGGATTCCGGAGTTCAAAGTCTGCGCCGTCAAGGTGAAAAGATTGGCGGCCTAAGCTGATGACAAGGGCAAAAAACCTCACGCCCAGGCAATTAAATCTGTAAACCTGCAAAGAGGAAATACCTTATGGAACCCTTAGACTTAAGCAATCTGGCGGCAAGGCGGCAACAGAGCATCTTTAGCGGCATCCTCTCGGAATCCCATCTGCAGGCCTGCTTCACCT
>JAGVAH010000172.1 GCA_020060385.1 Syntrophobacterales bacterium | reverse complement strand
GCCGCAGCCGGTAACCCCGCCCCAGCCGGTATCGCCGCCGCAGCCGCCAGAGACCGCACCGCCGCCGGAACCACAGCCTCAGGCCCAGCCCCCGGAGAGCCAGGAATCCGCGCCCCAGGCCGTGCCCGAAGGACCCATGCCCAAGGCGATGTAAGGAAAAAGATTAACCACAGAGACATAGAGGACACAGAGAAAAATTAATGCCTTTGACACTAAGGCGTCAGAGGCATCGCTTTTGTGGCTCTTTGTGGTTTTTGTGTCTTTGTGGTTAATTATATGGTTGACTGCTCGTTGAACAAGTCCAGAAAAGCGGCCGGGGCAAGGATCCTGATGTCTTGGTGGGTTCGAAGGTTTAACAGATGGCGGTCACCGGTGATGATGAAGTCTGCCTTGGCCTCCAAGGCGCACTCGAGTATCCGGTTATCTGGATCATCTTGGGAGACTATGGATAGGCGAACCTTTGGATTGACTACTTCCGAAAAGGCTTTTAACCAAAGGCATGCAGTAGCAGCTTCATTCTCCGTCCAGGAGAATTTTCTTAAAAGAATATTCCTGGTTTCTTCGATAATATGAGTGGAGATGAAATTGGTAATATCAGCAGAAACCAGCAAGTCCAAAATTCCTGCTGGTTTGCTGCCAGCAAAAATAAAGCCGGAGATTATAACATTGGTATCAAGCACCACTTTAAACATCGGCTTGTTCGGCTCGATACTCGTCAACTAAACGCTGCACTTCCTCCTCTCTTAAACCCAGTTCCCGGGCTTTTTTCAGGCCGTATCGCTGCAAACGGCGCAGTTCCTTTTCCGCAATATAACGCCGTAAGGCTTCCCGAACCAGTTCGCTTTTGGTGCGCCGTTCTTCCTTGGCCAGTTTTTCTATCTCTTCCAGGAATTCCGGCATGATGGAGATGGTAATTAATTTGGTGGTTCTCAATCTGCACCTCCAATTAATTCGTTATACTTAGTATTTCTAAGTATAACGATTTCTGCCCACACGTCAAGTTGGCTTGGATGGGAGTCTTGGAGAAAAGATTATCCACAGTTGCTCATGAGCCTTGGCTCACCTATAAATTATGAAAAGATTGGTGGGGCTGGCCTCCGCGCCCGCCATGCGTTCGGCGGCCAGGGACGGCCGCCCCACCAACTCACTGTTTTTTAATTAACTTTAAAACTCGTATCTGGCGGCGATGGGGATGCGCCGGCCCATGCCGAAGGCCTTGGAGGTGATCTTCAGGCCCGGCGCGGCCTGCCGCCGTTTATATTCGCTGCGGTCGATGGCCCTAATGACCCACCGCACCACCTGGGCATCGAAACCCAGGGCGATAATGTCCTTATAAGCGTAGCCTTCGGTCAGGTAGCAGTTCATGATCTGGTCCAGGATTTCATAGGGAGGCAGGGTGTCCTGGTCTTTCTGGTCGGGCCGCAATTCCGCGGAGGGGGCCTTGGTGATGATCTCTTCGGGGATCAGGGTGCGCTCCCGGTTCAGGAAGCGGGCCAGTTGGTAGACCATGGTCTTGGGCACGTCCGCCAGGACGCTTAAGCCCCCGCTCATGTCCCCGTAGAGGGTGCAGTAACCCACCGCCAGTTCGCTCTTATTGCCGGTGGAAAGCACCAGATACCCGAATTCGTTGGACAGGGCCATGAGGATATTGCCCCGGATGCGGGCCTGGACGTTCTCCAGGGCCACCCCCAGCCTCTCCACCTCCAGGTGCTCTTTTAAGGAGCCCAGGTAAGCCTGGTAGATGGGAGTGATGGGAATCTCCTTCGAGGGAATGCCCAGGTTCTGCACCAGTTTGCGGGAGTCCCGGATGCTGCCTGGAGATGAGTAGGGGGAAGGCATGAGCACCCCCAGGACGTTCTCCGGCCCCAGGGCCTGCTGGGCCAGGCAGCAGGTGACCGCGGAATCCACTCCCCCGGAAAGCCCCACCACCGCTTTGGAAAAACCGCATTTGCCCAAATAATCCCGGAGGCCCAGGACCAGGGCCCCATGGACGGTGGCGATCTCCTCCAGGGGCTCATAAAGACTGGGCGTGCCGGCTGCGGCCGGGTCCACGGTGGCCACCGCCTCCTGGAACGGGGGCAGCACCAGGGAGGGAGCACCCCGGGCGTCCAGGACCAGGCTGCGGCCGTCAAAGATCAGTTCGTCGTTGCCACCCACCTGGTTGACATAAATGACCGGCAGCCCGAATCTCTGGGCGTGATGGTGAAAGATGCGGAATCTCAACTCTTCCTTGCCCACCTGGAAGGGGGAAGAGGAGATGTTGAGGAGCAGGGTGGCCCCTTTTTCGGCCAGGACCTGGATGGGGTCAAAGGCATAAAGGCACCGGGACCACAATTCCGGGTCATACCAGGCGTCTTCGCAGATGGAGATACCCAGGGTTTCCCCCCGGAAGGGAAACACGTCCACCCGGGCCGCGGGCGCAAAGTGCCGGGTTTCATCAAAGACGTCGTAGGTGGGGAGCAGGGATTTGTTCTGGCGAAAAAGGATATCCCCCCCGCAGATCAACAGCGCGCAATTGTTCAGACCTTTGCCCGTATTGAGACCGGTGGGCCTAGGCGCGCCCACCAGCACCCCGGTCCGGGGAAATCTCCGGGAGACGGCCAGGAGTTGTTGCACCGCGGCCTGGGTGGCCTCGAGCAATGGGGGCTTCTCCAGGAGGTCCCGGGGAGGATAACCCACCAGGAAAAGCTCGGAGAAGACGATGAGGTCAGTTTCCGGTCCATACTGCTCCAGGGTGTCCACCACTTTTTGCAGGTTCCCGGAAACATCCCCCACAATGGGATTGAGTTGGGCCAGGGTAATTTTCATGATAGTTGGCCAGAAAAATTAAAAATTAGTATTTAATTCAGATTCTTGGAGAACTATACCCCCAGCCCCGGGCCGCGTCAACGTCATTCTGCCCGAGAACCTGGGAGGAAAAATGCAGCCACCTCATTTCATTGGGAACTGCGAGGGCTGCAGGCAGTATCAGAAAAACCCCCTCTCCCCCCAGGGGGGAGAGGAAAAGGCCCTAATAGGTCCAATAGTTAATTGATCCTTATCCAGGGTCCAGGGATAATTTTTAGAAGTCATTTCCAAACCTACTTCCCTAGTCACCCTGAGCCGCAGGCGAAGGGTCTATTTATGGAAATTACTAGATGCTTCGCTCAGAATGACAATTTTGCAGATAAGGAGGTTTGGCAATGGCTGCTAGAAAATTTGGCGGAAAAGGTTTTATGGTAGTAATATATCCGGGAACCTATGGGGAGGTGCTCGCCATGCGGCAGCAGATGATGGCCTTGGTTTTAGTGTTAATACTGGGAGTGGCCCTGGCCGGATGCCAGACCCCCAGCGGCTATTATGACCCCGGCGCCTCAGCGGCCGCGGGCATGGTGGGCGGCGCGGCCGGGGGCGCGGCTTTGGGCTCCATCATC
>JAGVAH010000118.1 GCA_020060385.1 Syntrophobacterales bacterium | reverse complement strand
TTTTTCACCAAATGTCGCGTAAATTTTCTTAAGGCTCTTTCGGAAAAAACTTTTGGCAATCGCTATAATAGAAAGATCAGTTTGCCGCCCCCTGGGAGGACTTGGTCCCCACCCGGGGCCGCGACCTGCATGGGGGCCGGTCGAGCCAGCCGCAGGGAAGGAAGGGGTCGATTAAGTGAAGACCGCCCGGTTTTTATCCTTGGGGCGCAGTGGCCGTTAACGGCCTGCACTTATTTTTGGTTTGATGGATTTCTCCATGGGTCTGATAATCAGCTCCACCCGCCGGTTGGCCTGGCGCCCCTTGTCGTCACTGTTATCGGCCACGGGGTGGAACTCTCCATAGCCCGCGGCCCCAAAGCGGGCCGGGTCCAGATGGTGCTCTTCCACAAAGTAACGCACCAGGGCCGCAGCCCGGGCCGTGGAGAGTTCCCAATTGGAGGGGAACTGGGGGGTGTGAATGGGACGGTTGTCGGTATGCCCTTCAATGAGAATTTGATTGGGAATGAGTTTTAAGATCCTGGCCAGTTTATCCAACAGCGGTCTGGCCTCCGGCCTGACGGTGGCCTGTCCGGAATCAAAGAAGAGGAATTCCGGCAGCCTTAAGATCAGCCCTTTGCCGCTATGCAGGAGATTGACCTCCCCCTGATCGATCTTGTCCTTTAATTCCCCCTTAACAGTCTGGGTGACTTCTTCCATCTGGCTGGTGGGGGAGGTGTGCACCAGAGTGGCGCCCACCAGGTCGCCGCTGAGGCCGGCAGCGTTCTTATCCAGTCCGGCCTGAATGGGAAAGCCCCCCAGAAAGGCGGGGGCGTTGAGGGCCCGGTTGATGGACTCCTGTGCTACCCCCAGTTTTTCGCTGTCCAGGCGGGTGATGGCATACATGGTGACGAAGAAGGCCAGGAGCAGGGTGACGAAATCTGCGTAGGATACCAGCCAGCGCTCATGGCTGGTGTTTTTTTCGTCTTTACTTGGTCGAGCGCGTCGCAGTCTCATGGGGCTTGGCCTTTTTGGCGGGCCGGGGTGGAAGGCTTCTCACTTTTTCACCCCCGGACAGGCCCTGGGAAGCATCGTCCACCAGAAACCCCCGCAATTTTTCTTCGATGAGACGGGGGTGGTCCCCGTGGGCCAGGCCCAGAATCCCGGCCATGACCATCTCTTTGACCCGCATCCGCTTCTGGTTCCGCAACTTCAGCTTGTGGCCGATGGGCAGAAAAAAGAGGTTGGCGGAGGCCACGCCATAGACCGTGGCCACAAAGGCCACTGCCACTCCCACTCCCAGCTTGGCCGGGTCGGTGAGGTGCTGCATGACGTGGATGAGTCCCAAGACCGCGCCCAGAATGCCGATGGTGGGAGCATAGCCCCCCGCGGTTTCGAAGACCCGGGCCGGCACCAGTCCGTTATCCTCCAGATGCTCCAGCTCCACCTCCAGGACCTCCTGGATCTTCTGGTGGTTATGGCCGTCGATGACCAGCTGCAAGCCCCGGCGGAAGAAGGGATCGGCGATCTTGGGCAGGTCCTTCTCCAGGGAGAGCATGCCTTCCCGCCGCCCCCGATAGGCGAACTCGATGATCCGGGCCAGATAAGCGGGGCCTTGATCCTGGGGCTCCCGGAAGATCAAGTGAAACTCCTGCCAGGCCTGGCGCAGCTGCGAGGGGGGAAAACTGATGGCAACCGCGGCGAAGGTGCCCCCAAAGACAATGACCATGGCGGTGAGCTGCAGGATCATGCCCAGGGTGCCGCCTTCCAGGAAATGGCCCCCGATTATGGCCGCCGCGGCCAATATCAGCCCGAAAATGGTGGCCTTATCCATGCTGAGAGTATCCTGGAAGTTGCCGGACGGCTAAAGGACCGTCTTGGTTGTGGGATCGGCCTGGGACCAAAACCTGTTTCTCCGACTGGGACAGGCCTCTCCCCGGCCGGCTCCCTGAAGTCTTTGTCAGTATCGGGGGGGTGTGGAGGGCCCGATGGATTATCACCCTGGCGCGCAGGCAAATAGACACCCCAGGAATGAAATTACCCTATTAACTTATCGGAAATTTGAAGGGAAGCTTGACTAATTTTCCCGGATCGCACAGGAAGGCGGGTCCCGGCCTGGGGGCAGGAGATAGGCCGTTGGCGGGTCCAAGCTGGTGCAATTATTACGCGGAAGTCAGGGAGTTTTCCCGGGTGGAGGCCTGGGCGGGGGCGGCAGGGGTGGCTTTGGGTCTGGGGAGAATCTGGCGGCCGTTATAGTGGCGGCTCACCAATTTTAGATAATTGCGGGTCTCCTCGGGGAGGCGGCCTTTTTCCACATTGGCCATGCCGCAGTTGTAAGCGGCCACCGCCATGGGCACGTTGCCGTCGTAGCGATCCAGAAGTTCCCGGAGATACTTGGTGCCGCCGTTGATATTTTCCGCGGGGTCATAGGGCCGCTGCACCCCCAGGTCCCGGGCCGTTCCCGGCATCAACTGCATCAGGCCCATGGCCCCCATGTGGGAAGTGGCCTCGGGGTTAAAGTTGCTCTCCACCTTGATCACCGCCTTCACCAGTTCCTCGGGGACCTGATGGCGGGCCGCGGCCTGCTTGATCAAGCCCTCAAAGACCTGGGGATCCACCGGCCGTCCGCCCTTGGAACGGCCGGAGCTGAAAAGACGCTCCGCTTCCGAACCATAGGCGGAACTGCTGGCGATGCGGCGCATGGCGCTGGAGGATGAGCGCCCCAAGGCGGTGCGGGTGAGCAGGGTTGACAGATGGGCATTTCCCAGGTCCCGCAGGGCTCCGGGAAATTCTTGCCGCCCGCCGTTGACCGACCGGGGCCGATCCTGCCGGCTCATTAAGACCTCAGACAGGAGTTGGGAGAAGGCGGAAGCGCCCCCCCGGGAGAGGCCGGCTAACGAGGCCGGCCCCAGGGGGCTGGAAGAAGAGCGGTTTAAACCCGCGGCGGCGGCAATCATTGACGTGCGAACCATGAACTATCCTCACGTCAATATTATGCAATACCCGTGCCGCCAGAGGTTTAAAAACCCATGTTGGTGAGAAGGTCGTTGATGGCATCCTGGTCCAGGACCTGGGCCTGCTCGGCCTCCGTGGGGGGCTCGGAGGAGGAGACCGCGGGAGTCACGGTCACCATCAGGCGATCAATTTCATCCTGGGCCATAGCGCCGCTTTCCTCCAAGGTGAGGCCCCTCTGCTCGGACTTCTTTTTAAGCTTGGTGCCCGCGGCCACCACCATGGTCAGGATCTGCAGCTGGATCTGGCGCAGGAGTTTCAGGACCTGGAGCAGCCTCTGGCCGGAGAGATCCTGGAAAGACAAGAGTTCCATGATCCGGGACAGGGAAGAAGTCATGCGGTCCAAGACACCGATGGTTTCCTGGACCTCTTCTGCCTCCACCGGGGTTTCCATGGGAGCCGGGACTTCCGGGGGCGCCTCGGCCTGGGCCGCCAATTTCTGCACCTTCTGGAAAAAATCCTCCCAGAGGGGCAGGAAGTCCGGTTTCTGGGGCGCGGCCGGG
The DNA here is from genome assembly GCA_020060385.1 of Syntrophobacterales bacterium. Classification (GTDB taxonomy): domain Bacteria; phylum Desulfobacterota; class Desulfobaccia; order Desulfobaccales; family 0-14-0-80-60-11; genus SURF-52. The sequence goes on along the minus strand of JAGVAH010000118.1, from coordinate 15,559 downwards.
GCTGGGGCCGGAGCCGCAGCCGCGTCCACGGGGTGTCCCTCCAGGGGCAGCACGGGCATGGGGAAGAGTTTTCCGGCTGAGGCCAGCATCTTGTTAAACAGATCTTTGAAGCGGTTTTCTTTGCAGGCGCCCTGCAAGATTTTCAGGATCTCTTCCACCGGGAGCTGGGAGAAGCCGTCTTCCTCCGGCTGGGTGGCGGCCAGCTGGGCGATGGCCCCTTCCACCTCCGGGGTGGAGAAAATTTCCCCCTGTTTGGCGATCACCGCTTTCAGGTGCTGCTTCAGGGCCTCGTTGCCGCAGAACTCCAGGACTATCTGCAGGACCTCCCCCAGGGGAAAGTGGAGGCTGCTGCCTGCCTCCGCGGGGGCGGTGGGAGGGGCCGCGGCTGGAACCTGAAACTGGCGGTTCAATTCTTCGCCCTGGGCCAATATCTCGGCCATCAGCGTCCTGGTTTCCTCCCCCCAGCCTCCAGGGGTGGGGGGCGCGGCCCACTCGTCTTCATGGGCGCTGAGGCGGATGATCTGCTGGCGCACGCTCTCGCAGTCTTCCCGGATCTGCTCCACCAGATCCAGGATATTGAGGGTGGCCCTTTCCGTCATCTCCAGGACATCGTTGACCTGTATCCGGGCCTGGTCCAGGTGCTCACCCGGGGAGTCAATCTGGCTGCTGACCACGTCCGCCACCGTCAGGTCTTGGAGGGAGACATTGAGCTTCTTGGCCAATTGTCCCAATTCGTCGTAGATGTCATGGGAAATCTGGCGATAATAATCCAATTCTTCCAACAGGCGTTGGGATTCGGCGCCATTGCCGGGGGGCAGCTGGGGCAGAGGAGTCGCCTCGGGAAGCCGGGCCGGCGGGGCTGAGGGCACGCCTCCCAGCGGGCCTTTCAGGCTGATATTCAGGGCCAGGCCGTCCACCATCACCCGGCAGGCGCCCTCGCCCAACTCCAGACTCAATTCCACAGGTTTTTCCTTACCCATATGGCACCTTCCCTGCAAATTGCCGGGCAAACCAGAGTCCACCCGCGTCTAACACTTTGAAAACTATCGGCATACCGGCCGGGTCGCGAATAGAGGCCACTACTCCGCCTTTACCTCCCAAACCCGGGGGTATACCTAGTTATCGACGGTCTGGAACCTTTACTTAAATGGGATTCTACAAAAGTCAGTTTTTTAGAATGGATAAGAGGCCGCAGCCCCTGGCTTTTTGGGGGTGCAGAGGAGTAGGGGGAAGGGGCCGCCGGAGTCGGCAGCAGGCAGTAAAATTAATATTATTCACTGCTTACCGGAACCCTCCCCCCTGGAAAACCTTTCTGGACTCACATCTGCAGGTCGTCCCGGGTTTTGGCCACCGCGGCCGCGGACTTTTGCAGCATGGCTTCCTCTTTCTGGGACAATTTCAGGGGGATGATCTTTTCGATGCCGCCGGCGCCCAGGATGACCGGCACGCCGAAGTAGAGGTCCTGGAGGCCGTATTCCCCGGTGAGATAGGCGGACACGGGCACCAGGCGCTTCTGGTCCATGAGGATGGCTTCGGCCATCTGCACCGCCGCGGCCGCGGGGGCGTAAAAGGCCGAGCCGGTCTTCAGCAAAGCCACGATTTCGCCGCCGCCTTTGCGGGTGCGCTCCACCAGGGCGTCGATGCGCTTCTTGGACAGCAGGCTGGTCAGGGGCACCCCGGAGATGTTAGTGGCGCTGACCACCGGCACCATATCATCCCCATGGCCCCCCAGGACCATGGCCTGGATCTCCTCCACCGCCACCTTCAACTCCATGGCGATGAAGCAGCGGAAACGGGCGGTATCCAGAATGCCGGCCATGCCCATCACCCTTCTGCGGGGAAAGCCGCTCACCTTGTAGGCCACGTAGCACATGGCGTCCAGGGGGTTGGCCACCACAATGATAAAGGTGTTGGGGGATTTGGCCACCACCTCCTTGGTCACCGTGGCCACGATATTCTTGTTGGTATTGATCAGGTCTTCCCGGCTCATTCCGGGTTTGCGGGGAATGCCCGCGGTGATGATCACGACCTTGGAGCCCTTGGTGGCCTCATAGTCGTTGGCGCCCACCACCTCCACGTTAAAGCCGAAGATGGGCCGGGCCTGCATCAGGTCCAGGGCCTTACCCTGGGGCATGCCCTCCACCACGTCCACCAACACCACGTCCGCCAGGCCCCGGGCCGCAGCCCAATGGGCGCAGGTGGCCCCCACATTGCCCGCGCCCACCACGGTAATCTTCGGGCGACCCATGTCGATAATCCTCCTGAGTAAGTTGAATTGCGAGGAAGGAAAGGGAATTAGCAGTAAGCAGTAAAACTAAAGAAAAAGTTCAAAGTTCAAGGTTCAAAGTTGAAAACATCCAAGATGTGGCGATTTATTTCCTGACCCCTGGTCACTACTCACTGCTCACCGCTTTCTGACTCCACGCCCCCTCCTCCAAATATCTTTTTTCTTTAACCTGTCTCGCCCCGTCCTGCAACGAAATTTTCCCGGACCCGGCGTTGACAGGGGGGGGACTAAACCCTATACTCAGGCAACCATTGGAGAAAGCATGGTTTTTTTACAGGCATACGTGCGCGCTCTCAGGCTGCCGTTTTTGACCGGCTCCCTCTTGCCGGTGGCGGTGGCCGGGGCTCTGGCTTATCGGGATCAGGGGATCTGGAGTCCCATGCTCTTGGGCCTCACCTTTGTAGGGGTGGCCGCGCTCCACCTGGGGGCCAATCTTCTCAATGACTATTATGATTCCTTTGGCAGCGACCCCCTCAATGTCCATTTCACCCCCTTCAGCGGCGGCAGCCGGGTGATCCAGAACCAGGAATTGAGCCCGGACACCGTCAGGTTCATGGCCTTTCTCTTCATGGCTTTAGGCGGCCTTTGCGGCCTGGCCCTGATCTTCCTGGGCCGTCCCTGGGTGGCCCTGATAGGGGCCCTGGGCTTCCTGGCCGGGTATATCTATTCCGCCTCGCCGGTGCAGTTGATGAGCGCGGGCCTGGGGGAAGCCACCATCTTTCTGGCCTTTGGACCCCTTCTCACCTGGGGGGCCTATTACGTGCAGACGAACAGCCTGAAGCCGGTGGGCCTGGCCGTGGGCCTGCCCCTGGCCTTCCTCATAACCGCCATCCTCTGGATCAACGAATTCCCGGACCTCAAGGCGGATGCGGAGGCCGGAAAAAACCAGCTGGTGGTGCGCCTGGGCCTGCGCCAGGCCCGCCGGGTCTATGCCGCCCTGATGCTGGCCCCCTTTGCCAGCATCTTTTTTCTCCTGGAGGCGTTCCATTTGCCGGACCTGCTGGTCGCGGCCCTGGTGGCCCTGCCCCTGGCGGTGAGGGCCATCTCCGTGGCCTGGCGGGTCCCTCCTACCGAGCCGGAGTTCATCCCGGCCCAGGCCCTCACCATCCAGACCCATGCCCTGGTGGGGGCGGCCATGACCCTGGCCCTGCTCTATGGGGCCTGGTGGCGGTAGCCCCGCTCTTAAATCCTGGTCTCCCTCTGCATCCCCTTGGATCCTTGGAATTTTCATGAATGGTGAGGCAGGTTCTGACAAGTATTCTGTAAACTCCGCAACATTCATTGACCCTGCACTAAATTACTGGCAAAATACAAATTGAGGGTAATCCTCCCGGAGGCCTCCGGATGATGGTTTTGCAGACCGAGAATCTAAGTCCGTCTCTACGAGAAATAATTGCCCCTTTTTTTCAGGAAATTCTGGCAGCCGCGGCGGCTACGATCCACTCCCTCTACCTGGTGGGGGGCGTCTTGACCGAGGATTACCAGGAAGGGGCCACGAAGATTGACAGCGTCATCATCCTTAAGAAGATGGACCTGTCTTTCCTGGATATCCTGGCGCCCCTGGGCCGTCAATACGGCCAACGGGGAATCGCCGCCCCCCTGATCATGGACCCTGGTTACCTCCAGGGCTCGGTGGATGTCTTTCCCCTGGAATTCTTCAACTTCAAATTGCTGCACCAGGCCCTCTATGGCCAGGACCTGTTGGCCGCCCTGGAGATCAACCGGCAGGAGCTCCGCTACCAGTGCGAGCGGGAGCTCAAGGGGAAATTGATCTGGCTGCACCGGATATATGTCTCGGCCATGGGGGATAGAAAGGTCCTGGCCGGGGACATCGTCCGCCGTTTCACGGGCTATCTGCCTCTATTCCGGGGAATTTTATATTTGCTGGGCCAGGAGGCGGCCGGGGGCCTGCAAAAGGCCCTGGAGCGGTTGTCCCCCGCGACCGGCCTGGAGACCGGAGTCTTCGAAGAGATCTACGCCGTCCAGCAGAACCTGACCCAGCCATCCCCTGAGGAAATTTCCTCGATGTTTGAAAAATTTTATCGAGCTACGGCCAGATTGGCCGAGGTGGTGGATGGCCTGCAAATCTAAAATTTTCCGGTGGTTTTTGCTTTGCCTTTTATTATGGGCGTCCCCGGCCCTGGTCCAGGCGGTAACGCCGCCCCTCCCGGCCCGCCCCTCCCAATACGTGGTGGACCTGGCGGGAGTCTTGGATGCCGGCACCCAGGCCCGCCTCAATACTATGCTCAAAGACCTGGAGGCCAAGACCACGGCCCAGATGGTGGTCCTTACCGTCAACTCCCTGGAGGGAGAGCCCATTGCCGACTTCTCCCACCAAACCGCGGTGAAATGGGGTATCGGCCAGAAGGGCAAGGATAACGGCGTCCTGATCACCGTGGCCGTTAAGGACCGTAAGTACCGCATCGAAGTGGGCTACGGCCTGGAAGGCGCCCTGCCTGACAGCCTGGTGGGCAGCATCGGCCGGCAATACCTGGCCCCCCACTTTAGGAAAGGGGATTTCGCCGGCGGCCTGGTGGCGGCGGCGACTGCGATTAGCAATAAAATAGTCGGCGGCGCCGGTGCCAAGGATGGGCCTCAAAACAAAGAAGAGGAAGGATTAAACTGGATAATCCTGCTGTTAATTATCCTTTCAGTAATCGCCGTGCCCATTATCCTGATATGGTGGCTAGCAAGGAAGCTGAAAACGAGAGGTGCCAGTGATTATGACGGGGGATTCTGGGGCGGCGGCTGGTCTTCCGGGGGCTGGTCTTCCGGGGGGGGAGACTCCGGGGGCTTTAGCGGCGGCGGCGGTGATTTCGGCGGCGGCGGCGCTTCCGGGGATTGGTGAAATTTGTTTCTAAAGGATTATGACTCACGCAGGGACGCAAAGGCGCAAAGTAAGACGCAAATTTCTAGACATGGAAGATGCATCATTCATAAACCAGCAGCTTCATGTGGAATGGGCGCTAACCACCAATTCCCAAGATTTTTCATGAGTTGCGGGTGTGCTAACCGCCCATGAGCGAATATCCCGAAAAGTCTAAAGCGGTAGCACAGGCTTTCCAGCCTGTGCAGATTAGGGAGCGGGCGAGACGCCCGCCCTAAGAATCTTCATGCCTTAGGGGCGGGCCAATGATCCATGGGGAACTGCCTTGAATTTTAAACCCAGTGAGGTGTAAATTTGATGAATAGGAACCTGCTCGTCGCCCTGGGGGTGGTCTTGGGGGTGGTGTTGCTCGTGGGCGGCTGGATGGTCAGCGGCTACAACCGAGTGGTGGCCATGGATGAAAACGTCAAGACCGCCTGGGCCCAGGTGGAGAATCAACTGAAGAGGCGCTACGATCTCATCCCCAATCTGGTGGAGACGGTCAAAGGCTACGCGGCCCATGAGAAGGGGATCTTCGAGCATCTCGCGGACGCCCGCACCAAATATTTCCAGGCCCCGGACGTCAAAGGCAAGATCGCCGCTTCCGGAGAACTGGAGCGTGCCCTTTCCCGCCTCTTATTGCTGCGGGAGACCTATCCCCAACTCAAGGCCAACGAGACCTTCCTGAAGATGATGGACTCTCTCGAAGGCACCGAGAACCGCATCTCCGTGGAGAGAAAACGATACAACGACGCGGTACGCACTCTGAATACTTACATCCGCACGGTGTTCGGCCATTTCTTCGCCGGCCTCGCGGGGGTCACCAAAGCCGAATACTATCAGATCCCCGAGTCCGAAAAGGCTGCGCCCAAGGTGAAGTTTTAAGGGGCAAGGCCGGTTTGGGGGAGGGGGCCAGGGGCCCCGTGCCCCTGCCGCCTCCCCCAAGCTCCCTTTCCCAGGGCCATACCAGGGGTGAAAAAAAAAGGACATCATGTCTTTGCAATGGGAAATCAAACATGTGCAGGTGCAAACCATCAACAAGTGCAACCGCTCCTGCGCCTTCTGCCCCAGCGAGAAATTTCCCCGCCAGCTCAAACTCATGCCCCTGGAGATCTACCAAAGGGTCTTGACTGGGCTGGCAGCCCTGGGTTTTACCGGGAGGTTTTCCCCCTATCTGCAAGGGGAGTCCCTGTTGGACAACCGCCTGCCCCAGTTATTGTCTCTGGCCCGGGAGGCTTTGCCCCGGGCCAAGGTGCTGATCCAGACCAATGGGGACGCCTTGACGGTGGAGAAAGGGCTGGCCTTATTTGGGGCGGGGCTGCACAAACTGATCATTAATTGTTACGACGACCAGGCTCAGGTTGCCCGAATCCGGGGGGTTGTAAGGGAAATGGTGCAGAGGCGAACTGATCTGCAATTGGTAAACGGCAATTTGGGCCGCATGATCCGTCCGGAGCAGGGGCCAATCAGACGGGAGATCGCCATCGATGACAAGACCTGGTGGCAGGAGGACACCGCGGAAAATTGGGGGGGTAATATCCCCGGGGCCCTGCCGCAGCCGCTGCGGAAGTCCTGCATCCGTCCCTTCCAGCAACTTTATGTTCACGCTAACGGCAATGTGGTGCTTTGTTGCTGTGACTGGAAGGGGGAGGTGGTCTTTGGCAATGTCATGGAAGCGAACCTGTCCGAGATTCTTTCCGGTCCTCTCCCCACCAGGTATCGGCAAAACCTGGCCAGGAAGAACCGGCAGATGAAACTCTGCGAGGTCTGCAATTATCGGGGCGATTTCCGTTTACGGGAAAAACTGGTGCAGATGCTCTCCCGCCTGGGGCATCAAACCAGACAGGCCCTGGGATTGTGAATTGAATTTAAGGCCGTGGCCGTCGCCCTATGGCGGCCAAGGGCCGTTCTGGATAAGAAAGAAGGCTTGGTGGGCCATGCCCACCCGACATCTTTAACGGCAAGCTGAGAGCGTAAAACCCATGCCCAGGTATATCTTTAGGAAGATTCTGTTAAATGACGGCGCGCCCCAGGAGGATATCTCCCCCCAGGAAATGGCCGGGCAGTTAAAAAAGAGTATGGATAGCCTCAAGGCCGCGTTCTTCGAAAGCGGGACGGGCCGGGTGGCCTATGAGCGTATTCAGGAATCAGAGGTTTATCAGGCCCACCGGGAATTGAGCAACAATCTCAAGGTCATGGATTTGGCCTCGCTGGCCCGGCGGGAAGAAAAAATCGCCTTCTGGATCAATTTATATAACGTCATCGTCATCCACGGGGTGATTGCCCTGGGCATCAGGGATTCGGTGAAGGAGGTCTGGAACTTTTTCCGGGGCATATATTACCAAGTGGGCGATTACCCTTTTACTCCCGACGACATCGAACACGGCCTCCTCCGGGGCAACCGCCGCCCCCCTTATTCTTTGTTCCGGCGTTTTCGAGGGGGCGATCCGCGCCTTAACTTCCTCGTCGCGCCCCTGGACCCCCGCATCCACTTCACCCTGGTCTGCGGCTCCGCGTCCTGCCCCTTTATTGACGTCTATACCCCGGAAAACTTGGAGTGGGAACTGGACACCGCGGCCCGCTCTTTCATTAACTCTCCGGCTGTGGCTCTGGACCGGGCCCAGAACAAGATTTCTTTGTCCAGCATCTTCAAGTGGTACGGCCCGGACTTTGGTGCCGGCCAGGGTGAACGCCTGCGCTTCATCGCCGGCCACCTTGATAACCAGGAGGATCGGGTCTTTATTGAAGAGCACGGGCACAGTCTGCAAGTGACCTATCAGCCCTATGATTGGCGTTTGAACCAATACTAGGTCTCTCCCTTTTCATCAAAGCACTCCCCGGCTTCGTTCTTCCCCCCAGAAAAGGTTTCAATCTTCGATTGCCTCAAATTTAGGTATTTATACCTATTGACTAGACAACTTAAATTTTTATATTACGGCAAAAAATTTAAGTCCTGCTTTAAAACAATAAGTTTTGATCAAGTCTTGCCGGCGAATATTGGGGGGAGAAAGAAGAATTCATGAAATTTCTCTTTCGAAGATCTTTTCTCCCCCTAAGAATCGCCGCATTGCTGCTGCTGATTCAATCCTATGCGCTCCCCCCATTTTCTCAGGCTGTGAATCCCCAGAAAAAACCCGGCAGAACCCGATGTGGCTGTCTGGTGGCGGATGCTGTATCCGGCAGGTGCGGCTGCGCCGCAAGAAATTGCTGCACTTGCTGCACCGGATTCGGGGAGAAAGCCTCTCCGGCCTGTCATCAAGCCTGTCGTCAGAAATCCGGGGATGCCTCCAATATTAATCTACGGGTTTCCCCCTGTGGAGGGCAGGAAGAATTAACCTTCAATGCCTATGGGAAAGTCAAATTCTTCCTGACCGATTTTACGTTGGTTACTATAGACCGCGCAGCATTTTTTGCACAGAACAACCAGAAAGAACCGGATAGTCTCTCTTTCAAACCACTCCTGCCCCCCCCGAGGTCACCAAAGACTCCTCAACATCTTTAATCTGTATTTTTTTAACCATGGGGCGGCAAAAACACCCTGTCACCACCGGTATGCCCTCTTAAGGGCTAAATCCGGGATAAGCCGCCCTGCCGCGGTTAATCAAATAATAAATGCCATGGGATATTCCTAAGGTGCGGGCATATTAGTGGAGGCATTGGTATGTCCTCTGGATCTGGTGTCTCCATATCCTGCCCACCTCCGGGGTGCCTCACCGACCTGGGAAAAGTAAAGAGGAGAAAGAAATATGAAAAAACTAGTGAGTACGGGCCTAATGGGCCTTTGCATTGCGGCCGCAGCTGCCGCAGCAATAGTATATGACAAAAGCAATTTCTCCGCCGCAGGAAGGGTCTATCAACCTGTGCCCGAGAGGTATATTATTGGCAAGGACAATGGGCCTGGGGTGGGCCTGCACCATGCAGGTGAGAGATGCGACAATTGTCACAAGAAGGGAGGAGCCGCAGAGGCTTACCTCTGGACCGCATCAGGAACACTCTATGCCGACCGGGCCGGCAGAAAAGTGCTCCCTGGCGGTGAGATCATCCTTCAGGACCGGGAGGGCAAAGTCATCAGCATGACCGCCAACGCGGCCGGGAACTTCTGGACCAACACCTCCATTGCCAGCAATCCTTTTGCTGTGGCCAGCCACGGGGGCATGACCGAGCCGTTGTATGTCTTGGATGCCGATGGCAACCTGGTGGAGCCGGCTGATCCCGCTGATCCCCGGACCTGGATTTACAAAGCCTGGGTGCGTCATGGGGCTGCGGTCAGGCCCATGGTGACCCTCGCACCCGTGGGCTCAGCCACCGGCAACTACATGTCCTGCAACATGCACCATAACCCCAAGGGATCCCGGGGCGCCCTGTGGGTTTCCTCCGAGCCCGCGCTTCCCTCCTATCCGGCTCGGGGCCTGAAATACACCGAGCACATCCACCCCATCCTGAACGGCAAGTGCGTCCCCTGCCACATACCTGGTAAGACCATGACTCGGCTGGTCACCAAGAGCGATATCGACACCCCCTCCACTGCCATCGATTACAGTCACAGCCTCGACCTCATTAATTATCGAGGGTCAGAAACAGGGGGCTATCTCAAGCTGGGAATTCGCAGCGTGGTGAATACGGCCGATCCGGGAAAGAGCCTCCTGTTAAACAAGACTGTTCCCGGCGCGCTCCACGGCGGCGGAGCCTTCTGGGACCAATCCAGCCCGGATTACCTCGCCCTCCAGCAGTGGATCTCGGAAGGGGCCCGAAATGACCTATACTCTTCCAGTCAGCGGTCCATTATTTTACTTTTATTGTCTGATTAGATAAAGTAAGCCATCCAATCAAGATCCGGAAGCGATGGAGGAATAAAAGTGGATGTACCTATCCTGGTGGAAGTAACCCGGGGAGCCGCGGTGGAGTCCCGCCACCGGGGGCAGATCGTGGTGGCGGACCCCCGGGGCAACCTAGTGAAACACCTGGGCGACCCGGAGGCCCTGGTCTGCATGCGCTCCCTGGCCAAGCCCTTCCAGGCTCTGGCCCTTTTGACCACCGGGGCGATGGAGGCCTTCGGGTTCGGGGCCGAGGAACTGGCCCTGTTCTCCGGGTCTTTGTCCGGCCAGGATTTCCAGGTGGACCTGGCGGCCCGGGCCTTGGAGAGACTGGGGCTCTCCCCGGAGGCGTTACAGTGCGGCGTCCACCCGCCCCTGCACCGCCCCAGCGCCCAGGCCCTGACCCAGGCCGGAGCCAAGCCCACGCCCTTGCACAACACCTGCGCGGGCAAGCACACGGCCATGCTGGCCCTCTGCGTCTACCATAAGTGGCCCCTGGAAAATTACCTGGCCGTGGACCACCCGGTGCAGCACCTGATCCTGGGCACCGTGGGCCGCATGGCGGGCCTGCCCCGGGAGGACATCAAGGTGGCCATCGACGGCTGCGGCGCGCCGGTTTTCTATCTGCCCCTGAAAAACATCGCCCTGGGCTACGCCCGCCTGGCCGGGTCCCAACCCGGGTCGCCGGGGGGCAGGCTGATGGAGGCGATCTTGGCCCATCCCCGGCACATTGCCGGGGACGGCCGCCTGGACACCGAGGTCATGACGGCTTTGCCGGGTAAAGCCTTTGCCAAATCCGGGGCTGAAGGGGGTTACGCCCTGGCCCTGAAGGAGGGCGGCCTGGGGGTGGCCCTGAAGATCGAAGACGGCGGCCCCCGGGCCCTGAATCCCACGGTGGTGGCGGTCCTGGAGCAGTTGGGGGTCCTCACCCCCACCGCCCGGGAGGCCCTGGCCCCTTATGCCCACCCCCTGATCCTGAACCACCGGCAAGAGGAGGTGGGGCGGATTCAGCCGGCTTTTTCCCTGGGCGGTTGATTGAAGTAAGCAGTGAGCAGTTATTTACAAGCCTTCGTCTCACCCATAAATTATGAACAGACTGGTGGGGCGGGCTTCCATGCCCTCCAGGCGTCCGGCGGCCAGGGACGGCCGCCCCGCCGATTCATTAATGGGTTATCCACGTTCCGGAACAGCTCCCCATGAGCCAGAGGCTCATCCATAAATAATGAAAAATCCGTAGGGGCGGGCGTCTCGCCCGCCCCAGCGTCGCATAGGCGAGACGCCTGTGCCACTGGCAGCCGGAACTTTTCGGAGCAGAGTCCTGATGTATCAAGTTTTTCCTGCTTCCTGCTCACTGCTGACTGCTTACACAAAACCCCTTGAATCTTTAACCAATCATGCTATAGTTCATTTTTATGCATGGTTATTTTACAGCAGGGGAAGGGGACAGGCCGCGGCCATGAAAGTCCTTTGGGCCCCCTGGCGCATGGAATATATCTTGGGGGAGGATAAACCCCAGGGTTGCATTTTTTGCCCACAACCCGGGGAGGACCTGAAAGAGCGGTTGGTGCTCTTCAGCGGCCGCCTCACCCGGGTGATGATGAACAAATACCCCTATATCAACGGCCATCTGCTGATTTCGCCCCTCAGGCACCAGCCCGGTCTGGAGGACCTGACCCCGGAGGAACTCCTGGACTTGCAGTTGAAGCTCCGGGGATCCTTGGCCATTCTGCGGCAGGTGATGCGCCCCGACGGCTTCAACGTGGGCCTTAACCTGGGGATAGTGGCCGGCGCGGGGGTGGAAAGCCACCTCCATTTCCACGTGGTGCCCCGGTGGAACGGGGACACCAATTTCATCCCGGTCTTTGCCGAAGTGCGGGTGATTCCAGAACACTTCCGGGAGACCTATGAGCGCCTGGCGCCGCACTTCCAGGCCCTGACAGACGAGGATCAGGCATGCGCTTCTTCAAAGTGATTTTTTCCTCCCTTTTGGGAATCTTGGGGATCATCTTCATCATCCAGAACAAGCCGGTGCTGGAACGCACCCTGCAATTGAAGCTGGATCTTTATTTCCGCTCCTTTTACAGCGCCTCCATCCCCTTATGGATCCTCATCCTGTTCACCTTTTTCCTGGGGGTGTTCACCGCCTCCCTTTACGGCCTCTACGAACTCTTCAAACAGCGCTCCACCATCCGCACCTTGAAACATAACCTGGAGATCGTGGGCCAGGAACTCAAACGGGCCTCTGCGGCCGCGGCCGCGGACATCCCCGTGCGGGAACCGGAGATCATCCCCCGGTCTGAATAAGTTGGTAAGCAGTAAGCAGTGAACAGCGAGCAGCAAAAAATGGGGGAAAGAGAGACCTGGTCTTTTACTGCTCACCCCGTGCTGGTTACAGCTTAATTCACCTTAAAAATCAATTAGTAATCGTGAGCATTAGATAGGAGAGAGGCTGATTAAGCCTGGTCTTTTACTGCTCACCGCTTACTGCACACTGCTCACTTTCATGTCCGAGGCCCCTGCCGACAAGCTCACCCCCATGCTCAGGCAGTATCTGGAGATCAAATCCAGGTATGCCGACGCCCTGGTGCTCTTCCAGATGGGGGATTTCTACGAGATGTTCTTTGAGGACGCGGAGAAGGGGGCCGGGGCCCTGAGTATCGTCCTCACCAGCCGCAGCCGCCAGGGGGAGGAGCGCATCCCCATGGCCGGTTTCCCCATCCATGCGGCCCAGAGCTATATCTCCCGCCTCCTGGACCAGGGTTTCAAGGTGGTGGTCTGCGACCAGGTGGAGGACCCGGCCCAGGCCAAGGGGCTGGTGCGCCGGGAGGTGACCCGCATCGTCACCCGGGGCACCCTGGTGGATCCGGAGGCCCTGGACGGCCGCCGGGACAATTACCTGGCCGCGGTGGCCCTTAAGGGGCGCAGGTGGGGACTGGCCTTCCTGGAGCTTTCCACCGGCGAGTTCCGCCTCACGGAAGGGGAGGGGGCCGACCCTTTAGGGGATGAACTCTGGCGTTTGAAGCCCGCGGAGATTCTGGTGTCGGAGGACCTGGACCCCAAGTTTCTGGAGGCTGCGCTCTTTCCCTATGATGTTCCGCCCACCCGCCGGGTCCTGGCTCCTTACGCCTTTGAGCTGCAAGCGGCCCGCCAGGAGTTGCAGCGGCAATTGGGGACTTTGTTCCTGGACGGCTACGGCCTGGACGCCCATCGTCCCGGAGTGGCCGCGGCCGGGGCCATCCTCCGCTATCTTAAAGATTCCCACCATCCATCCCTGCCGCATATTGACCGGCTGCTGCCCTTCAGCCGGGAGGACTACCTGGGGCTGGATGAAGCCACCTTGCGGCACCTGGAGATCTTTGAGACCTGGCGCAGCCGCTCCCGCCAGGGGTCGCTCCTGGAGGTGCTGGATGCGGCCATCACCCCCATGGGCAGCCGCTGCCTGGGGAACTGGCTGCGCTATCCCCTGGAGGATCTGGGCCGGATAGAGGCCCGCCTGGAAGGGGTGCAGTTTTTTCAGGAGCACAGCCTGCTGCGGCAGCAGTGGCGGCAGACCCTGAAGGGGCTGGGGGACCTGGAGCGCCTCACCGCCCGCCTGGCCCTGGAGCAGGCTATGCCCCGGGAGGTGGGCGCGGTGGGGGAGGCCCTGGAGCGCCTGCCCCGGCTCCAGGCCTTGCTGGCCGGGGAGCTGCCCCCCCTGGTGGCGTCCCTGGCCGGCGACCTGGAGAATCTGGAGGACCTGGAGGTCCTGATCTCCCGGGCCCTGGCGGACGCCCCCCCGGCCAGCCTCCAGTCCGGGGGCATCATCCGGGAGGGCTATGATCCGGAGCTGGATGAACTCCTGCAACTGGGCCGGGAGGGCAAGGACTGGATCGCCCGCCTGGAGGGCGAAGAAAGGGCCCGCTCGGGCATCAACTCCCTGAAGGTCCGCTACAACAAGGTTTTCGGCTATTATCTGGAGGTCTCCCGGGCCAATCTGGACCGGGTGCCCCCGGACTATATCCGCAAACAGACCCTGGTGAATGCGGAGCGTTTCATCACCGCGGACCTCAAGGAATACGAGGCCCGGGTCCTGGGCGCAGAGGAGGCACGCCTGAAGCGGGAGGTGGAGCTCTTCCAGGAACTGCGCCGCCGCCTGGGGGCGGAAGCCCTCCGCCTCAAGAAGGTGGCCGCGGCCCTGGCCCGGCTGGACGTCCTCGCGGCCCTGGCGGAGGTGGCGGCCCTCAACCGCTACTGCCGGCCCCGGGTGGTGGCGGAGCCGGTGCTGCAACTCACCGGCAGCCGCCATCCGGTGATCGAGGGCACCCTGCCCCCGGGCAGTTTCGTGCCCAACGACATCGCCCTGGACGCCGAATCCCAGGTGCTCATCGTCACCGGGCCCAACATGTCCGGCAAATCCACCATCTTAAGGCAGGTGGCCCTCACCGTGCTCCTGGCCCAGATGGGAAGCTTCGTGCCCGCCAAGGAAGCGGTGGTGGGGCTCACCGACCGCATCTTCACCCGGGTGGGAGCGGTGGACGACATCGGCCGGGGCCAGAGCACCTTTCTGGTGGAGATGCACGAAACGGCCCGCATCCTCCATCAGGCCACCCCCCGGAGCCTGGTTATCCTGGACGAAATCGGCCGGGGCACCTCCACCTTCGACGGTCTGGCCCTGGCCTGGGCGGTTGCGGAAAACCTCCACGACTTGGGGGGGGCGGGGGTCAAGACCCTCTTTGCCACCCACTACCAGGAACTCACCGCCTTGAGCCGCCTCAAGGCCCGGGTCCGCAATTTCCAGGTCCTGGTGGCGGAAGCTGCAGGCCAGATCGTCTTTTTGCACCGGTTGGCCCCGGGCGCGGCCTCCCAGAGTTACGGCATCCAGGTGGCGAAACTGGCGGGAGTGCCCGCGCCGGTGATCGCCCGGGCCCAGGAGGTGCTGGAGAACCTGGAGACCGGCACCCTTGATCCCACGGGTCTCCCCCGGCTGGCCCGCTCCCGGCGCCGCGCCGGCAAGGAAGTCCCCCAATTGGAGCTGTTTGGCTCCGTGGAGGAGAAATGAATAGCTTCTCCACAGAGACGCAGAGGACACGGAGTTGCACAGATTATTTTTTATCCTTGGCGCGGCCGCGCCAAAGATAAATGATTTCTCTACGAGCCTCTGTGTTCTCTGTGCCTCTGTGGTAAATTCTCTTTTTTCCCTTGACAAGGCCGGGAATTTTGCAAAAATTAGGAATTACCTCCGAGCGGGAATAACTCAGTGGTAGAGTGCAACCTTGCCAAGGTTGAAGTCGCGGGTTCGAATCCCGTTTCCCGCTCCATATTTATTTGGGGCGGCATAGCCAAGTGGTAAGGCAACGGTCTGCAAAACCGTTATTCACCGGTTCGAATCCGGTTGCCGCCTCCAGTGATTTCGAGAATAGCTAATTTCCTTGCACAAAGGCTGGAGATCATAAAAAGCCCTGATGCGTTAAGCATCAGGGCTTTTTTGTGCATATGGTTATGCCGGAGGAATAATATACTGGTTGCCAAAAGTTTTTTCCACCCCCCCTCACCCTAACCCTCTCCCCCCGCTGGGGGGAGAGGGGATAAGAGGAAAGAACTTTTGGCAAATGC
>JAGVAH010000101.1 GCA_020060385.1 Syntrophobacterales bacterium | reverse complement strand
TTCCTCTTATCCCCTCTCCCCCCAGCGGGGGGAGAGGGTTAGGGTGAGGGGGGGCGGAAAAAACTTTTGGCAACCAGTATAGTATCAATTAACCGACGCTTTCCTAAAAATCCTGGCGGACAACTTTGCTTCCACCTCCTTTTTTTTCAAAAATTAGAAAATCTTAATCTTCCCTTAATCTTCCTTTAATCTTCCCTGGTTATTTGAATACCAACTGTCAGGTAGCCCGGTCCCGAGCCGGGACGACCTATTACCCTCTGGTAATCAACAAGCCCTGTGTGGCCGGGCGAACACTAGGTTCGCCCCTACGAAAAAAATGCTTTTAGATTGCCAGTTGCCATAAAAACCCGGGGAAGCCTCAAAGGAGGATGAAGATGCGCAGCAGCAGATGGAAACAAATTCTGGAAACCAGATATTTCAAGGTGGTTTCCCTCACTACCCTGGCCGCTTCTTGCCTGGTGATCGGCCTGGTGGTGGCCTCAGGCATCAACTGGACCCGCCCCTCGGTGGCCCAAACCCTGACGGCCGCCACTCCAGAGACGCTGGCCGCCCCCGCGGCCCGGCCCGGTTCCCTGGCCGCCCTGACCAAAAGACTGAGCCCCTCGGTGGTCAACATCAAGGTGGTCAAGGTGGAAAAGGTGGGCCTGGAGCAGCCGCAGCTGGAGATTCCCGAGGGTCCCTTCGGGGACATGTTCAAGAAGTTTTTTCAAGAAATGCCCCGGATGCCCAAAAACTACCGGGCCCAGGGCGCGGGCTCGGGGGTGATCATCAGCCAGGACGGCTATGTCCTCACCAACAATCATGTGGTGGAAGGGGCCAAAGAGGTGACCGTCACCCTGGCCGATCAAAAGGAGTATAAGGCCAAAGTGGTGGGCAGGGACCCCAAAACGGATCTGGCGGTTCTCAAGATTAAATCTTCAGGGTCTTTCCCCGCGGTCGCCATGGGGAACTCCGACCAATTGCAGGTGGGTGATTGGGTGGTGGCCATCGGCAACCCCTTCGGCTTGAACAACACGGTGACCTGCGGCATCGTCAGCGCCAAAGGGCGGGTCATCGGCGCCGGCCCTTACGACGACTTCATCCAGACGGATGCGTCCATCAACCCCGGGAACTCCGGGGGCGCTCTCCTGAACCTGCAAGGGGAGCTGGTGGGCATCAACACCGCCATCGTCGCCCAGGGGCAGGGCATCGGCTTTGCCATTCCGGTGAATACCGCCAAGCCCCTGGTGCCCCAATTGATTGCCAAGGGCGAAGTGACCCGGGGATACCTGGGTGTCAACATCCAGTCCATCACCCCGGAGCTGGCCAAGGCCATGCACCTTAAAGACCGCAAAGGCGCACTGGTGGCCGATGTGGTCCCCGGCGGCCCTGCGGACCAGGGCGGCATCAAGCGGGGTGACGTGATCATTGCCTTTAACGGCATGGCGGTGGAGGATAGCCACCATTTGCCCGCGCTGGTGGCGGCCACCCCGGTTAATCAGGAGGCCACGGTCACCATTCTCCGCCAGGGCCAGGAACGCAAGCTCTCCTTAAAAGTGGGGCAGCTCCCCGGAGAGAAGACGGCTGCGGCCAAGCCGGCGCATCCGGCCGCGGGCAAGTGGGGCCTGCAGCTCCGGGACGTGACTCCCCAGATCGCGCAGCGTTACCACCTTAAGGAGGAAAAGGGGGTGGTGGTGGCGGGCATCGAGCCGGGAAGCCGGGCGGATGAAGCCGGTATGCAGCGGGGGGACCTCATTTTGGAGGTCAACCGCCAGCCGGTGGGCTCCGTGCAGGACGTCCTGGAGAAGATCAAGCGGTCTAAGGACCAGGACCGGCTATTGCTCCTGGTGGAAAGGGATAACGGCAAGTTTTTCGTGCCCCTGGAGCAGCAGGGGTAAGGGCAAAGGGCCCGGGGCGGCCGGTTACCCACCGGTCGCACCTCGGATAGCCGGGAGGCGGTAATTGAGCCCCTGGCCGGGGCAGCGAGGTCTGCACCCCCAGAATCAGGGCGTTTCCCCACCCCCCAGGGAACGCCCTGGTCCTTAGGGGGCCCCCTTGAGCCGCCGGTAGCGGCGGATCAGGGCGTTGGTGGAGCTGTCATGGGCGAGCCGGGGTTCCTCCCGGCTCTCCAACTCCGGGATGATGCGCTGGGCCAGGGCCTTGCCCAGTTCCACCCCCCACTGGTCAAAGGAGTTGATGCCCCAGATGGTCCCCTGGGTGAAGACGCTGTGTTCATAGAGGGCCACGAGCTTGCCCAGGGTCTCCGGAGTAAGGCGCGCCGCCAGGATGGTGTTGGAGGGGCGGTTGCCCAAAAAGACCCGGTGGGGCGCGAGCCAATCCGGGGTGCCCTCGGCCTGCACCTGCTCCGGCGCCTTGCCGAAGGCCAGGGCTTCGGTCTGGGCCAAGACGTTGGCCAGGAGCATATCGTGGTGCCGGCCCAAGGGGTTGAGGGGCTGGGCAAAGGCGATGAAGTCGCAGGGAATCAGCCGGGTCCCTTGGTGGATCAACTGGTAGAAGGAGTGCTGGCCGTTGGTCCCCGGCTCCCCCCAGTAAATGGGGCCGGTCTGGTAGTCCACTGCGGTCCCCTCCAGGGTCACCTGTTTGCCGTTGCTCTCCATGGTCAGCTGCTGCAGATAGGCGGGAAAGCGCTTGAGGTATTGCTCGTACGGCAAGACCGCGACGGTCTGGGCCCCGAAGAAGTCGTTATACCAGAGGCCCAAAAGGCCCAGGAGCACCGGCAGGTTGGCTTCGAAGGGAGCGGTGCGGAAGTGCTCGTCCATCTGGTGGAAGCCAGACAGCATGGCCTGGAAGTTATCCGGGCCGATGGCCAGCATGGTGGACAGGCCAATGGCCGAATCCAGGGAATAGCGCCCCCCGACCCAATCCCAGAACTCGAACATGTTGGCGGTATCGATCCCGAACTCTCGCACTTTTTCAGTATTCGTGGAGACCGCCACAAAATGCCGGGCCACCGCTTTCACCTCACCCCCCAGGCCGGCCAAGAACCAGTCCCGGGCCGTGTGGGCGTTGGTCATGGTCTCCAGGGTGGTGAAGGTCTTGGAGGAAATGATGAAGAGGGTTTCCCCGGGGTCCAGATCGCGGACCGCCTCTGCGAAGTCGGTGCCATCGATATTGGAGACGAACCGGAAGGTCAGGGCCCGCTCACTGTAGTGCTTCAAGGCCTCATAAGCCATCACCGGCCCCAGGTCGGAGCCGCCGATGCCAATGTTGATGACATTTTTGATGGGCTTGCCCGTATGCCCCCGCCAGTCGCCCCGGCGGATGCGCTGGGCAAACTCCGCCATCTTGGCCAAGACCGCGTGGACCTGGGGCACCACATTTTCCCCGTCCACGACGATGGACGCCCCTTGGGGAGTCCGCAGGGCCACGTGCAAAACCGCGCGCTTCTCTGTGACATTGATCTTTTCACCCCGGAACATGGCGTCGATGCGCTCCCCCAGGCCGGACTCCCGGGCCAGTTGCAGGAGCAGCTTGACAGTCTCGTCGGTGATGCGATTCTTGGAGTAATCCAGATAGAGCCCCGCGGCCTCCAGGGTCAGGCGCTCCCCCCGCTGGGGATCGTCGGCGAAGAGTTGCTGCAGATGCACCTCCCGGATCTGCTGATGATGGGCCTTCAGGGCCTGCCAGGCCGGGCGGGCGGTGAGGGGGGCGATGGCGGCGGTCATGAGCGTGCTCCTTTCTCTCCGTGGCGGCCTAGGAACCGGCCAGGGCGTTGTGCACCATGCGTTGGGCCTCTTCCACGATGGCCTGCAGATGGGCCTGGTCTTTGAAGCTTTCCCCGTAGATCTTATAGATGTCCTCGGTGCCGGAGGGCCGGGCCGCGAACCAGCCGTTGGCGGCCACCACTTTGAGGCCGCCGATGGGGGCGTCATTTCCCGGGGCGTTGGTCAGCTTGGCGGTGATGGGCTCGCCGGCCAGTTCCCCTTCCTTGACCGCGGCAGGGGACAACTTGGCCAGCCGGGCTTTCTGCTCGGGGGTGGCGGCCGCGTCGATCCTGGTGTAGTAGGGGGTGCCGAACTCCCCGGTCAGGTCCCGGTAGCGCTCCCCCGGGTCCTGGCCCGTGCGGGCGGTGATCTCCGCGGCCAGGAGAGCGGGAATGATTCCATCTTTATCCGTGGTCCAGACGCTGCCGTCCCGGCGCAAGAAGGTGGCGCCCGCGCTCTCCTCCCCGCCGAAGCCCAGGGAGCCGTCCATGAGTCCCTCCACGAACCACTTGAACCCCACCGGCACTTCCACCAGCTTGCGGTTCATCTTGGCGGCCACCCGGTCGATCATGCCGCTGCTCACCAGGGTCTTGCCCACCGCCGCCGTCTCGGGCCACTGGGGCCGGTGGGCAAATAAGTAGGCGATGGCCACGGCCAGGTAGTTGTTGGGGGGCATCAACCCCTGGCTGCGGCTGACGATCCCGTGGCGGTCGGCATCGGTGTCGTTGGCAAAGGCCACTTGGAAGCGATCCTTGAGGTCGATCATGCTGGCCATGGCGTAAACCGAAGAGGGGTCCATGCGGATCTGCCCGTCCCAATCCACGGTCATGAACTGGAAGGTGGGGTCCACCCGCTGATTCACCACCTCCAGATTCAGGCGGTAGCGGGCGGCCAGGGCCTCATAATAGGCCAGGCTGGTGCCGCCCAGGGGATCCACCCCCAGGTGCACCTGGCTGTCTTGAATAACCTGCATATCCACCACCGCCGGGAGATCGCCCACATAGGCGTCCAGGAAGCCGTGCTTGTGGGTGGTGGGGGCTTTCCGGGCCCGCTCATAGGGGATTCTCGCCACCCCCTGAAGGCCGCCGGCCAGGAAGGCGTTGGCCCGCTCTTCGATCCACTTGGTCACCTGGGTGTCCGCGGGGCCGCCGTGGGGCGGGTTGTATTTAAAGCCGCCGGAGCGGGGGGGGTTGTGGGAGGGCGTAATGACGATGCCGTCGGCCAGGCCCTGGCTGCGCCCCCGGTTATAGGTGAGAATCGCGTGGGAGACCACCGGGGTGGGGGTGAAGCCATCGTCGGCATCCACCATGACATTAACGGAGTTGGCCGCCAGGACTTCCAAGGCGCTGGCACAGGCCGGCTCCGACAGGCCGTGGGTATCAATGCCCAGGAAAAGGGGCCCGTCGATGCCTGCCTGCTGGCGATAGAGACAGATGGCCTGGGTGATGGCCAGGATATGGGCCTCGTTGAAGGAATGGTCCAGGGACGAGCCCCGATGGCCGGAGGTGCCGAAGGCCACCCGCTGCGCAGGGTCGACGGGATCGGGGGTATTTACGTAGTAGGCGGTGACCAGCCGGGGGATATTGGTCAACATCCAGGGTTCGGCGGGTTTCCCGGCATAAGGGGAAAGGCTCATCTGCTACCTCCGGGGCAATTAGTGGTGCCAAAGAATTAGGGGTATTTCCAGGGGCACGGCGACGTCGGCAAAATAAGGGACGAGGCGGGGGGTGAAATCGCCGGGGGGCCGCGTCGCCGGCGCCAGCGCGGTAAAGAGGTAGCCCCCCTCCCGGTCCGGCAGCCTCTCCCCCCGTTCCATGGGCTGCCGATAGACCCGGCCTCCGGGCTCCTCGGCGAATAATTCCACCTGCACCGCCCCGGGATCAACCTGGCCGAGCATCACTTCCACCTGGAAATGATGCTGTCCATTCAGGGTTTCGACCTTCAGGCCCCCAAAGGCCAGGGTCGGCCAGGCCTGCTCCAGCCGCCGCCGCCAGTTCTCCTGGCTGCTTCCCAGGGCGCCCTGGTTCCGGGCGCGGACCCCATAGGCCGCGGCCCGAGGCAGATAGTATTCGTGGGTGTATTGGCGGACGGCCCGGTTGGCGGAGAAGTGGGCCGTGAGGGTGGCCATGCTTTCCCGCATCTTGGCGAGCCACTCGGTGGGCAGGCCCCGGGCATCCCGGGCGTAAAAGGCCGGAACCACCTCGTCCTCCAGAATGGCATACAACGCTCCCGCCTCTGCGGCATCCCAGTGGGGGTCGTCGCCGTGCTCCTGGCCGTCCCCCAGGGCCCAGCCCACCTGGGGGCTGTAGGCTTCCGCCCACCAGCCGTCCAGTTCAGAGAGGTTGAGGCCGCCGTTGGCCAGCACCTTCATGCCGCTGGTGCCGCAGGCCTCCCAGGGGCGGCGGGGGTTGTTGATCCAGACATCGACCCCGCCCACCAGCTGCTCGGTCAACAGCATGTCGTAATCGCTCAAAAAGACCACCCGGCCTTGCACCTCGGGACGCCGGGTGAATTGCACCCATTGGCGGATCATCTCCCGCCCCCATTGATCCGCGGGGTGGGCCTTGCCCGCGATGAGGAGCTGCACGGGGCGGCGGGGGTCCGTCAAGAGGCGGATGAGGCGCTCCGGGTGGTGGAGCAGCAAAGTGGGACGCTTGTAAGTGGCAAACCGCCGCGCGAAACCCAGGGTTAAGGCCTGGGGATCAAGGATCTGTCCGGCCTGGGCGATTTCCTCCGGAGAGGCCCCGGCAGCTGCCAGTTGTTGGGCATAACGCTCACGGGCATAGTCCACCAGGGCCTGCCGGGAGGCCTGGCGCATGGCCCAGAGTTCCTGGTCGGGCACCTCCCTGATGGCTTCCTCCACCCGGTCCGTCTCCCCCAGCCAGCGTTCTTGGCCGCAATGCCTGGTCCATAACTCGTCTGAGGGCTGGGAATCCCAGGTGGCCACATGGATGCCGTTGGTGACGTGGCCAATGGGCACCTCCTCCTGGGGCCAGCGGGGGAACAGAGGTCGGAAGATGCTCCGGCTCACCTGCCCGTGCAACTGGCTGACGCCGTTGACCGCGCCGCTGCCCCGCAGGGCCAGATAAGCCATATTAAAAGGTTCCTGGTCGTCCCGGGGATTTTGCCGTCCCAAGGCCATCAGGTCGCCAAAGGCCAGGCCCAGTTGCTTCTCCGCGTAATTTCCCAGAAACTGCTGCATCAACTGCGGCGGAAAGCGATCAAAACCCGCGGCCACCGGCGTATGAGTGGTGAAGAGATTCCCGGCCCGGGTCACCTGGAGGGCCACTTCGAAGGGTTGCCCGGTCTCCCGCCGGAAATCCGCGGTCCTCTCCAGGATGGCAAACGCGGCGTGGCCTTCGTTAAGGTGGCAGACTTCCGGATTGAGCCCCAGGGCCCTTAAGAGACGCCAGCCGCCGATGCCCAGCACCAGTTCCTGGGTAAGGCGCATCTCCAGGCCGCCCCCATACAATTCATTGGTGATGCCCCGGATAAGGGGCGGATTTTCCGGATCGTTCAAGTCCAGGAGATATAATTTCCCCCGGCCCACTTGCGCCTCCCAGGCGCGCACCCACACCGGGTTCGCGGGGAGATGGATTTGCAGCCGGACCCAGGCGCCGCTGGCGTCCCGGGCCGGGGTGATCTGCAGTTGCACCGGATCATTAATGGGATAAAGGGCCAACTGGGAACCGTCCGCGGCCAGGGCCTGGCGGAAGTATCCCTCCTGGTACAACAGCCCCACCCCCACCACCGGCACGCCCAGATCACTGGCGGCCTTGAGCTGGTCGCCGGCGACGTTGCCCAGGCCCCCGGAATATATGGGCAGGGCCTCCCCCAGCATGAACTCCATGCTGAAATAGGCCACCGCGGTCAGCCCGGCCCGGGCATAAGCCCTCTGAAACCAGGCCGCGGTTTTGCGCAACGTCTTTCTCTCCTGGGCCAGCTCTTTCAGGCGCTTGCGGAATTGGGGGGTGGCGGCCACCTCCTTCAGCTTGGCCGGGGCCACGGTTTGGAGAATGATCCAGGGGTTGCGGGTGAGGTCCCACAATTCCGGGGCCAGGGCCCGCCAGAGGTCGTCCGCGCTGTGATCCCAGGACCATCGCAGGTTGAGGGCCAGCTCCACGAGTTCAGCCGTGCCGGCAAAACTGCGGAGTTCGTGGGGAAAGATGGGCTTGGTCATGTAACCTCTCCTGGCATAGCCTTTCCCGTTAGTTTGGTAAAGAGCAGCAGTTACCAGAGATCCTCTCCCAGAAAGCAATGGGGTCATGGGGGCCTAACGCCGGATAACCGGGATTACCAAAATAGGTAATTACCGGCCCCTGGGGGTCAGCCCATGAGGTCCCGGGTATGCCTGGCGATCATTAGTTCTTCGTTGGTCTTCATGACCCGCACGGTGACCGGGCTCCCTTCTTTGGATATAACCGGTCCCCGGCCCTGATTCAAGTCCGGGTCCAGATCCAGGCCCAGAAATTTCAGGGGCCCACAGATGCGGGCCCGGATGGGGGCGGCATGCTCGCCGATGCCCCCCGCAAAGACCAGGGTGTCCAGCCCCCCCAGGACCGCGGCCAGGGCGCCGATGAATTTCCGGGCCTGATAACAGAAAAGCTCCACGGCCAGGGCCGCGCGGGGGTTGGTATCCTCTTGGGCCAGGAGGTCATGCATATCCCCGCTGCGGCCCGAGATGCCCAAGAGGCCCGCTTCATGATTGATTAAATGATTGACCGCCTCCGGGGTCAGGCCTTTTTCCTGGAGCAGATAGAGGATCGCTCCCGGGTCCAGGTCCCCCGCCCGGGTGCTCATCACCAGACCCCCCGCCGGGGTCAGACCCATGGTGGTCTCCAGGCTGCGGCCGCCCTCGATGGCCGCCATGCTGGCGCCGTTGCCCAGATGGGCGATAATCATCTTGCCGGGGGCCTCCGGTCCACCCAACTCCCGGCTCAACTCCTGGGTCAGGTATTCGTAGGAAAACCCGTGGAAGCCATAACGCTGCAAGCCCTCTTTTGCCAGAGACCCGGGCAGGGCATACCTTTGGGCCACTTCCGGCATGCGCTGGTGGAAGGCCGTGTCGAAACAGACCACCTGGGGCAGGTCCGGAAAATACCGGGGAACCGCCTCCAGCCCCTTAATTTCATGGGGCAGGTGGTCGGGGGCCAGGGGCATCAGGATCTGTAAGTCTGCCAGCAGGGTGGGGGACACCTTTTGGGGCTGCACGTGGTCCCTGCCCCCATACACCAGCCGGTGGCCTATGGCATGGAGCTCCCAGCCGATTTCATGGCCCTTAAGCCAGGCAAAGAGAGTTTTCCAGGCCGCATCATGGTCCGGCAGGTCCAATTCCCGGGCGATAAGTTGCTGCCCCCCATGATCCCGGGCCTGAAAGGAGCCGGGGGGCGCCCCGATCCTGGCCAATTCCCCTTGCAAAATCAGGGATTCGGTGGCCCCCAGCCCATACAGGGAAAACTTGATGCTGGAAGAACCGCTGTTAATGGTCAAAATGTGGGGGTCTGGTCCCATAATCCCGGTAGTCCCTGCGCAGCGCTTCTCCCCTACCTATAGGGGTCGAGCCATCTTTTTGCCAGCTGCAGGAAGGTTAGATGGCGCTGGCCCCTCATCTCCAGATGCCTCAAAACCGCTAATTTAGCCAGATCTTCAATGAAAATCCAGGCGAGGCAGTAGGCCCAGATGATCCCCACCGCCTCCCAGGAGATGGGGGTAATGAGGCCGAAGGGATAAACCACGAACAAGGTGGCCAGGACCTTGGTGACAATGGCCGACCAGAGAAGAACCGGCGCGGGCCAGGGCCTGCGCAAAAACATGCGGGGGGTGCGGGCCACGAAGAGGGTAAGATGTCCGGCCACCGCCAACTTGAGGAAAATAAAGCTCTGGATCTCAGGGATGTCAAATTTGAGCCAATTCTTGGCAATAATCAGGATCAGGAAGGTTTCCGCCACGCCGATGAGCCCCAGGACGGTGGAGATGGTCAACACCCGGCGCATGTTCCACTTGACCGGCTCGGGGTCCACCATGGTGTTGTCAAAGGCAATGGCCATGATGGGGGCATCATTGAAGAGGGCCAGCAGGATGATCATGATGGCCGTGATGGGATAAAAGTTATAGAAGACCATGGCCAGAACCACGAAAAACATGATGCGGATGGTCTCGACGATGCGGTAGATGGCATAACTGTTCATGCGCTCGAAGATGCGGCGGGCCTCCTCCACCGCCTTCACTATCACCGACAAGCCGGGCGCGGTGAGCACCAGGTCGGCCGCGGCCCGGGCCGCATCCGTGGCCCCGCTCACGGCAATGCCCACATCGGCCTGCTTGATGGCCGGGGCGTCGTTGACCCCGTCCCCGGTCATGCCGGTGATGTGACCCCGGGACTGCAAGGCCCGGACAATGCCATATTTGTGTTCCGGGAAGACTTCCGCATAGCCGTCCGCAGCCTCGATGGCCGCCGCCGCCGCCCCCTCCAGTTTGGAGATATCCGCGCCTTCTTTAAGCAATTGGGAAGCCGGCTTAATGTTGGTGCCCAGGCCCAGGTGCTGGGAGATCTCCCGGGCGATGGCCACGTTATCCCCGGTGACCATCTTCACCTGGACCCCGTGCCGCCGGGCCTCGGCAATGGTCTCCTGGGAATCCTCCCGGGGAGGATCAAACAGAGGCAAGATGCCTAAGAACTGCCAGGGGCCGGTGTTGGCGGACCGCGCCACTCCCAGGGTGCGGTATCCTTTGGCCGCTAGATCATCCACCACCTTCTGGGCCTGGGCGGAAGTTTCCGGGTCCAGGTGGCACAGGCCCATAATAACTTGGGGTGCGCCTTTGGTGGCCTTAAAGGTATGATTTTCTCCATCCTCAAGGGTGCTTTCCGTTCTTTTGCCCACCGGATCGAAAGGCCTAAATTGGGTCTGGCTGTAGGCCGCCAGGGCCTGTTTATCTGCCAGGCCGGCCAACACCGCCAGATCGATGGGGTCCCGGTCCTCCTCTTTGGAGGCCAGGGACCCCCACAAGACCAATTCCTGTTTATCTTGAGCCGCGAAGGTTACCGGCTCCCCCAAGGTCAGCTGATTGAGGGTCAGGGTGCCGGTCTTGTCCGAACACAGGATGTCCACCCCGGCCATCTCTTCAATGGATTCCAGACGGGTGACAATGGCCTTCATCTTGGACAGGGCCAGGGCCCCCACCGCCATGGTCACCGACAGCACCGCGGGCAAGGCCACGGGAATGGAAGCCACCGTTAGGATCAGGGCGAACTGGATGAGGGTCAAAAGATGGTCCCCCCGCTCCAGTTGCACCAGGATGAGCACCGTCACCAACCCCAGGCTCAGGTAAATCAGGTAATCCCCGATTTGCAGAACCGCCTTCTGGAAGTGGGAGGCTGCTCCGGCTTCCTGCACCAGCTTGGCGGTGCGGCCGAAGAAGGTGTTGGCGCCGGTGCCGGTGACCAGGGCCACCATTTCCCCCTGTTTGGCCACCGAGCCGGAGTAGGCGATATCTCCCGCCTTTTTACTCACCGGCAAGGATTCTCCGGTCAACGCGGACTGGTCCACACTGAGAAATTCGCCCTCCATCAGTTTGACGTCCCCGGGAATGATATCCCCCAGGCGGAGGCGGATAATATCCCCCGGGACCAGCTGGGCCGAAGGAATTTCCTGCCATTTGCCGTCCCGCAGCACCCGGGCGTTCAGGGCCAGTTCCTTTTTCAGGGCCTCCAGGGCATTGGCGGCCTTATATTCCTGCCAGAAACCCACCAGGGCGTTGAAAATCAGCAGGATCATAATGATGGTGAAATCGTCCCAGTGCTGGACCACACCCGAGAGGATGGCCGCGACTTCGATCATCCAGGGAATGGGCCCCCAGAAATACCCAAGGAATTTTAAGAGGGGGTTGACTTTCTTTTCTTCCAGGGCATTGGGGCCAAATTGGGCCAGACGGCTTTGGGCCTCCTCGCTGGAGAGTCCCTGGGGGGAAGTGGCGAGGGTGGCGCACAGTTCTGCGGCGCTTTGCTGCTGCGCCGCCTCACTGGAGATCAGATCAATGGTCATGGGCACGTTCCTCTTGGTTTATGAAGATACTAAGTATTGAGGGAGAAGCTGATAGTATCGGTTGCTGGCCAGGGAAAGAAAGGTGCATCATCCTCCGGTTAAACCTACCATCAACCAAGCGGCCAGGGGCAGGCTGGGGCAGTGTCCGGGTCCGTCCCTCGCTCATGCGCCGGTTCCCCGGGGGGCCAGGGCCTGCAACTCGTGGATCAGCCGCTCCTTCGCGTCAAAACGCTCCTCCGGCTTATATCTGCGCAGCCACGCTTCCAGCAACTGCAGGTGGGCCGGATTGGTGGCGCCGTCGGTGATGGGGTTGAGGAACTTGTTGCTGTGCCAGCTGGTGGCCAGGGGGCCGGTCTCGGATTCGCCGTCCCCCACCATCACCAGGGTAATCAGGTCCGGGTGGTCGAAGACCGTGCCATAGGCGTAGGAGAGGCTGTAACCCAACTCGCCTCCTTCGTGGATACTGCCGGGGGTTTCCGGAGTGGCGTGGCTGCCGATGCCGCCGGGGAAGGAGAACTGCTTGAAGAAGCGTTGCATCCCGGCCAGGTCTTGGCTCTTGTCCGGGTAGATCTCGGAGTAGGTTCCCTCGAGGTACGCCTGGGACAAGACGGACGGCGCGCCGTGCCCCGGGCCGGAGATATAGATGGCGTTCAGGCCGTACTTGTTGATCAGCCGGTTGAAATGGATATAAGTGAAGCACTGGCCCGCATCCGAACCCCAGTGGCCTAAGAGCCGCGGCTTGATATGCTTTAGTTGGAGGGGCTCCCGGAGCAGCGGGTTGTCCAGGAGGGACAACATGCCCAGGCAGAGGTAGAGGCTGGCTTGCCAGTAGGCGTCGATCTGGCGCAGCTCCTCCGGGCTCAGGGGGGTCCCTGGGATCGTCGCCCGGGCCGGCCCGTAAGGGCTAATGCTCTCGTTTCCTGGAACTGCCAGGGGCTGCTGGGCGGGAGTCGTCATCCCTTACTCCTCCTTTTCATGACGGTAACTTAGCCAATCAGACCTTCATTCTCCCCATGGATGTGCTTTGGCGTTCCATCTCCTTGGTGACCATGTATTTTGCGGCGTTTCCCCGGATATCTTGATGGCCTGGTTGATTGGGACCGCCCGGACCTTGGTGGGACTGCACGAGGAAGAAAGCACCGCTTTTGGCCTTTGCTGACCGGGTAGTCCCTTACCCCAGGGTAGGCCAGTTAGAAAAGAATTATGAAGAGGTGACAAGTGTTGCAAAAAATGCTTCCCTGGGGTTCATTTTGTCCCCCCTGGACCACAAAACTTCTTGCAAGGGATTTATTTTGAGAAAGATATTATTGTTGACAGTCAGATATCAGCTAGAGGTGTTCCATTTTTCATACTAAGTCTTTGGGATGTCTTTTTCAATTGGTTTTTTCGGCCATATCTCCCGGGGCCCTGAGTGGCGAGGCCTGGCCGCCGGCCGGGATGTGGGCTCGCCGTGACCGTCCAGGCGCTTTCTGCCTGGCGCTTTAGGAAACCCTCCTTCTCCTGGTAGACACCCTATCCCTAATACTTGTCAATCACTTCTGCCGCGGGCCCGTGGCGGCCCAGGTAATCTTGCACCGCTTCGTCCAGGGTGCGGAAGAACCGGGCTTCTCCCACTGCCGCCAGGAGGCCGGAGCGGGAAAACAGGTCGCGCACCGGGGCCGCCAACTCGGCAAACAGGAGTTCCACCCCTGCCTGCCGGGCCTCGGCCAGCAATCCCCAGAGTATGTCCAAGGTGGTGAGGTCCAGACTGGGGTTGGCGTGCAGGTCCAGGAGGATGGCCGCGGGGGGTGGCTGGTGGTGCAGCAAGGCCTGCACCTCGTCCCGCAGTTGCTGGGCATTGGCGAAAAACAGGGGGCCAGCGGGCCGCAGGATGGCCAGGCCCTCAATGGGCCGGTATTCCGGGTGGTGCCGCAGATTGCCGTAGACCGCCATCTGGCCCGGCACCTGCCCCAGGAGTGAGATGGACAGGTGGCTGGCCCGCCAGATGAGGCGCCACAAGGACAGCAGCACCGCCAGCAACAAGCCGGGCAAAATATCGATGGCTAGCACCCCCAGCAGGGCCACCAAGGCCAGCCAGAACTCGCCCCGCTGCCACCGGTAGAAGCGCCACAATTCCCCCACCTTCAGCAGCCGCGCCACCGCGTGAATGACCACGGCCCCCAGCACGGCCTCCGGCAGGTTGTGGAACAGGGGCATCAGCGCCAGGACCGTGACCAGCGCCATCCCTGAGGCCACGATCTGGGAGACCTGCGTCTGGGCTCCGGCCCGGTCATTGACGGCCGTGGAGGACATGCTGCCGCCGTTCACCAGGCCCCCCAGCAAACCGGACCCCAGGTTGGCCACGCCCATGGCCACTAATTCCTGGTTGGTATCGATCTCATAGCCATGCCGGGCGGCAAAGGCCTGGGACGTGCCCAGGGCTTGGGAGAAGGTAACCAGGGTGACGCCCAGAGCGCCCGGCAGCAAGGCCAGCAGCTCGGCGGCGCTGACTGAGGGCAGGGACATCCCGGGGAGCCCGCCGGGTATCAGGCCCACCACCTGCACGCCGCATCGGCCGGCCAGACCGCAGAAGCTGGCGGCGGCGATTCCCAGGATCATGACCAGCAAGGCCGCGGGCACCCGGGGGGCCACCCGTTCCAGTCCGAAGAGCAGGGCCAGGGCCCCCAGGCCCACGGCGCAGGTGGCCCAGTTTCCTTGCTGCAGGTGGGTCAGCAGGTGCCAGGCCTGCTGCAGGGTATCCCCGGGGCCCCGGGGCAATCCCAGGATCTTCCCGGCCTGGCTGACGGCGATGTAGATGGCCAACCCGCAGACGAAGCCGGTCATCACCGGCTTGGACATGAAAGAAGCCACAAACCCCAGGCGCAACAGACCGCACACCAGGAAAAACAGCCCCACCAGCAGCACCAGGGCCACCAGCAAGACGCCGTATTTATGGGGCGCCGCCAGGGCCAGGGGCGCGACCACCGCGGCCATCATGATGGACGAGGAGGAGGTGGCCGCGCAGACCAGCTGCCGGCTGGTGCCCAAGACCACGTAGGCCGCCAGAGAAGCCAGCAAAGTGTAAAGCCCGGCCTGGGGCGGCGCACCTGCCATCCCCGCGTAGGCAATGGCCTCGGGCACCAGCATCCCCCAGAGGGTGAGACCGGCATAGAGGTCGGCCCGGAACCATTGGGACTGGTAGGCGGGAAGCCAACGGAGGATGGGAAAAAAGTGCCACAGACGGGCCTGGGTGGACTGGGATTGCGCGGTCAACGGGTTAGTCATGGGGGATTACGCCGCATCCTTGAGCACCAAGGTCAAAAAATGGCGCTGGAACTTTCCTGTCAGGTTCAACCCCGGGATGGTCTCTGCCGTTTCGGGCCAAACATCTGCGGGGAACGGAGCCAGAATAGCACACCTGTCCCTCAAAATGTATCTGTTTACCGGTTATTGGCCTGCCACCCCCTGGCCAGCCGATGTCTCCGGAGGAGGAAACCTATAATGGACCCCAATCCGGCCCCAAGCGGTGATGGCGACCTGTCCCGCCGTAGTTGCAAGAAGTTTTCAGTTAAAGGTGTGGTCAATGGAGCCAAGGGCTAGTCAGTTGAGGATACCGGGTAGGGAATGCCTCCAGAACTGCAAAAAATATAGCATTTACCAAAAGTTCTGTCCTCTTATCCCCTCTCCCCCCAGCGGGGGTAGAGGGCTAAGGTGAGGGGGGGTAGAAAAGACTTTTGGCAACGAGTTTAGCATGCAGCCGGCATCTGCCCAATCTTGTTAGCTTACGGCTGTAAGTTGGCAGCCACATCATTTTTTCGAGGTCAGCACCGGGAAAGGGGTGCCCCGGTCGGCTGCGGCATGCACCTGGCGGTGTTGCTCCCCCAATTCCCGGGTCAGTTCCTGACCCCGGAGCAGCATCTGCCACACCCGCCGCCGGAAGGGGGTCTCCGGGGGCTGCGGCCGGGCGGCCAGCCCCTTAAAGTAGGGGTAGGCCCGGATCTGCTCCCACAAGTTGGCGCATTTATCAAAGAGGTCGGGATAGAAATAGGGCAACTCTTCCTTTTTATCCTCCAGGAAGGCCAGGGCCTCTTCCAGCCGCCGGGTGGGGCCCAGGTGCGGGCCATTCTTTTGGGCCAGCTTTTCCAGGGTTTGCAGCTGATGGGCCTGGGAGACGTAGGACAGGCGTTGCACCACCTCCCGGTGCAACTCCGGGTGTTTGGCAAAGACCTCCCGGTTGTCCCGGTTGAGCAGGTAGCTGTTCAACAATTTTTTGGCCGCGTGAAAGGATTCCTGGCTGTAAGTCCCCAGGCGCCGCTGGTTTTTGGCCAGCCAGGCGGAAAGAAACTTGAGACGCTCTTCATGGGTCTTGGTGGAAGTGAGGAGTTCGGCGCGCTGATAAGAGATGGTGCCCCGGTGTTCCCCCCGGACGATGTCGGTGAGCTCCTTCAGGAAGCGCTTGGTGTCCTTTAGGATGTTCAGGCTGGTGTCCCGGCCCCCGTGCACGGGGTGGATGATCTCCTGTTTCACCAATCCCAGGGCCCGGTCCTCCAGGACATTGAAGCGGTTGTATTTGTGCTGCTGGTAGGTCACCTTGAGGATGACCACCCGCCGCCGGGGATCCACATAAAATCCCTGCTCCCGCAGATGGGGCGCGGCATTGCTGATGCTCCGGGGGAGAGAAATCAAGGCCACTTTTTCCACCAGGGGATACCTCTTCTGCTCAAATCCCGACAGGCTGGTAATGGTGCGGTCCGAGCAACCCAGAACCTTAATGAGGTACTGTTCTTTGAGACGGCTCAACTTCCGGGCGAAGAGGGCCGCGGAGGTGCGCCTTTCCGCGGCGATGGGAAAGCCGTAAAGCTCCATGAGAAACTGGTAGACGAATTCCCGTTCCTTTTCATAGATGGCGCTGTCCAGCTTCTTAAACTTGCCCAGACGGCGGCCGAAGGTCTTGAGTTCGGTATCCAGGTCCGAAGGAAAGGAGCCGTAAACCCCCAGGAGGCGGAAATCACCGGCCCCGTCCCGGGCGATCACCTGGGCCCGGTCCATGTGAAAGAGAAATTCCGTCAACTCCTGGTAATGGGCCAGGTCG
Organism: Syntrophobacterales bacterium; assembly: GCA_020060385.1. Classification (GTDB taxonomy): domain Bacteria; phylum Desulfobacterota; class Desulfobaccia; order Desulfobaccales; family 0-14-0-80-60-11; genus SURF-52. Next base: position 36,144 of record JAGVAH010000101.1, on the reverse strand, counting down.
GTGAGGTCTTTGCCGGCAAAGAGCTGTTTAAAGGTGGGCCGCAGGTCCCGGTCCAGATGGGGGGTGATTTTGTCCAGATTTTCCCGGGCCGCCCGTTTCCGGCCCTCCTCCAGGGGATGGAGGAGATCGAACTGAAAGATCTCTTCCTGGTAGGCCAGGGGCCGGTTGAAGGCCACCATGCTGAAGCTGGGCAGATAGCGGTACTCGGCAAAATTCTTTTCAAAGGAAGGGAGCAGCTCCCGGAATTCGATGAGGGGATAGCGGGGGCCGTAAGGAGCCAGCAGACCTTGCTGGATATGGACGTATTCCAGAAAATCCTTCAGGACCTGGCGATCCCGGATGGCTGCGCCCTGTTTGATGGCTGCCAGAGAGAACCCGGCCAGACGGACTTCGGAAAAATATTCCATAAGGTAAATTTAAGTTTTTATTATTTGTTTTCGGTTAACAACCCCGGTTGCGTAAATTATCGTGGCGGTGAGGCGATAATAGTTTTCAACTTGGCGGCGATGAGGCCCGCGGCGTATTGCGAGCCCGCATCGCTAAAATGCACCATGTCGTAAAGATATTTCTTGTCCGGGGGAACCGTCGCGGCCAGATCAATGACCAGCACCTGATTCTCCCGGCCCAGCCGCCTGATGGTGGCGTTGAAGGAGTCGTAGAGCTCTTTGAATTCCTGGTAACCGAGGCCCGCGTCCCGGCCGAAACGGCCCACGTAGGCCGTGACCACCGGGTCCGGCTTGGCGGTGATGCGGTTGGCCTGGGTCATGAGCACCGGCACTATCTTCCTGGCCTTGCAGATGTCGATGATGACCTGCAAGTTCATGGCAAATTCCCGGTTGAGTCGGGCCTGATCCACCTGCAGTTTCTTCCCCCGGATGGGGGCGAATTCATCTTCCTCCCCCTGAGATAACCAGGATTTCAAATTCCTATAGGCATAATTGAGATTGGGAATGCAGATCTCTTTCAAGAGCTTGCCCACCATCTTCGTTTTCTGCAAAATCTCGAGGGGCGAGCGGCTGGTGTTTTTATTCCAATAGGTGCCTTCATAGAGCAGGGTGCTCAACTCGTTGATATTCTCCATGAACACCACCACCCGGGGCTGTAAGGGGATCACCTTGTTCACCAGGATGTCGATACAATTCAGGCTATTGTTGCCGGACATACCGGCGTTATAAGAATTGACCTTCTGGCCGGTTTCTTTCTCCAGGATCGTGCCCACCAGGAAAGGGAAGCGGCTTGATTCATCCACGAACAGACACTCGGTGGTGGACCCCCCCAAAAAAACGAGGCTCAGGTCCGGGTGAGCATACTTCCGGGAGGGCATGATGAACCCGTCTCGATCCACGCGGATCGGGTATTTCTTAGTGAAAACGTGCTCAGTGAAGGGCTGGTGGCCCCGGGGGAAGGGGAGCAGCAACCTGGTCAGGGGCCGGTATTCCTTCAGCCGGATGTGCCTGGACTCGGTCTCCAGGAAGACGCCGTGACGGTGGTTATAAAATTGCAGGATCTTTTCCGCGGCGAAGACGATGAGAAGAATGACCAAGCCGGTGAACAGCACCAGGGTTTTCTTGGGGTTCTGTTGAAACCAGTTTGACTTTTGGATTTCCTGGCCCGGGTTCATTTTGCCAAGATCCTGCCGGGGTAAGGGCGATAATATCCGGCCTGCCTGCCTTTCCAAAGGATACGGCCAGGGGGGTGGTTCATGGGGCGCAGGCTAAAGCCTGCAATCACTTGAAATCAAACTATACAAAAACAGAAAACAGAAAACAGAAAACAGAAAACAGAAAACTATCTCTTACCCCTCCACCACTTTTACGTGCAGGCGGCGGGAGCGGGGCCCGTCAAATTCGCAGAAGAAGAGGCCCTGCCAGGTGCCCAGCACCAGGCGGCCCTTGCTCACGAACAGGGTGATCTGGGGGCCCATAAGGGAGGTCTTGATATGGGCCGGGGAATTGCCCTCCTGGTGACGGTAAGGCTCCTGTTCGCTGATGATCTTGTTCAAGACCATGAGGATATCGGCCTTCACCGCGGGGTCAGCGTTCTCATTGATAGTCACCGCCGCGGTGGTATGGGGCACGAAAATATGGCACAATCCTTCGCTCACGCCGCTCTGCCGCACCACTTCCTGGATCTGGGAGGTCAGGTCCAGGAGTTCGGTGCGAGTGTTGGTCTTCACGGTCAAGGTCTGGAGCATGATCACCTCCGGATGAGCAAGGATTCCGTGGGCGGGGCCAGCAGAGGGGAGGAGGTGGCTTCCTTCTGGGTCTTTTCCAGAAACTCCCAGGCCATCTTCAGACTCTGCCAGACCAGGGCTTGGAGAAAGGGGTTCTCCCCGGCCAGGGGGCCCCGGGCAGGCGCGGCCAGATCCCGGGCCGCGGCCTGGGCCATCCGGGCCTCCGCCTGCTGTCCCCGGAGGTCCAGGAAATAAGCCATCTCCAGGAGGCGGCGGCCCCATAAATCCCGGCTCTCCAGGGGGTAAAGGGCGCCGGCGGCTTCTTCCACCACGTCTCCCACCCGGGCCTGGCGCTGCTGCTCGGACAGGACCAGGGGGCTCTCCTGGATGTCACGGATCTTGTTCAACCAGGGGGTGAGCTCATCCAGACCCGGCAGCCAGGAGAGGAACAGGGGGTGCTGCGCCAGGCTCTGGGATTGGTCCAGTAAGCGGCTCTGTTCCGGGGGGGGCAAAGGGGGCAGGAAGGTTTCTAAATCCGGGGTTTCCTCCGGCCGCCCCCATTCCTGCCAGATCCTGGACTTCAAGGAGCTGTAGCTGCTGCTGCCTGCGGCTCCGGGTTTTAAGGCGTCGGCCTCCTCCAGGAGGCGCACGGCGTAGGTCGGAGGTGGGGTGGCCCACTCCGCCAGCCCCTGCCCCCGGAAGTGGTCCCAGAATTCCTGGCGTTGCCGGCTCTTGAGGGACAAAAGATGGCATTCCTGGATGCCTTCCCGGTCGCTGACCCGGGCCACCAGGAAGTTGCCGCCCAGGGCCTCTTTGGAACCCTCCAGGATGACGTAGCGTTCGCCGTTGCCCAGGACCTGGGAGACATAAGCCAGGGCCGCAGCCCGACCCGGGGCCTGGCGGGGGGCGGCCTCCTCCCGGGGCAGGAGGTCCGGGGCCACTGGCACTCCCCGGGTTTGCAGGAGGTGGAGGGCCTTTTTCAGGGCCTTGCGCCGGGGTTTATCTTGACTGGCCCCAAAAAGCGCAGCCAAAAGAACGGGAACCCCGGGATGGGGAATACTGGCCAGGGCCCCCAGGAGATGCAGGTCCCAGGTCTGATCGCTGCTCTGGCCGGCCACCATCCCTTTCAGGGTTTCCAGGTCCTGGTCCCCGTCCAGGGCTGCGGCCAGCTGCGCCACCAGGTCTTGGAGCGCCGCGGCCCTGTCCGGGGCCAGTGGGGACAGCCCCGGCGCCCGGGTTGAACCTTTTTTCTGCTTGCCTGCCATTACCTATCCGGGGGCCCGGACTCGATGGCCACTTCATCGGCCCGCCCCATTTCCTGGAGATAGACGTTCACCCTTTGGGCCGGGGAGAGTTTCACCGTCCGGCCGGTATAATCCGCGTGAATGGGGAGTTCCCGGCCGCCCCGGTCCACCAGCACCGCCAGCTCAATGCGCCGGGGCCGCCCATAGTCGATGAGGGCGTCCAGCGCGGCCCGCACCGTACGGCCGGTGAACAAGACGTCATCCACCAGCAGCACCTCCCGGTCGTCGATGGAGCCCGGGAGTTCCGTTTTCCCCACCAGGGGCTTGTGGCTGAGCTGGGTCCAATCATCCCGGTAGAGGGTGATATCCAATACTCCCACCCGCACCGGCTGGGAGGTATGCCGGCTGATCTTTTCCGCCAGGCGCTGGGCCAGAAAGGCCCCGCCGGTGCGGATGCCCACCAGCACCAGATCATCCAGGTTTTGGTGGCGGGTCAGGATCTCTTTGGTAAGGCGCTCCAGGGTGCGATCCACTTCCTTCCCGGGCATGGCTAGGTTTTTCTTGGGGGTCATGAAACCGGGTTCCCCTTTAAGTTTGATATGAGACTAATAAATTAACATGCGCCTGCGGAGTTGACAAGAGATCATGACCGCGGATGTCCTCGGGAAAAGTGAAGGGATGCCCCAGTTGGCGAAACCGGGCAGTTTCCTTTATAATAAGCCATGACTTTGGAGGAAGCCCGGGGATTGCTGGGTCTGGATCTTGCCGCCACCCGCAAGGAGATCCGGGCCGCGTATCGCCGCGCCGCCCGGCGCTGGCATCCCGACCGGGCCCCCGGGGGCAGGGAAAAAGAATACCGGGAAAAGATGCAGCAGATAAATTTGGCCTACCAGCGCATCGTCCAATTCATCGACGCCTATCGTTTTGAACTGGTGGAGAAGTCGGCTCCGGAGGATCTCCAGCAGTGGTGGCACAACCGCTTCGCCTCCGGGGTCTGGAGCCCCCCGCCCCCCGCCGATCCGGAGGATGATCAGGAATGAGGCGGTTCCTTGGGGTCTTGGCCCTTTGCCTGGCTGTGGGTCTGGGGTCCTGGGGAAGGGTGTGGGCCGGGGCGGCGGCCCCCATTCTCCTGGAAGATTTGGAATACCGGGTAGACCTGGGAGTTTTAAAGGATGTGGCCCGGGTGCATCTGCGATTATTCCGGGTGGAGCCGGGCCGCTTCCGGGCGGAGGTTACCGGCGCGGCCCAGGGGGCCTGGAAGCTCCTGAACCCCTGGCTGCCGGAGCGCTATGAGACGGAAATGGCCCTGGAGGAGGGACGTCTTAAGCCCCTGATCTTTCTGGAGGCCTTTGAGATTAAGGGTCAGCGCGTTTTTAAGGAATACCGCTTCCATTACACCCGGGGGCTCCTGGAGTGCTGGCGGGGAGTGGGGGGCCAGGAAGCGGCCCTGGAATGGCAAGGCCCTTTGAAGAAACCCGTCTATGACCCCTTCACCTTGTTTTACAATGTGCGCCTGGGGGCCATGGGTGCCTTGCAGCCAGGCCAGATCCTGAGGGTGGCCGCCATCCCCAATCCCGAGCCCCGGGAGATGGTCGTTACCCTGGGCCCCCAGACCGGGCAGGGCTGGAAGGTCATGCTGGACGTAAAAACCAAGGGGGGCGCCTCTGCCTACGGCCCGTATTTTCTGTTCCTTACCCCCCAAAAGGTGCCGCAAATTGCCTGGATGAGGGTGTTGGGCTTCGCCAAACTCTCCGGGGAATTGCTGAACCCCGGGGAGATCAGGAAAGACGGATTTTTCCGCGGGCCGCAACTGTCGCGGCCTCAAGGGGCCGGCAGCAACTAGCCCGCTCCGGCCAAACCCGGATATGATCTTGATAAATTCCCCTCTCCCCACCGAGAGGATGGGCCTCAAAAATTTGGGATTATAATCTCTGGATGGTGCTTTGGAATTTATGAAGGGCTTGCCAAAGACTGGGGCAGGGGGGGGCAGGGGCTACAGATTAGCGCGGCTGGCCTTCCTCGCGCTGGCCGCAGCCCTGGCCCTGGAGGCGGGGTTTTTGTTGGCGGCCGCGGCCGCGCCGGTCGCCAAAGCCCCAGGGCAGTTGCTGGAGGATTTGCAATACCGGGTGACCGCCTGGGTTATCGGCGGCGCGGCCCGGGCCGGGATCACCCTCAAAAGCCTGGGCGGGGGACGTTACCAGGCGGATCTGTGGGTGGAGCCCCTGGGACTGCTGAAGATCATCAGCGGCCAGCGCCGGGACCGTTTTTACACGGAGATGGCCTGGCGGGACGGCCGCCTGGTCCCCTTGATCTACAGGGAAGAAACCAGGAAGCGGGGCAAGCGGGGTCTTAAGGAATACCGTTTCGATTATGACCGGGGCCGGCTGGAGTTATGGACCTTCCACGAAGGCAAGGGCATGCGGCGCAAGTGGCACACGGCCTTAAAGAAGGAGCCCATCTACGATCCCTTGAGCGCATTTTACAATTTCCGCCTGGGGGCCATGGGACCGCCCAAGGAAGGGGAGACCCTGAAGGCCACGGGTATTCCCTACCCCCATCCGGAAGAAATCACGGTGCGCATCGGCTCCCAGGAGCAAAAGGGCCGCAAGGTCATGGTGTCCATCATCAACCGGGTCTTTGACGATGAGCGAGGGGTGGTGTTCGTCTACTTTGATGACAAATGGTCCCCCATCCAGGCCTGGACCAGGGTGCGGCTGGTGGGGAAGGTGGAGGGGACCATCCTGCCGGAGAGCAAGACCTTGAACCGCCCCTTAAAGGAGATACTCTCCCCTGAGCAGGGAAAAATGGCATTTCAGAAGTGACTTGCGCAACCTCCAAGAAGGTCCGGGGGATAGGGACCTGGGGCCCTGGTATTAGTTCCCCTTTGCCACTGCCTAGAGGCCCTGATCGTGGAAAAAGCGTTCCAGGATCGCGGCCGGTTCCAGGCGGCAGAGAAGTTTCTTGAAATTCAGGCAATCCCCGGCATCTCCCCGGGGCAGTTCCTGCCAGGGGCAGGCCCGGCAGACCGGGGGCAGAAAGGGATTCTGGCCTTCGGGCCAGGTTGATCTTGCTGCGGGCATGGCCTCATCCCCCTTGACTGGAGGCAAAAAGATGATTACTAGATAATTGACACAGCCCGATGACCGGAAAATCTGCCTCCGGCCCTCCACAAGCTTTGCGACTGGAAGGAGAAGGATGCGGGGGTGGCAGTCCCGCCTGGCTGTGGTCGACAGAAGCCGTACAGAAATGTACGGCTTTTTTTGGGAAATTCTTGACAGTTTTTTTTGATTAAGATATTAAACGAGCATTGATTCAGTTAAAAAGGTCTGAGCATGGCACATCTGCATACCTGCAGGAGTGAGACTGGGTTGCTGCTGGTGGTAGCCGGCGTAGCTGTAGGCGCCGCGGCCTGCCTGTCGGTTTCGGCTCCGGTGGGGTGGAGGAGGACCTTTTAGGAAATAGCAGCACCCCCGTAACCGAGATTCCCAGGCAGGGCCGCATGCGGCCCTGTTTTTTTTGGCGCGTTGTCTGCAGGGTGAGCAGTCTGCCAAAAGGTAAGCTTTTTTTGAGGGGGGGACGCCCTGCAATTGACAAATTTCTCACATTATTTTAGCATTTTCTATTCCAGTTTGAGAAAATCAAGGCCAGAGGCAAACCATGGAAAGACAGGATTTGGAAATCATTGCCCAGTGGCAGGAGCAGGACCCCGAATTAAAGCGCTACCTGGAGGAACACCAGGAATTTGAACGGCGCCTGGAGGAATTCAATCGCCGTCCTTACCTCACCGCCGCGGAGAGCATGGAGCGGAAACGTCTCCAGAAGCTCAAACTGGCCGGCCGCGATAAGATAGAGCAGATACTGGCCAAATACCGTCAGAAGGAAAGCGCATAATGAAGAAGATGACCGGCGCCCAGATCTTCCTGGAATGTCTGAAACGGGAAGAAGTCAAACATGTCTTCGGATATCCCGGGGGGGTGGTTCTGGATATTTACGACGAACTCACCCGGTATCCGGAAATTAGGCACATCCTGGTGCGCCACGAGCAGGCCGCAGCCCACGCCGCGGACGGCTATGCCCGGGCCTCCGCCAAGGTGGGGGTGGCCCTGGTGACCTCGGGCCCCGGCGCCACCAACACCGTCACCGGGATCGCTTCGGCCTACATGGATTCCATCCCCATCGTGGTCTTCACCGGCCAGGTGCCCACCGCGCTCATCGGCAACGACGCGTTCCAGGAAGTGGACATCGTGGGCATCACCCGGCCCTGCACCAAGCATAACTACCTGGTGAAGGACGTCAATAAACTGGCCTATACCATCCATGAGGCCTTTCATATCGCCCGCTCCGGACGCCCCGGGCCGGTGCTGGTGGACCTGCCCAAGGATGTCATCCAGGCCCGGGCGGTCCCCGAGTTCCCCAAGGAAATCAAGATCAAGAGCTACAACCCCACCTACCACGCCAACCCCAGGCAGGTGAAACGGGCCCTGGAAATGATTCTCAACGCCAAGAAACCGGTGCTCTATACCGGGGGCGGGATCATCATGTCCAGTGCTGCGGAGGAACTGAAGCAGTTCGCGGAAACCTTGCAGATCCCGGTGACCAGCACCCTCATGGGCCTGGGGGGCTTCCCCGGCGACCACCACCTGTGGATGGGGATGCTGGGCATGCACGGCACCTATTGCGCCAATATGTCCATCTCCGAAACGGACGTTCTCATCGCCGTGGGGGCCCGCTTCGACGACCGGATCACCGGCAAGCTCTCCGAGTTCGCGCCCCACGCCAAGATCGTCCACATCGACATCGACCCCAGCTCCATCAGTAAAAACGTGGTGGTGGACATCCCCATCGTCGGCGACTGCAAGGACGCCTTGCATCAACTCAATGCCCTGCTCCAGGAAAAGACCCCCCAGGATTGGGCCGCCATCCGGGCCCAGTGGCTGGATACCATCAAGGATTGGGAGAAGAAGCATCCCCTCACCTACGCCTGGAGCGACACCTCCATCAAACCCCAGTACGTGGTGGAGAAGCTCTGGGAGTTGACCAAGGGGGAGGCCTATATCACCACCGAGGTGGGCCAGAACCAGATGTGGGCCGCGCAGTTCTATAAGTTCAAACGCCCCCGGCAACTGATGACGTCAGGCGGCCTGGGGGTTATGGGTTACGGCTTCCCCGCGGCCATGGGGGTGCAGATGGCCAAACCCGGAGCCACCGTCATCGACATCGCCGGGGACGGCAGCATCCAGATGAACATCCAGGAGTTGATCACCGTGGTGGACAACGACCTGCCGGTGAAGATCGCCATTCTCAACAACTCTTTCCTGGGCATGGTGCGCCAGTGGCAGCAGTTGTTTTATGAAAAGCGCTACAGCGCCACCCCCATGACGGCCCCGGATTTCGTCAAGCTGGCCGAGGCCTACGGCGCGGTGGGCTTGAGGGCCACCAAGCCCGAGGAAGTGGTGCCGGTGATTCAGCAGGCCCTGGACACCCCCAAACCGGTGGTTATGGACTTCCGGGTGGAGCCGGAAGAGTGCGTTATGCCCATGGTGCCCGCGGGCAAAGCCATGCACGAGATGTTGTTGGCCTAGGAGGGGAGAGATGGAACCGCGACATACGATCTCAGTTTGGGTGGATAATACTCCCGGAGTCCTCTCCCGGGTCACCGGTCTCTTTTCCGGCCGGGGCTTCAATATTGAGAGCCTGTGCGTGGCCGAGACCATGGACCCCCAGGTCTCCCGCATCACCATCGTCTCCACCGGGGATGAGCAGATCACCGAGCAGATCATCAAGCAGTTGCACAAGCTCATCAACGTCATCACCGTGGTGGACTTAAGCGAAAAGGAACACGTGGAACGGGAGATGGCCCTGGTCACCGTGAAGGCGGAAGACAAGTCCCGGGCCGAGGTCCTGCGCATCGCCGACATCTTCCGCTGCCGGGTGGTGGACGTCAGCCCCAATACCTATTCCCTGGAGATCACCGGCAACCACGAAAAGATCGGGGCGGTGCTGGGCCTGCTGAAAAACCACGGCATCCTGGACGTGGTGCGCAGCGGCACCCTGGCCATCCAGAGGCCGAAGAAGGATTGAGGAAGTGGTTGGAGGAGGGGGGGCCAGTATTCTATCCTCCGCCAACCCTTCCCGGGACCTCGTATCGGGGCTTTGGAGTGGAGTTTTAATGAATTGCAAGAATATGGATGGATTTTTTTCCTGGAAGGAAAAATTCATTGAATTTCTTCGTGATGAAGCTTGGAAACTCAAAAATTGCTTTACCCAATATTCATTTACAGTTTTGGCATTTAATACCGCACTCTTATGTCTTATCATAAAGTTTCAAAAGGAAAATCCTTACTTAGGATTTTCCTGTATATTATTAGTTATTTTGGTGTTAGCTGTCACAAGGATTGGAATCCATAAATATTCTGGTGCAAATCGAAACCATGGCTTTCAATTATATTTAGAGCAGTTAGGCAGATTAAATAGTCAAGTCCATAATAAACGTAAAGAATTTATGTTTAATACAGGATGGGAAGAAGCCATGCTTGCATGGCGGATAGTACAAGCAACAACTTACGAAAATATTTATATTACAGGCTTTTGGAAAATAGCAAATCTCAATGAAAACCGCCCTGGATGTAAATATAGATGGTTCGAACCTAAGAAAATGTTAGCAGAAAAAGCTTCATGGCATGCAGGTTCGTATTTAGTAAATATGTTTATTGTTCTTCATATTGTTGCGTTTTTATCATTAGCTCCACTTATAATAACAGCTATAGAGATGTATTTTAAAGAAAAATATATTGTTATGACAATAGCCATTATGATAATATTGATCACGTTATATTTTGCAATATTAAGGGTTCGCATGACAGTAATACGTAGAAGGATATTAGAAGATGGGCTTCTTAGTATTTATTCTTGCTCAATTATGTGGCATGCGGTAATTGTAGCTTATTACAGGGCAATGCTGGCGATAGGATATGATAAAGATAAAAATGTTGATAACTATCAGGATGTTATGTGTCTTATGTCTATTTGTGCCGTTGATCTGAATAATGATATTGGAAACATATATAGTTGGATTGAGGAAGATGATAATGCTTATGTCGAACGAGTATTAAAGCCTTTTATTAATTTAGAATTCAAGTGATAATGAATGACTATAATTTCTTGCGTGGAAGGACAGCTATGAAAATCTACTATGACAAGGATGCGGATTTAAAGGTCCTTAAAGGCAAAAAGGTGGCCATCATCGGCTTCGGCTCCCAGGGCCACGCCCAGGCCCTGAATTTGCGGGATTCCGGGGTGGACGTGCTGGTGGCCGAGATGCCGGGCACGGACAACTATGAGGCCGCCAAGAAGTACGGCTTCAAGCCGGTGTCCGCCGCGGACGCGGCCCAGAAGGCCCAGGTGGTGCAGATTCTCACCCAGGACCACGTCCAGGCCCAGCTCTATGAGAACGACCTGAAGCCCCACATGGGCGGCAAGACCCTCCTGTTCTCCCATGGTTTCAACATCCATTTCGGCCAGATCACGCCCGGCCCGGACGTGGACGTGGTCATGGTGGCCCCCAAGGGCCCGGGCCATCTGGTGCGCAGCGAATATGAGAAGGGCGCAGGCGTGCCTTCCCTGGTGGCCATTCACCAGGACGCCTCGGGTAAGGCTCTGAAAACCGCGTTGGCCTATGCCAAGGGCATCGGCGCCACCCGAGCCGGAGTCCTGGAGACCACTTTCAGGGAAGAGACGGAAACGGACCTCTTCGGGGAACAGGCGGTGCTCTGCGGCGGGGTCTCGGAACTGGTGAAGGCCGGCTTCGACACCCTGGTGGAAGCGGGCTACGCCCCGGAAATCGCCTACTTCGAGTGCCTCCATGAGCTCAAGCTCATCGTCGACCTCTTCTACCAGGGCGGCATCAGCTATATGCGCTACTCCGTGTCCGACACCGCGGAGTTCGGGGACTACACCCGGGGCCACCGCATCATCACCGAGGAGACCCGGGAAGAGATGCGCCAGATTCTCTATGAGGTGCAGACCGGCGAGTTCGCCCGGGAGTGGATCCTGGAAAACCAGGCCCGGCGTCCGGTCTTCAATGCCTTAAGGCGGCAGGAAGCGGCCCATCCCATCGAAGAGGTGGGGAAGAAACTGCGGTCCATGATGGGTTGGCTGAAGAAGTAATGCATTTTAACTCTTCAATTTTCTTTTAACCAGGATAAGGATGAAAACACCTATGCAAGCACCCGTTGAAAAACAAGGACTTATCGCCTCTCCCGGATATCGCTTCATCCTCCCCGCGGCCGGAGTCTTTCTCCTGGGCCTCGCCTTGAATTCCACCTGGCTGGCTCTCCTGGGATTGCTGGGAGCCGGATTTTTCGCTTACTTCTTCCGGGACCCGGAGCGGTCTGTGCCCCAGGAACCGGGCCTGATCGTCTCCCCCGCGGACGGCAAGGTGGTCGTCCTGGATGAAGTCCAGGAAGGGAAATTCCTGGGACGGCCCATGCGCCGGGTGGGGATCTTCATGAACGTGTTCGACGTCCACGTGAACCGCTCCCCGGTGGCGGGGACCGTGGTTTCCAGCACCCATCAGCCGGGAGGTTTTAAGGCCGCGCAGCGCCCGGAGGCGTCCCAGGCCAACGAACAACAGGTCACCCTGCTGGATGGGGAAGGGGACCAGCGGCTGCTGGTGGTGCAAATCGCCGGACTCCTGGCCCGGCGCATCATCTCTTATATAAAGTCTGGACAAGAGCTGGCCCGGGGGGAACGCCTGGGCCTGATCTGCTTCGGCTCCCGGGTGGACGTCTACCTGCCCCTGGGCGCGGAAGTTCAGGTCAAGGTGGGAGACCGGGTCCAGGCCGGCAGCAGCATCCTGGCCCGCTGGTGGTTGGATGCCGCCTGAGCGGTAGGGACGGCAAGGGCCCCCTGCCGTAGCAGCACGGGAAAAAGCTATGGCTTTTCGCAGAAGACGGAAAAAAAGGGACCGGCGCCGTTTCCGGGGAGTCTATCTCCTCCCCAACCTGATCACCTCCGCCAGCCTGTTTGCAGGCTTTTATGCCATCGTCGCGGCCATGGACGGCCGCTTCCTGGCCGCGGCCTGGGCCATCTTTGTGGCCCTGATCCTGGACGGCCTGGATGGCCGCATCGCCCGCATGACCCACAGCACCTCCAGCTTCGGGGTGCAATACGATTCCCTGGCCGACCTGGTCTCCTTCGGGGTGGCCCCCGCGGTCCTGGTCTATCTCTGGGCCCTGAAGCCCTTCAAACAATTCGGCTGGGTGGCGGCCTTCCTCTTCGTGGTCTGCGGGGCCCTGCGGCTGGCCCGGTTCAACGTCCAGACCGGCTCCATGGATCCCCGCTACTTCAACGGCTTTCCCATTCCCGCGGCCGCCATGGTCATCGCCACCTCCATCGCCTTTTACTACGAGATCGGCGAATGGGCCCCGGAGAAGCACAGGTACATCCTGGTGATGATCTATGTGCTCTCTTTCCTGATGGTCAGCAATATCAAATACTTCAGCTTCAAGAAGGTGGAGCTCTTCAAGCGCCATCCCTTCCAGACCCTGGTGGCCGCGGTGCTCCTCTTCGTGGCGGTGGCCACCGCGCCGGAACTCATGGGCTTCCCCCTCATGTGCGTCTATGCGATCTCGGGGGGCATCAGCTCCTACATCTACTACCGCAAGCCCAGCCCACAGGAAAAGCCGGAGGAGGAGCCGGCCCCCAAACCCACGGGGCCGTGAAGAAGGAAAAAATTGGGGAGGGGCCCGGGGCCTGAACTCCCTGCCCCTCCCACCACTGCCATCCCTCCTACCCCCTTAGTTACTTTTTCCCAGAAGATACTAAGCCCATGGATATATGACTGAGCCTCATCTGAGTCGAACGGATATACCTGGAAAAAACCTCTTGCTCGAGTTGGCGTTGCTATTCTTGCGCCTGGGGACCACAGCCTTCGGCGGTCCTGCGGCCCATATCGCCATGATGGAGGATGAGGTGGTGCGGCGGCGGGGCTGGCTCACCCGGGAAAAATTTCTCGACCTGCTGGGCGCTACCAACCTCATTCCCGGCCCCAATTCGACGGAGATGGCGATCCATATCGGTTTTCTGCGAGGCGGTTGGGCCGGATTGGTAGTGGCCGGGGTAAGCTTCATCATCCCGGCCATGGTCATAGTCCTGGCGTTCGCCTGGGCCTATGTGCGGTTTCAGCAATGGCCGGAAGTCTCCTGGCTCCTTTATGGGGTTAAACCGGTGGTCATCGCCATTATCATCCAGGCCCTCTGGGGTTTGGGCGGCGCCGCCATAAAATCGAAGTATCTGGGAATATTGGCTATCCTGGCTGCGGCCTTGAATTTTCTTGGCGGCGATGAGCTGGCGATCCTTCTGGGAGCCGGCATTCTGGCGGGATGGCGGCAAGGACTGAACCATGAATCGAAAGGCAATTTGCGGGCACTGCTGATCATGACCATCCTGGTGGGCGGCTTCCTGGCAGGGGCTTATTTGGTCATGCGCCTGCCAACTGCCGCCAAGGTCCAGTTTGGCTTGCTCCCACTGTTTCTCTTTTTTTGCAAAATCGGCTCCATCCTTTTTGGCAGCGGCTACGTGCTTCTGGCCTTTCTGCAGGCGGATTTGGTCCAAAACTGGCATTGGCTGACCGCCACCCAACTCTTGGACGCCACGGCGGTGGGTCAGGTAACCCCTGGTCCGGTCTTTACCACTGCGACCTTTATCGGTTATTTGCTGGGCGGATTCCCTGGTGCCCTGATCGCCACGGCAGGAATCTTTCTCCCGGCCTTTTTCTTTGTGGCGAGCAGCGGCCCCCTGGTCCCGCGCCTCAGAAAATCGCCAATTGCCGGAGCCTTCCTGGACGGCGTCGTGGTGGCTTCCCTATCCCTCATGGCGGTGGTCACCTGGCGCCTGGGGCGGGAAGCGGTTATCGATCTTCCCACCACCTTATTAGCAATAGGGAGCGCCGTTCTGCTTATCCGCTTTCGCTTGAACTCTTTCTGGCTGGTGCTGGGCGGGGGGCTAACCGGGTTGATGCTTTATGGGTTAAAGGCATTTTCAATTTGAGATATGGTGCGGATAAATCAGTAAGGCTGGGGTTTGGAAGAGTTGGTGGGCAAGGTGCAGACATCCACGACCAGAAAATTTAGAAGTAATCATTTTCCCCTTTCTATCCGATTAAAATTCATATAATATTAATTAACTTGATATTAAGCGTAAGCTCATGACTACTTCACCCACTCACCGCTCTTTAGTTTCCGCCCACCAGGGCCTGGCCCTGGTTCTGCTGCTGCCTGCCTAGGCAGGCATACTTTATTCCCTCACACAATTAGGCCATGATATTGTTTTAACTGCTTCTTTTTGAAGCTGACGGTGATATAATGCCGTTGCTTCCCTAAGAGCCGTTTCCCCGTAGGGGGGCACTCGCGTGTGCCCTGAAGGAGAAAGGACACTACGAGGCGCTAAGGGCGGACAGGTGGGTCCGCCCCGACGATGCCGCGTTTTCCCAGGGGAAAATGGTATAAGTCCCCCCAAGGGACAAGGAGAGCCTTATGCCAGAAAAAGTCATCATCTTTGATACCACGCTCCGGGACGGGGAGCAGACTCCCGGGGCCAGCCTCAATGTGGACGAAAAGCTCCAGATCGCCCGGAGCCTGGAACTCCTCAACGTGGACGTCATTGAGGCCGGCTTTCCCTTTGCTTCCCGGGGCGATTTCGAGGCCGTGCGCGCGGTGGCCCGGGCCATCCGCACCCCCCAGATCGCGGGCCTCTGCCGGGCCTACGAGAAGGATATCGACGCGGCCTGGGAGGCCGTTAAAGAGGCCACCCAGCCCCGCATCCACACCTTCATCTCCACCTCCGACAATCATCTGAAGTACCAGATGAAAAAGACCCGGGAAGAGGTCCTGGAGATGGCCGCGGCCGCGGTGAAGCACGCGGCCCGCTATACTTCCAACGTGGAGTTCTCGGCCATGGACGCCTCCCGGAGCGATCTGGCCTACGTGGCCCAGGTGTTCACTGCGGCCATCGACGCGGGGGCCAAGACCCTGAACTTCCCGGACACCGTGGGCTACGGCATCCCCGAGGAGTTCGGGGCCAAGATCAAGTACCTGATGGAGCACATCCCCAACATCCATAAGGCGGTGATCTCCGTACACTGCCACAACGACCTGGGGCTGGCGGTGGCCAACACCCTGGCCGCCATCAGGAACGGCGCCCGCCAGGTGGAGGTGACCATCAACGGCATCGGCGAGCGGGCCGGGAACGCCTCCATGGAAGAGGTGGTCATGGCCCTGGCCACCCGCAAGGACCTGTTCGATTATTACACGGACATCGTCACCCAGTACATCTACCCCACCAGCCGCCTGGTGAGCAAACTCACCGGGGTGGTGGTGCAGCCCAACAAGGCCATTGTGGGGGCCAACGCCTTTGCCCACGAGTCCGGCATCCACCAGGACGCGGTCCTCAAGGAGGCCAGCACCTTCGAGATCATGACCCCCACCACGGTGGGCATCAAGAAAAGCACCCTGCCCCTGGGCAAGCTCTCGGGACGCCACGCCTTCAAGAAGAAGCTCCAGGATATGGGCTTCTACCTGGGGGACGACGAATTGAACCGGGTCTTTTACCGCTTCAAGGACCTGGCGGACCGGAAAAAGACGGTCTTTGACGAGGACCTGGTGAGCCTGGTGGAAACCGAGGTGATTTACAAGTCGGTGCCCGAGCACTTCAAGCTCCTGGAACTGGTGGTCCTCACCGGCACCACGGTCAAACCCAACGCCAACATCAAGATGGAGGTGGCCGGTGAGGTCAAGTCCTTCTCCACCTTCGGGGACGGGCCCATCGACGCCGCGTACCGGGCCATCACCCATCTGGCCCAGTCCAAGTGCAAGCTCCTCAAATTCGCGGTGAGTTCCATCACCGGCGGCACCGAGGCCCTGGGGGAGGTGTCCGTGCGCCTGGAGGAAGAGGGGCAGATCGTCACCGGCCAGGGGGTGGATCCGGACGTGGTCACCGCCAGCGCCCGGGCCTATATCAACGGCCTGAACCGCCTGAAATTCTCCAAGGAGATGGGGCCGAAAAAGGGGAAGCCGGAAGAACTGTGAGCAGTGAGCAGTGAGCAGTAAGCAGTGAGCAGTGAGCAGAAAAATGTGGAAAAATGTAGGGTGGGCATTGCCCACCAATATGCAAGTTTGGGCGGCATATGCGCAGGGCCGTGCCCACCCTGCATTTCTCCCCCTCCCCACGGCGGGAGGGGGTTGGGGGGAGGGGGGCGGCTTGGGCCAGGAGGCTGCAATCGGCCCAAAGACGCCACCCCCACCCCGGCCCTCCCCCATCAAGGGGGAGGGAGAAAAGACTGGCGGGACATCCGCTCTTAGCGTCTTTTCGTAATTTATTGGTAGCCGAGGGCTATGAGCCAATGGAAACCAGCACAGTAGAAATATTGAAACTTGTGGCATCATTTTTGACACCATTGGTTATAGTAATTATCGGAATTATTATCAACAAACGTTTAGAGAAGAGTAAGATAGCCCTCGCAAAAGAAGAAGATTGGCAAAGCTGGTGGGCAGGCAAGTTCTTAAATGTTGCACATGAATACAACACTGCTGTCAGTGAATTAATTACTAAGGTATATCAATTAGAACAAATTAATCATCAAAAAAATGAGGGTTGGGAAGAAGAAGATAAAACGATAAACGGGGAAATTAAGCAAACAGTATATCGATTGCAATATTTAAATTGGGAAATAAAAATTTATATCTAATTCATTGAAATCCACCGAGCGGTGGTGGCAGATAAAGAAAAAATTCTATTTCAATTACTGAAGAATTTGTTTTTAAAAAAACAAGAAAACTTGGAGAAAATTAGAAAAGCGCAATTTGAATTCAACGAGGCAGTAAGACTTGCACACGCTGAGCTACTTACAATGGAGATGGTTCGAAAGTTATAACACAGGTTTTCCAGTAAGGTGGGGTGGACATGCCCGCCCTGCGGAAACAACAAAATAAATCTTAAGCTGACAGCTGATAGCTGACAGCTGATAGCTTGAACGGAGTGATAAATGGCAAAACCACAAACCATAACCCAAAAAATTCTCGCCGCGCACTGCGGCAAAGATTATGTAGAATCTGGCGAGTTGATCCTGGCCCAGGTGGACATCGCCCTGGGGAACGACATCACCGCGCCTCTGGCCATCAGGGATTTCCACAAAGCCAAGGCCAAGCAGGTCTTCGATAAGGAACGGGTGGTGCTGGTGAACGACCACTTCGCGCCCAACAAGGACATCGCCTCCGCCCACCACTGCCAGATCCTCAGGAATTTTGCCAAGGAGCAGAATCTCACCCACTTCTATGACGGCGGTGAAATGGGGGTGGAGCACGCCCTGCTGCCGGAGAAAGGCATCGTCGGTCCCGGCGACCTGATCGTGGGCGCGGACAGCCATACCTGCACGTACGGAGCCCTGGGAGCCTTTGCCTCCGGGGTGGGTTCCACGGATCTGGCCGCGGCCATGATCACCGGGGAGTGCTGGCTCAAAGTGCCGGAGTCCATGCGCTTTGTCTATACTGGCAAGCTGCCCCCCTGGGTCACCGGCAAGGATCTGATTCTCATGACCATCGGCGACATCGGCGTGGACGGCGCCAACTACCGGGCCATGGAATTCACCGGGGAGGCCATCCGGGGCCTGGACATGGACGGGCGTTTATCCATGGCCAACATGGCGGTGGAGGCCGGGGCCAAAAACGGCATCATCGCCCCGGATGAGGTGACCCTGGAGTACGTTAAGGGTAGGACTTTGCGGCCTTACAAGGTGTATGCCAGCGACCCGGACGCGGTGTATCTGCAGGAGAAGACCTACGACGTGAACGGCATGGAGCCGCAAGTGGCGTTCCCCTCGTTGCCCAGCAATGTCCGGCCCCTCTCCCAGATAAGGCACGTGCATATCGACCAGGCGGTGATCGGCTCCTGCACCAACGGCCGCCTGGAAGACCTGCGCCTGGCCGCCCGAGTCTTGAAGGGACGGAAGGTCTTCAAGGGCGTGCGCCTCATCGTCATTCCCGCCACCCCTTTAATCTACCGCCAGGCCATGGACGAGGGCCTTTTTACCATCTTCATGGATGCGGGCGCGGTCATCAGCCCCCCCACCTGCGGTCCCTGCCTGGGGGGGCACATGGGAATTCTAGCCGCCGGGGAAGTGGCCATTGCCACCACCAATCGCAATTTCACCGGGCGCATGGGCCATCCCCAATCCCAGGTCTATCTGGCCAACCCCGCGGTGGCTGCGGCTGCGGCGGTGGCCGGGCGCATCTGCGGCCCGGAGGATTTATAAGCCGGCAAGGAAATTTTCCTTGTTTGTTTGAGGCCTTAAAAATAGTTGCGTTTTTGATAAAGAGTTTGGTAACATGCATAATGGTAAGGTCTCCGCACGGGTTTTCGACTGTAGTTCCGGTTTCTTGGCTCACCCCCACATAGGGGCGGGGATAAATGCTGCGGCCCGGCAATGGGCCAACCCCGAGCCCGATAAGGCGGCAGGCCGGCTTTAATTTAACCTCCACCAACACTCCAGGGATAACAGGAGGGGGAGGAAGACATGGAGAGCCGGAAGCATCAATGGTGGCTGGGTTTAGTGTTGGCGCTGCTGCTGGGGGCGGTGGGTTGCGCTGGAATCTTGCAGGAAACGCAGTATGAAGATGGAAAGATAGAACGCCTGCGGATTCAAGGCGGGGTGAGCTGGAAAACCTGGGACCAAAACTCCATCAAGCAGGATGAAAGCGCCTTTATCCTCAAAAAAGAATCAACTTTCTAAGGGGATTATCGACCCCGGCTCATAATTTCCAGGTAGCGGCAGAGCTAGCGGCATACTGAGTTAAGGTGTAAGCGCCAAATGAGTCATTTTTATTCCCGGCGGCGGCCGCGCACGACCCGCTGGATTCCCAGGTAGTCCGGGATCTTCTCTATTCGCTCATATTCCCCGACAGCTTCCATTAATGCCGCAACCTTGGGGGCCAGGCCCTCCCCCACCTCCAGGGCCAGCCAGCCCCCGGGGTGCAAAATGGCCGGCGCCGCCTGGACCAGGGGTCTGATCAGGTCTAAGCCGTCCTCTCCCCCCAAAAGCGCGGCCCGGGGTTCAAATTCCTTGATGTCTTTAGGCAAGTCCTCCCAAACCGGCCGGGGCACGTAAGGAAGGTTGGCCACCAGCAAATGGAAGCGGGGCCCGGGCTGAAGCGCGGCCAGCAGATCGCCCCGGAGGAGGGAAATCCGGTCCCCGGCCTCGTGGCGGGCGGCATTTTCCCGGGCCACCGCCAGGGCCGGGGCGGAAATATCAACGCCCACCCAGCGCACCTGGGGCAACTCCCGGGCCAGGGCGACGATCACCGCGCCGGCCCCCACGCCCACTTCCAGACCCCAGTAAGTGCTGGTTTTCTGTTTTCTGTTTTCTGTTTTCTGTGAAACGACTTCCAGGACTGAGGACACCAGGATTTCCGTTTCCGGGCGGGGGATCAAGACCGCAGGGGTGACTTTGAAATCTAAAGACCAGAACTCCTTATGGCCGGTAATGTAGGCCACCGGCTCCCCGGTCCGGCGGCGCAAGACCAAGGTCTTGAACCGGGCCAGCTCTTCGGCGGTGAGGGGCTGGTCATGGCGCAGGTAAAGGTCCAGGCGGGTTACGTTCAGGGCGTGGGCCAGGAGCACTTCCGCAGAAGTCCGGGGCTCCGAGACTTCCTTCTCCTGGAAGTGCCTGGCGGTCCACCTCAGGATCTCCAGGATGGTCCATTGAGGATGCCCCATGCCGGTTTTGTTTGCAGACAATTGTTAGAGCACTCCTCATGGGCCGTAGGGGCACCTGTAAATCGCGAAAAGGTGAACGTCGGGGGGGCGTCTCGCCTGCCGCGCAAATCCGCACAGCCTGGAAAGGCTGTGCTACCCCTTGGAAGTTTTCGTAACCGAAAACCGAAAACTGAAAACTGAAAACAATCTTACGCCTGTTGCAGCGCCAGGGTGCGGTGGTGGGTGGTTAAGGCCTGGATGATTTCATCCAGTTCCCCGTCCAGCGCGGCTTCCATCTTCAGGCCGTGGTAACTGAAGCCGATGCGGTGGTCGGTGATGCGGCTCTGGGGAAAATTATAGGTGCGGATGCGTTCGCTGCGATCTCCCGTGCCCACCTGGGTCTTGCGCTCCTGGGCGATCTGCTGGTGCTGCTCCTGCTGTTTCAGGTCCAGCAGCCGGGAACGGAGCACCTTCAGGGCCTTGGCCTTGTTTTTGTGCTGGGATTTCTCGTCCTGGCAGGAGACCACCAAGCCGGTGGGGAGATGGGTGACCCGCACTGCGGAATCTGTGGTGTTCACGCTTTGGCCCCCCGGCCCGGAGGACCGGAAGACGTCGATGCGCAACTCCTCGGGGTTGATCTGCACGTCCACTTCCTCGGCTTCCGGCAAAATGGCCACGGTCACCGCGGAGGTGTGGATGCGGCCCTGGGATTCGGTCACCGGCACCCGTTGCACCCGGTGCACCCCGCTTTCATACTTGAGGCGGCTGTACACCCGGTCCCCGGAGATGGAGGCGATGATTTCCTTTAAGCCGCCCATGCCGCTGGGGGAATGGCTCAGCACCTCCACCTTCCAGCGGTGGCGCTCCGCCAGGCGGCTGTACATGCGGAAGAGATCGGCCACGAAGAGGGCCGCCTCCTCCCCCCCGGTGCCCGCCCGGATCTCCAGGAGGACGTTCTTCTCGTCATTGGGGTCCTTGGGGAGCAGGAGCAGGCGCAGTTCCTCCTCCAGGGCCCCGGCTTGCCCTTTAAGGCTCTCTATCTCCTCCCGGGCCAGGGCCTTCAGTTCCTCCTCCGCCTCCTCCTGGAGCAAGGCCTGGCTGCCCTCCAACTCCTTCTGCACCTGGCGGTAGCGGCGGAAGGTCTGGACCAGGGGGGCCAGTTCCGCGTGCTCCTTCCGGGACTTCTGATAAAGCTCCTGGTCCCGGATGACCTCGGGATGGGTCAACCTCTGCTCCAGGTCCTCAAATTGGTGTTCTATGGTTTCCAGTCGCGCTAAAAACATGGTCTTATCTCAAACCTGGGTGCCCCTCGGGGCTGCCAGGCAGTCTTCCGGGTCGCTATGCCCCCGTTCAGTCTGGTTATTTTCATCTGGAACTGTAAGTCAGGTGGGATGCCCCAATTACTTTTAATTATAAAGGAAAAACCAGGGGAAGGCAATGAATTGCCGGGGATTAAAGGGGCTTCGAGGCGACTATGGAGCCCGGTGCCTGCAAGATATGCGGGCTCTGGGAAATTCCCCTTTTACCCCTCCGCCAATCTCTTGATGATTTCCGGGATGGTGCGGGTGGCCAGATAGGGGAGCGAGCCGCCCCCCAGGACCACTTGCAGGGGGACGTGCATCTCCGCCGCGGCCTGGATCATCAGGTCGCAGATCTGGAAGAAGGGTTCGAGGCTCAGCCCCAGGGAGCCGTAGTCGTCCGCGTGGGTGTCGAAGCCGTAGTACCAGAGGAGGAGATCGGGCTTAAAGGGAGGGATCAAGGGCAGGTGCTGCCGCACCAGGTCCACGTATTGGGAGTCGGGGGATTGGGTATAGGCCAGGCGGTAGACGTCCACGTCCACCTTGGTGCCGTCTGCGGAGCGGTAGTCGTCGCCGCAGAAACAGAGGTGCAGGACCTCCGGGTCGTTTTTCACCAGCTGGCGGGTGCCGTCCCCGTGGTGGGCGTCGGTGTCCACGATGGCCAGGCGCCGCCAAGGGCTGATTTCCCGGACGTGGGTCAGGGCCAGGACCACGTCGTTAAAACAACAGGCCCCCCAGAACTGCTGGTAGCCGGAGTGGTGGCCCCCCGCGCCGATAAAACAAAAGGCCCGGTCGATCTCCCCTTGGGCCAGGGCCTCCATGCCCGCCACCACGCCCCCCGCGGACTCATAGGCCGTGGAGCAGAAAGCGTCATGGGCCACCATGGGGATCATTTCCGGGGCGTGGACCTTAAGGAGCAATTCCTGGGAGACCCGGGGGCACTCATAGAGGCGGACGTTGGGTTTTTTTAGGAGATGATCCAAGGCCTCGGGAAAGTCCCGGAGGCGGTTGCCGATGGTCATGTAGCTCTTGCGGCTGAAGGAAGGATGGTAGAAGATGCCGATTTTTTTCATGGAGAACCAGTGACGTTAAAGAATTTTCAGGGAGATGGATTTCCCTGCAACTCTTGATTAAAGATTTTTTCCCAATCTTCATATTTGGGATAGAAGAGATAGAAATAAAGCAGGGATATGGCCATAAAAATGAAGAAGTCGTTAGGATTCCTGGATAAAATGAAAAGGACGAGTCCATAGATGGAGATGGTTTCACAGAGACCGAAGACCAGGAGGGTAAAAGCAAAGAGACGTAATACTACAGGATATAAAGAGTTGGCATATTGTTTTTGCAAAAATCTAAGAATAATATTTTTCATAAATTTAATGATCACAAAAAAAACAAAAGATATGAAAATAAATAAATACCTAATTTTAGTTGCAACTACCGCGTCTACTGTCGGGTTGGCGCTTTCCAGGAAGGAAAAGTAGCCATGGTCAATGGCTAACACCAGAAAGGCAAAGATAAAGACCGACCCGATCATCACCAGGCCGATGTAATTGGTGATCTGAAACTGCTTCTGCAGCATTGCCCGGGAAACTTGACCCATGGAAAGTTTTTTGGCGACCATACCTGGCAGGCAGCCCGAGCGGCTTAGATCTCCTCGGACATCAATTGCCTCTTCAAGATGTCGATGATGAAGGGGGCTTCTTTGCGATCGAGGTCCTGGATGCTTTTGTTAAAGCGCTCTATTCTTTCTTTCTTTTCCAGGAAGGTCTCGATATTGGAGGCCACCCGCACCGCATCCTCCAGGACGGCGTGGAGGTTCAACAGGACCTGGACCGAGATTTCCTGGCCTTCATAACTGGCCACTTGGCTCTGCAGGGCCTTGAATTCCTGGAGCCAGGCCTGGAGGTGATTTTCCACCCGGGTGTAGCTTTCCGCGTCGCCGATGATCCAGGAGCGGATATAGTCCTGCTCTTCCGGCGTCAAGGAGCCTCCCCTTTCCAGCTTGTGGATGATATCCTCCATCTGCGGCCCGGTCAGGTCCTGGAGGGCTTCACGCACTTGATTTCTGGCCGCGGCCAAGGCTGCCCCCACCCGTTCCAGCTCCTCGGTGCTGCTCTGGCTGGACACCTCCATGATCCGGGAAATGCCTTGAGGTAACTCCATCTTCCGGCCTCCATGAAAAAGTAGGATGCCTTTTATATCGGGCGGATGGCAAAAAAGTTCAAAGTTCCGGGTTTAAAGTTTAAGGTAAAAAAACCTGAAGAGGTTTCCTTAGGCTGCGTACCGCAAAATTTCTAGTTCTGCGCCGTTTTTAACCGCCTCCTCGGCGCGGTTGAGCAATTTTTGGGTCACTGCTTCAGAGAGATAAAATTCGCCGCAATTTCGGCAGACATCGGCAGGCACTTCTTTAAAGACAATGGTGGTTTCCCCTCGCTGTAAGGTTACAGTCACCTTTCCGGGCGCGGTATCTCCTTGCCTACAGATGACGCAATTCATTGTGGCCTCTTGTTTCTAAAGTCAGAGCTCCAAATTGCCGGGTCAGGAAAATACGTAGTAATTATATAACATTTTTGGGTTTTTTCATCCAGAGCCAAGACCACATGAACAGGTTGGTTCTTTATCCAACTTAAGATCAGAAAGCTGGGAAAGGGCAGGTCATTTGGGTATGTGGAGACAATTTCTCCTGACTCGATAACGAACCTAATATCAGAAGTGGAAATGCCGCGCGCAAACATTCTTTGCACAGCATGCTGGCTAAAGATTAATTCCTGGCATTCCATTATTCAACTGAATGTTAGATCAAGCCCCAAACTTTTCCCCCACCTGGGGCTTCTTAGCGGCGATAAAATCCGGGGCCTTCACCTTGCCCAATTCCTTGGTGCGGAAGCGGGTGATCAAGAGCGCGCCGCCGTTGGCCGCCACCTTCAGGCCCTTATCACCTACTTCCAGAATCTCTCCGGCCGGGGCCGCAGGCGCGTCGCTGCTAAAGGCGGCGTTATAAAATTTCACCTTTTCCCCCCGGAAGGTGGTGGTAGCCCCGGGCTGGGGATCGCAGCCCCGGATGAAATTATAGACTGCCCTGGCGGGTTTGCTCCAATCGAGGCCCGCCACCTTCTCGTCGCAGGGGGGATCGTAGGTGGCCTGCGAGTGGTCCTGCACGATGCGAGGAGCCTGGCCTTGGGCCACCAGGTCAACGGCTTCCAACACCGCCTGCACTCCCATGGGGAAGAGCTTATCGAAATAGACCGCGCCGGTGGTCTCATCCGGGCCGATGGCTACCTTTTTCTGGAGGAGGATCTCCCCGGTGTCAATCCCCTTATCCACCCAGAAGATGGTGAGGCCGGTTTCGGTCTCGCCGTTGATCACCGCCCAGTTGATGGCGGACGCGCCCCGGTATCTGGGCAAGATGGAGGGATGGTAACAGATGGACCCCTGTTTGGGGGCGTCAAAGACCCGGGCCGGCACAATGTCGGTGACAAAGGCCAGGACCCCTAAATCGGCTTTGAGCTGGGCCATCTGCTCATAGGCGTCGTCATCCCGCATGTGCGCGGGCTGAAAGACCGGCACGCCTCCTTGCACCGCGGCCTCTTTCAGGGGATCGGCCTTGCCCCCCCGGTCCGGCGGGCAAAAAACCCCCACCACCTCCTGACCCTGCTTCAGTAGACCCTTTAAGACCTCCACCCCAAAACCCGCTTGACCGATCAAGGCAATACGCATGGCTTCCCTCCGATGGGGATGGGTGCAAAGGGGAAGAGGGGAAAAGGGAAAAAGGGAAAGAAGAAGTTGATTCTACAATCCTTTTCCCCGTTTAACCTTTTCCCCCTTTCCCCTATTTTCAATGATGGTGTTCGTCCGGGGCTCTTTCCGGTTCCATGGACGCAGCCCAGAAGCAGATGCCGCAGGCGGCCATAATGGAGAGGACGGCCACCGCGGCGCTGCCGCTCCAGAAGGCCACGCCGATGCAGAGGAAGACTAATACACAGAGCAATCCCTGTTTTTTCCGGTAGGCCGGCATCGTTTCGTGGCTATGATGTTCGGCATGATGGGCCATATTCCAAACCTCCTTGCAAATTATGGGGCTAAGCGTTTTTAGTCTTTTATGTTCTTATTGCTTCTTATAAATGAAATCCAGGGCCAGATTCAACCTTTTTAGGACTTCTTCCTTACCTAAAATAATAATTATGTCGAAGAGGCCGGGGCTCACGGTCTTGCCGGTGAGGGCCAAGCGCACGGGCTGAGCCAGTTGCACCATTTTCAGGCCGGTCTCGGTGGTCAAATCCTGAAAGAGCTGGTTCAGGGCCGCCTCGGAGAACTCGGCCAGGGCCTCCAGGCGTTTTTTGATTTCCTCCAGGTGGACCGCGCTCTCGGGGGTGAGAAATTTCCGGGCCCCCTTTTCCTCGTAGGGCCGGGGGTCCTGGAAATAGAAGCGGGCTTGGTCCGCCATCTCCACCAGGGTTTTGCTCCGGGTGTTTAGCGTGCCCGCCACCCGGGCCAGGTAGTTAAGGTCTTTGGCAGCAATGCCCAGGCGCTCCAGGAAGGGCTGCAGCAGCCCGGCCAGCTCGGGCAGCGGCGTCTCCTTGATGTAGTGGGCATTGAGCCACAGGAGCTTTTCTTCGTCGTACACCCCGGGAGACTTGCTCATGTGTTCCAGGGAGAAATACTTAATCAACTCCTCCCGGCTGAAGATCTCCTGGTCGCCGTGGGCCCAGCCCAAGCGCACCATGTAGTTGACCAGGGCCTGGGGCAGATACCCCCGCTCCCGGTAGTCCAGGATGGGGATGGCCCCCCGGCGCTTGGAGAGTTTGCCTCCCCCCGGGGCCAGGGTCACGGTCATGTGTGCGAACTCCGGCAGGGCCGCGCCCAGGGCCTGATAGATGAGGATCTGCCTGGGGGTGTTGGGGATGTGGTCCTCCCCCCGGATGACGTGGGTCACCCCCATGGTGATGTCGTCCACCACCACCGCGAAGTTGTAAGTGGGGATGCCGTCGGCCCGCTGGATCACCAGGTCGTCCAGTTCCCGGTTGTCAAAGGCGATGGGGCCTTTGCCCCGGTCGTGCCAGTTGGTGGTGCCGGTCAAGGGGGTTTTGAAACGCACCGCGGTGTTGGGTCCGGGCTTGAGCCCCAGCTCCCGGCAGCGGCCGTCGTATTTGGGCTTATCCCCCCGGGCCAGGGCCTCCTGGCGGCGGGTCTCCAGGTCGGCGGGATCGCAGTCGCAATAATAGGCCTCGCCCTGATCCAGGAGGCGCTGGATATATTCCCGGTAGAGGGGCAGGCGTGCGGATTGGAAGTAGGGGCCTTCGTCCCAGTCCAGGCCCAGCCAGAGCATGCTCTCCTTAATTTCCCGGACATAACGCTCTTCGGAGCGTTCCCGGTCGGTATCCTCGATACGCAGGATAAAGACGCCCTGGTGGTGGCGGGCGAAGAGCCAGTTGAACAGGGCGGTGCGGGTGCCGCCCAGATGCAGGGAACCGGTGGGGCTGGGGGAAAACCGGGTGCGTACTACGGTCATGTACTTTACCTCACAAGCTCTGCAATTATTAACATAAACCGGTGGTAAGGCCAAGGGATATTACGGAGAAATCAGGGCCGGAGCAGGGCAGGGGGGGCCAGGAATAGTATCTATTTCAAAACCTAATCGGGCTACAATTAAGCTATCGGCTGGCAATAGGGTTTGGGGACTGCTTTTAAGTCCCCCTTTAAAAAATTGGAATTTAGGAGGATTTTCAAGCGCTTATAAATCATCCCCACCCCCCTTTTACAAAGGGGGGGAATTCGTCCCTCTTTAACCGCATCCTGGTTTATAAAAATTGACTCTGGAAGTAGATTTTGAAATGACTTCTAGTAGAACCGCGGGCCGCGGATTGTTAGTTGCGGTAAAACCTGCTAAAAAGGCAATATCAGCCCGGGGAGGTGATCAAGGGAAGATGGCCAAGAAAGAAGTCCAGGGATTGCCGCAAGCCTCGGAATGGGCCCGGGTGATCATTGACAAGGCCCCGGCCGGACTCATTATCATGGACCGGGAAGGGCGGGTGACGGACTTCAACCCCGCGGCCGCAGCCATCAGCGGCTCCAGCCGGGAAGAGGCCCTGGGCCGCCCGGTCCTGGAGGTCCTGGCGCCGGAAAGGGACCGGGAAGACTGTCCCCTCAAGGCAGCAATGCGGGGCCAGGAGGTGGAGCCCCAGGAGCTGACCGTTCTCAACCGCCAGAAAGAGCCGGTACCGGTGATGCTCAGCGCCTTTCCCCTGAAGAAAAAGGGCGGGGCCATCCTGGGGGAGGTGGTCATCTTCCGGGACCTGTCCTCCATCAAACGCCTGGAAAAAGAACGGCGGCACCTGGTGAATATGTTCGCCCACGACCTGAAGACGCCGGTGGTGGGCATGGCCGGTCTGGTGCGGCGCCTGCGCCAGGGTAAGGCCGGTCCCTTGACCGAGGGGCAGATGGCCTATCTGGAGACCATTGACCGGGAGATGGGGCGCCTGGAGAAGCTCATCAACAATTTTCTGGAATTCGTCCGCCTGGACCTCCACCTTCTCACCCCCTTGCCCAGCGCCCTGCAGGTGGAGAGGGAATGCCAGGAGGTGTTGGCCCTGCTGCAACCCCTGGCGGAGGCCAAGGGCATAGTCCTGGAGACGGATTACCCCCAGGAGGTGCAGGTGATCCAGGCGGATCCCCTGCTGTTCCGGCGGACCCTGGAAAATCTGCTGGAAAACGCCATCAAATACTCGCCGCCCCGGTCCACCGTGTCCCTGGAGGTCCAGGACCGGGGGCAGGAAGTGCTCTTTGCCGTCAAGGACCAGGGACCCGGCATTGCCCCGGAAGACCTGCCCCATCTCTTTGAAATCTATTACCGGGGTGCGGACGCGGAAAAGGAGAGGGGCTTCGGCATGGGCCTGGCCACGGTCAAGCGCATTATCGACGCCCACGGCGGCCGCATCTGGGTGGAGAGCCCCCCGGGACAAGGCGCGGTCTTTTATTTCACCCTGCCCCGGGAGACTCCGGAGACTTATCAGCGGTAATCCCTGACCA
This sequence comes from Syntrophobacterales bacterium, assembly GCA_020060385.1. Lineage (GTDB taxonomy): Bacteria > Desulfobacterota > Desulfobaccia > Desulfobaccales > 0-14-0-80-60-11 > SURF-52. The sequence continues at coordinate 7,654 of JAGVAH010000101.1, read as the reverse complement.
GTGGCTCTTTATTTCCTGGAAACGATGACCTAAATCAGGGCCGGAGAGCTGCATGAGGCCGGTTAAGTCCCCCTTTGAAAAAGGGGGATTTAGGGGGATTTAAATGCTTATAAATCCCCCCTTACCCCCCTTCAGGAAAGGGGGGTAAGGGCCGGTCTTTCCAGTTATATTTGTTGCCACACTCTGCCTAATTCCCGGGTTTTATTCGCTCCCTGAGTCGCTCTCTTCCTGATCCTTGCCGGCTATGTACTCCTTATACCATTCCGAGTGGTGCTTCTTGGCCCACAACCGGCTCACCTTGCCGTCCACCATGGCGCTCCAGGTCCCGGGGTTGGCGATGGTGCCCAGGTAGGCGTGGGCGATGACCGCGGCCACGAAGATGATGGCCACGAAACCGTGGACCGTGGACAGGAAACAGTTGAGGGTCAAGGGCAAACTGTTCTTGAAGATGAGCAGAATGCCGGTCACTCCCATGATCAGAGAGAGGACCAGGGTCAGCCAGAAGAAGATCTTCTGGCCGGCGTTGAGGCGTCCCGCGGGGACCTCCACTTCCTGGCCGCCGATATAGCCGCCGCGCTTTTTCAGCCATTCCTGATCATAGGCCACAAACTTGGCGTCCTTATACCAGAGACAGAGGCTGACGATGGATGCGGCCACAAAGATGAGGCCAGCCAACCAGTGAATGATGACCGCAGAGTTCTGGGAAGAGAAAAACATCCGCAGCATGGAGACATTGTTGTAGAAGAAGATGTAACCGGTAAAGGTGAGGATCAGGAAGGTGGTGAGGCGGAACAGGTGGGTCCAGCGCTCCGCCAGGCTGAATCGCTGGATTTCCCCGGGCGCGGCATAGAAGTCCGCCACCTTGGGGCCCTGCCCGGTGTAATGGAGCACCAGGACAAAGACCAGGAGCAGGATCAGCCCGCTCACGTAGGGCGTCAGGTAGAGCTGGTGAATCTGGTTAAGGGTGAAGGCCCAGGGCTGGCAGCCGAAGAGCCGGCCAGCGGAGACGGTCACCGGTTTGCCGGCGGGCCCGAACATGTCGGTGACGATCTGGCCCTTGAACATGTGGGCCTTATCCGCGTGGCAGTCGCCGCAGCCGTTGGCGCCTAAGGCCAGGCTCACCGGGGCCACGTTGTGATTGATGTTGAAGCCCTCAATATGGCCGGCCCAGGTGGCGTCCGGGGCGCTCACCACCTCGCGCTGGCCATTTAAGAAGTACATCTTGCCGCCCTTGTGGTAGTACGGTTTGATCTGCCGGAAGCGCTGGTTGCCCTTCAAGGTTTCCGCAAAAGTGGCCAGCATGATCTTGATCTGGGCCGGCGTGTGCACTTCCGGCTTCATGGGGTTCTTGGGCTTAAGCTGGGCTTTGGCCTTGTCATACCCCTTCTTTAATTCCCGGGCGAACAAGGGATAGTTAATGCCGTCCTTATCCTGGTTGGTAAAGAACACCGAATTGAACCGGTTCACCGGCCACAGCTTGCCATGTTCATCTCTCTGGAAGGCCGGTCCCCAGGTAAACTCCGCGCCGATCTTCTTGGCGCCCAGTTTGGGGTAGTTCACCATCTGGCCGGTGGTGACGTCAAAGCCCTCGAAGGCCGCGCGGTGCAGGGCGGGGATATGGCAGACTTCGCAGGCCATCTTGTCCAGGTGGTTGGGCCTGATGGACAGGTGCCGGGGCCGGGTGGCGCCCATGTATCCTTGTTCATGACACTCTTTGCAAGTCTTGATGGTGTTGTCCAGGTCGTCCGCCACGGTGGAGACGAACTCCTGCCCTTTGGCGAAGTTATGCATTTCTTTGGTGATCTTCAGTTTCTTATCTTCGATGGCGGGGTGGCAATGGGCGCAATTCAGGCCCTGCAAGTTATGGATGTCAGGATTGATCCGGTCGTTCCAGGAGAAACCCCGCTTCTTCATGTCCGACATGCCGTGGCAGAAGACGCAGTTCTCCGCAGGGGGAGGATAAGCCAGGTCCAGGACCACCTTGCCGTCCTCATTAAAGAGGCGCTTGTTGTAAAGCACTTTGGGCAGCTGGCCGGCCTTGACGAGGCCGCTCACCAGGCCGATGCCCGAAGCCGCGACCGTGGCCCACTTAAAGTTCAAGGATTGCAGCTGGATATTGCGTTCTTTGAAATTGTAGCCCGGCAGGTGGCAGATAAAACAGTCGGCCTCCACCACCCCGGTTTTGTCCCATTTGCTCTGGTAATAATCCCCATCCAGGCTTTGGGCCAAGGCGGGGTCGGCCTTGAGGCGCTGGTCATAGCGCTGGCCGTCCCGGTCAAACTCCAGGCCGCCGCCCCCGGGATGGCAGCCGCCGCAACCCGGCACTCCCGGGGTCTTGGGGTCGCCCGCGGCGGTAAAGGCGAAGGGAGTGAGATCGATTTCGTCCGGGTTATTATTGTGCTTTTTCGCCAACTGGCGAAAAGAGGGGGGTCAGAACTTCCCCATCATGCCGTCGGACAGGACCCAGGGCTTCTTTTTATTGAAGTCGTCCTTGATCCGGTTCCAGCCCTGCTGGAAGTGGTAACCCTGGGTGATTTTCCCGTAGTCGTGGCAGGCGCCGCAGGTCTGGCGGGGGCTGTATGGTTGGTCGGCGTTTTCGCCGCTCAAGGGATTGATGGTCTTGCCGTCCTCGGTCTTCAAGTAAAACGGCACGCAGGTTCTGGTCTTGGCCTGGAGCGCTGCCGGCAAGAACAGCGCCAACCCCGTAGCCAGGGCTGCCAAAACAAGCCCCAGGTTTTTCTTCATGGCCACCACTCCTTAAAAATTAAACACCCTATACTCCGGGCTGGTCATCATGCCCACCAGGGCCGGGGCCGTGGAAATCTGCGCGCCGGGAATGATCTCATCGGGACCGATGAGACGTTTGTCCGCTCAGGCTTTACAGGCGTGGAGGGGGCAGTTACGCCCGGTGAGCTGGTCCAGGAAGTCCTTCATGACCTCACCGGTGGTGGAGCGGATGCCTTCGGCCATGCCCACCTGGGCCCAGTGCACCGCATCGTCGATGAGGAAGACCTCCACGTGCTCCCCTTTTTCCGCAGCCAGGCTGGCGAACTGCAGGGCCCGGGTGGCGCTGCCTGAGCTTTCCAACCCTTTGCTGATAATGAAAAGAAACTTAGACATAGCCTATCCTCCTTTCTGGTCGGTGGATTATGGATTTGCCCACCCACACTTTAACCATGGCTCATGTAAACGCAAGGCCAGGCGACAAGGCCCAGAAGCTAATGCGGCAAAAGCAGCGAAAACCCCCACAAGAAGGCCGGCACCAAAACCCGCCGGGGTATATGCGGTTGGACATCACCAGCCGGAACTACTTAGGACGTATCCGTAAATAACAGGCCCGGGGCCGGTTAACCGTCAATGAACCTGGAGAGCACCTCCACCGCCTGGTCCAGGTTCCGCAAGATATCTTCGGGAGACTGGACCTCAGCACCGCCTGCATAGCAGCGGATCAGGTAAGTCTTCAGAATCAATTTGCAGACCGCTTTCAAGGCGGATTGCGCAGCCTTCGCCTGCACCAGGATCTGTTCGCATTCCTTGTCCGCGGCAATCATGCCCTGGAGACCCCGGATCTGGCCTTCGATCTTTTTTAGCCGGGATTGGATATTGCGCTGCATCTGCTGTTTCAGGTCGTCTGGCGGATACATGCTCACCTCTGGCGGCTAGTAGATGGTTGGAGGTTATCCCCGCAGTGTCCTCCCTGGCAAATTCCACCGAAGTGAGTTTAAGGAAGGGCGCGTGTGAAATACCATACCCCGGTAAGGTATTTTTGTCAACAGAAATTTTCCGGGATTTAAGCTCTGGAAGCCAAAGCTAACAACTTAATTAGGCATTATTGGCAATCTGGGGGCAGGGAAGCTTATCAGGCTCCAAGGCCCAGAGGCTGGTGGAGAGCCTGGACGGCCAGAAAGAGAGACCCAGAGGCGACGCCGGCGCGCCTGGGCCCTGGGGGCAGGTGAAATAGCCGGAGATGGTCCCGGGGAGCTTCAGACTATCCCCGGGGGTTTAAAGCGGTGGGGAGTACAGTAAAATGATGGGGATGCTTCTTTGAAGAAATAATGGGTTTGAACCGATAACAACTATATTAAATTGACATTGAGAATTTTTACTGTTATCTAAAATCCTGATAGCATGTCAGACTGAAAGCAGGGCGGTGCCTGGCCCTGAACAGGAATCGGAACGGTATGCTTTCACCGTTCCGCTTTTTTTTGTCTGGCTGTTTTCAAGGCCTGCCTTCGGGGGAGGCTTGTTTCACCATCTTTGAGGAGGATAGTGGTTAATGAAGGTTCAAGGTCGGGTGAAGTGGTTTAATGATGCGAAAGGTTTTGGATTTATCTCCCGGGAAGACGGCCCCGATGTCTTTGTGCACCATAGCGCCATCCAGGGAGAAGGCTTCCGCTCGCTGCAAGAAGATCAACTGGTGGAGTTCGAGGTAGTCCAGGGCGCCAAGGGTCTCCAGGCTCAAAACGTGGTCAAAATCGGGCGTTAACCCCTGATGGAGGAAATCCGGGAATACTGGTGGTTCGGGAGGTTACGGGAGGTGCTCAGGCGCTAGAATCTCTCGAGGGAAGAGGCCAGGGGAGACGGGCGGCAGGACCCCCGTTGAGCCTGGCCTCTTTACCCCCAGCCAACTCTTCGCTTGATGGAGGCGGTAACATGGCGCGACGCCGTAGCAACTACGGGCAGGAAAAGCGGGCCAAGGAGATTGCCCGCAAAAAGAAGAGCGAAGAAAAGATGAAGCGCCGCCAGAAAAAAGGCCAGGAAGCCCCGGAAGTAGCGCCAGAGACGGAAGAGAAACAGGCTGAAGGTTAAGCAGGCTGGCCTCCCAGGGTCCCCATCAACCCGGGGAACTGATGACCTGAAATTGTATGTGGGCAACTTGCCCTGGCTCCTGACCGCACAAGACCTATAGGCTGTTTTTTCAAAGCCAGGGAGGCCATATCGGCCGAAACCATCACTGACCGCCACCCGGGCCAACCCCGTCTTCCCTTTGGTGTAGATATCCGGCAAAGGGGAGACTGAAGAAGGCCATTTCCCTGATTAATGGCCGGAAGGTGGCAGGCCGCACCCTAAAAGTTAAATGGAGCTAGGCCGCAACAGCACCGCGCCTTTGTCCCTTATGGCCGCGGCTGGGGAGGACACCGGGGGTAATCCCTTTTTCCGTTAAGCCGGCCCCGCCTCTTCCCAAGGGGAGGGGGGCCCTGGGCTTACTCCAAATTTCCAGGACCGCCGCTTCCTGCCAGCATTCCTCCGGGTTTCTTTCGTACTTATTTATGTCCGGGCCGTTTAATAGCGACATGCAGGTGAGGCAGCTGCGGGACCTCTCCGGCCAGGGGCCCTGGCCACTTGGGAAAGATAGAGTCCCGGGACGTTCTGAGAAAAAGATTGACCCGGGCGGGTTTTATTGTTAACTTGTTCACCAGGACCAACCGCGGCGAGGGAAGTTTTTTATGCCCAAAATCGCTGATTATTTCAGTAAGACCGACCGCAAGAAGCTTTTCTTCGATTATCTCAAGCTGATCGGTATCTTGGAGATCGTGATCTTCATCGTCGTGGTCCTCTGGGCCACGGATGATAAATATCACCGCGTCTACACGCCCTTCCCCTGGGCGGAATACGTCTTTGTGGCCTTTGCCTTTCCCATTGTCTTCACCTTTTTGATGGGCATCATCGTCACCGGATTCAACCATTTTCTGGGAGAGAAGCCTGCCAAGGTCCAGGAGGAGGAGACCGGAAACCAACTGGACGTCCTGATACGGCAAATTCGGCGTCTGCCTTACCTGGGCATCCTGTTCCTGTTGCTGGTGACTATCTTTGCCCTCTACAATATGAACTACATTATGGCCTGGCTGAGTTCCCTGGGCTATAATACTTTCCTCTTCTTAAGTTACGCCCTGGCAGGATTAGGGGCCATAGTGGTCATTTACCTATTGTTCTTTCTGTTCTTTAAATACCGCCTCAACCAGAAAAATATGAAATATCAATACTATTCCCAGATTTCCGACAAATTCGGCCTGATCATCCTGGATGACCGCACGGTACTCTATAAGGACGGGAATATGCTGGTGCAGGGGCGGCGCTGGCGTCGTCCCCGCCAGGTGGGCACTGCAGATGTTACTGAACCGGAAGTGATTCTTCCCGAGAACCAGGGCAGATCCCGCCTGCCTGCCCCCAAGCCTTGATGGCTTTACTAGCTGGAGGTCGACCCGGGAGCGCCGGCGCCCTCCGGGTCCATCTGGCCCTGTTGGCCGCGCTTTCCTTGGAAGTGCGGCCTTTTTTGCGGGCAGGCAGGGCCCGGCCCCTGGCAGCCGGGGGGCTGCCGGCCTGGGAGTTCCAGGCGGGGGAGGGGAGGGGAGGGCTGGCCCTGACCGGGATGGGGGAAGAAGCTGCCCGGCAGGCCGCGTGGCAGATCATCGGGCTGTGGCAGCCGGAGATTATGGTCTCCCTGGGGTTCGGAGGGGGCCTGCTCCCGGGATTGGCCCCCGGCCAGCTGGTCCTGGGGGCGTCCTTCTGGCGCTACGATCCGGAAACCGGCAGCCTGGAGGAGGTGGAGGCCCCGGCTCCGCCCCGGCCCCTGGAGGAGCTGGCCGGGGGCCTGGAGGCGGCGGGAGTGCCGGGGGCCGCCGGCAGTTTCGTCTCCACTGCGGGCATCATCCATAAGGAGCGACAGGGGGAGCCGTTGCGGCGGCTGGCGCAGCCGGTATTGGACCTGGAGACCGCGGCCGTGGCCGCGGCGGCCAAGGATGCAGAAATCCCCTTTCTGGCCTTGCGGGTCATCACCGATGCGGCCGGCGAGGAGATCCCCGATTTCCTGAGGGAAGGGTGGGAGCCGGGATACGGCCCGGGCCTGTCCCAAGCCCTGGGCTGGCTGGCCGCAGACCCCCGGCGGTTGGGGCCCATGCTCCATCTCTGGCGCCGGGGCAGATTGGCTGCCAGGCGGCTGGCCGCGGCGCTGCAAGTGTTGTTGCCCTTAATTTAAGGTTTTCTGTTTTCCGTTTTCTGTTAACCCGTCGGCTCGCCAGCACCGTTGCAGCCGTTCATCGACAGGGAGTTACTTCCCCAATCAGTTTTGCCAAGGTCGCCTGTCCTGTGGACGTATGAAATTAGCTTCCTTTCTATCTCCTCCGATGTGAGCAGCGGAAGTCATGTCTTGGCAAAAATGCTTTCCATGATCGATGTCCTTGTGTGCACCCAATCGACGATCAAGAGGTCTTGCTCCGAATAGGTTATGATAACTCCGGAAGGGATAGTTTTATCCAATAAAGTTTGATCAACTGCCAGGCGGCATCCCCTTGGCGGTCGCGTTGAGAAGCGATGTGCATTTATAAGAGCAGTACCCATTACGGGGAAGATAGTGAGTCTTCCATCTCCAAGGTGGAAAGTTCGATCACCCGCACTTGGGCAGAACTGCAGGAGGGATGGGGAACACCCGCTTACATCACCGAAGTCACCTTCTGAAATACCGGCCCTAGCTACTGCTCCATTGACAAGCAGCACCTGCATTAGGACCACTGCTATCGAGATAGGTACTTCGGGTTTCCCTTCAGCGAATTCAGAGCATTTGTGTCCGGTTAACTGATTAAAAAAGGCCCGAAAAATCCTGGGAATCTGTTAGAATGGGTTTGGCGTAACCTATCAAACAGACAGGAGATTCCGG
>JAGVAH010000139.1 GCA_020060385.1 Syntrophobacterales bacterium | reverse complement strand
TTTGCCAAAAGTTCTTTCCTCTTATCCCCTCTCCCCCCAGCGGGGGGAGAGGGTTAGGGTGAGGGGGGGCGGAAAAAACTTTTGGCAACCAGTATAAATCCTGCGCTGCCCTCAGGATGACAAACTGGTGTTTGGCAGAGGCTATTTTTGAAAAATGAGATTCTTCACTCCGCTACGCTCCGTTCAGAATGTCAGAAACGGGGACTTTGGCGGTGGTTTCAACTGCCCCCTGGCCCCTGATCCCTTCAGGTTTTGGCTTTCTCATCAAGGATGACCGCGGTCTGATAATCACACTCATCCCGGGGGCAAAGGATCTTCTTGCCCTTTTTCTGGAGCCAGGGAAACTGGCATTGGGGGCAGGGTTGATCCAGGGGCGGCTGGTTCATGGTAAACTGACATTGGGGATAGTTGCTGCACCCATAAAAGATGCCCCGGCGGGAGCGGCGTTTCAGCAGGTGGCCGCCGCAGCCTGCCCGGGGGCAGGGGTGGGCGGCTTCATCTTCCGGGGACTGGGGGATGATCTCCCCCTGGGGGCCCCGGGTGAAATTCTGGGTAAACTTGCACCTGGGATAGCCGGAGCAGCCCAGGAATTCTCCCAACCTCCCCCGGCGCAGCAGCAATTCCTTTTGGCACTTGGGGCAGGTAATCCCGGTGGGCGCGGGTTTGCCCCGGGCCACCGGGGCTTTGCCCGGCCCTTCATCCTGGTTCTCAGGGGCAGCCGGCGCCAGGCTCGCGAGGATTATCCGGCCCTGGGCATCCCGGGTAAGGTCCCCGGTATAGCCGCACTTGGGATAGGCGGAGCAGCCGATAAACTCGCCGTTTTTCCCCCAACGCACATGGAGCTCACCCCCGCACTCGGGACAGACGATACCCGTGGGCACGCTTTTGACCCGGCGCATCTGGGTCTTGGCCGCGGTCAGCTCCTGGGCAAAGGGGCCGTAGAAGCCCCGCATGACCCCTTGCCAGGGCACTTCCCCTGCGGCGATGCGGTCCAGGTCCGTTTCCATGCGGGCCGTGAACTTGGGGTCCATGACGTCCGGGAAGTTTTCCACCAGCAGATCGCTGACCACCATGCCCATTTCCGTGGGGCGCAGGCCGTATTTCTCTTTGGCCACGTAGAGCCGATCCTGGAGGTTGGTGAGGATGGTGGCATAGGTGCTGGGGCGGCCGATGCCCTGGACCTCCAGTTCCTTGATGAGGCTGGCCTCGGTGTAGCGGGCCGGGGGCTTGGTGAAGTGCTGCTGGGGATCAAAGTCCCGGAGCTGCAGGATTTCTCCGGTCTTCAAGGGAGGCAGCTTGGCCGGCTGCTCTTCTTCTTCCCGGGTTTCCTGGTAAAGGGTGGTAAATCCAGGGAACTGCAGCACCGAGGCGGTGGCCCGGAAGAGATAGGGCCCCGCATTCACGTCCACGGTGGTCAACTGGAAGACCGCGGGGGTCATCTGGGAGGCCACGAAGCGCCGCCAGATGAGGTCGTAGAGGGCCAACTCCTCTTTGCGCAGATGGGCTTTCAGGTCTTGGGGCCGCCGGGTCACGCCCGTGGGCCGGATGGCCTCGTGGGCCTCCTGGGCCCCCTTGGGGCTTTTGTAAAAATTGGGTTTGGCCGGCAGATAGTCGTCCCCGTAGGTCGTTTTGATGAACCCCCGCACCGCGTCCAGGGCCTCCCCGGAGACCCGGGTGGAGTCGGTGCGCATGTAAGTGATGAGGCCCACCGGGCCCTCATCCCCCACTTCCATCCCCTCATAGAGCCGCTGGGCCAGGCGCATGGTCTTGCTGGGAGGGAAGCGCAGCTTCCGGGAGGCCTCCATTTGCAGGCTGCTGGTGATGAAAGGGGGCGCGGGGTTGCGCTTCTGCGGCTTTTTCTCCACCTTGGCCACCTTAAACTCCGCGGTCTCCAGGGCCTCCAGAATCCCTTCCACCTCCCCGGCGCTCCCGGGCTTGATGTTCTTATTGTCCTTTTTCAGGAGATTGGCCACAAAGGCCGGGGGCTTTTTCCCCTCCAGGCAGGCGGCCAGGGACCAGTACTCCTCGGGCACAAAGGCCCGGATGGCCCTCTCTTTGTCCACCACCAACCGCAGGGCCACGGACTGCACCCGGCCCGCGCTTAAGCCGGTCTTCACCTTCTGCCAGAGCAGGGGGCTGATCTGGTAGCCCACCAGGCGGTCCAGGACCCGCCGGGCCTGCTGGGCCTCAAACCGGGCCCGGTTCAATTCCACCGGCTGAGCCAGGGCCTCTTTGAGGGCCTTGGGGGTAATCTCCAGGAGCAGCACCCGGTGGAAATGGTGGTCCTTTTCCCCCAGGGCCTCGGCGATATGCCAGGCAATGGCCTCCCCTTCCCGGTCCGGGTCCGGGGCCAGGTAGATGTCCCGGATACCGGCCGCGGCCTTCTTCAAGGCGCTGATCACCTTGGCCTTGCCCAGGATGGTGACATACCTGGGCTGGAAGTCTTGCTCCAGGTCCACCCCCAGCTCATTTTTGGGAAGATCGATGATGTGGCCCATAGAAGACTCCACCAGGAATTCGGACCCCAGGTATTTCTGGAGGGTCTTGGCCTTGGTGGGCGATTCGACGATAAGCAATGATTTAGGCATAGTATATTTTCATCCCCGGGCGCTGCCGGGCGGGAGCAGCAGATTTAAAGGATTTTAATTTCTCTCAGATGCTCCGGCATTTCAAGGCTTTTTTAAAGGCAGGAGATGGCGGCTCCCATTATTACCGGGATTTTTGCTGCCTCAGATCATTTCAGGCCAGGTTCCAGGGCAAAAATGACAAACCGGGAGTCCTGGCCCACAAAAACGGGCTGCAGCGCTCCGGGATGTTCCTGACGCAATTTCTCCAGAAGCTCCAAGAAGGGTTTTTCCTCTCCAAACTCGGGCATGGGCGTGGAGACCAGGTAGCGCACCCGGAAAATCTTCAAGACTTGCAGCAACCTTTCAGGAGTTCCCAGGGACTGGGCAGCATCCCCGTAAAAAATGGAGGCCGGCCGGCCGACGAAGGGGCGGACGGCCCGGCGCCCCGTATACAAGTAAATCATACTATCCAACCCGGAGGCAATAGTGTCATCAGGTGAAGTGTGCGACTTTAGCCAATTAAAAACCGCTTCATAGGATGACCAGGAAACTGGGGGATGCAATTGAACGAGGAGTGGGTATCTCGTCTTATGGTTTGTCTGCCCCAGGACAAATACTAGGGTCAGGTTGACCACCAGCAACAGGCATATCCCAACTAGCGCCGCGCTGCGGCAGCTAGGCAGGAAAGATAATCGTTGCTTTATTGTTAATAGTCCATTAAGCAAATAAATAACTAAAAAGGGTAGGATAGGCACAAAAAATCGAAATGGCGGCCAAGGCCAAACAGCTACAATAGACAAATAGCTAATTAAATATAGCGGCAAGATTCGCATTTTTTTTGCATCGAATATAACAACAATCCAGGTTATTATCCCCAGTATATAATACATAACTGCAACTAATATATACCTTAAAGGTAATAATAGCTTCTCCAATCCCGGCACCGCTAAAGAACCAGTATAAATCATTGCATAAAACAGATTATGAAAGAGGACTCGCCCAAAAAAAGAAGATCCCTGTCTGAACCACCAAGTTAGATAGTTGGTATAATATCCGGTAATCTGGTCTTGATGAAAATAATTCGCGACCGCTAACGTCCATAAGAACCAAGAGAACATGACGCAGGCTGCGGCCCCAGCCACCCAGCGGAGGGGCCGCCTCTGCCGGTAAAGGACGAACAATCCCACCGGCGTCAGGGTTATGCCGATGGTGCGGCACAGAAAAGGCAACGCCAATAAAACCCCTAAAAAGAATTGCCGGGCTTTGCTGCTCTGGGGGGCTCTGACCTGTTCCTCCAAGGCCCACAGGGCCCCCAAGAGCAGCAAGGCAAAGGGTATCTCGGAGAGGGTCAGGGTGGCAAAATACAGAAAATTGATGGAAGTGGCCCCTAGCAGCCCCCCGGCCAGGGCTACGCTGCGGCGGCAATAGCCGAAGCGGACCAGGTAGAGGTAAGTCAAACCGGCCAGGGCCCCCCCGGCCAACAAGGTCAGGGTTTGCATGGCCAGAAGATTGTCCGGAAAAGAAGGCCATACTTTCCAGATTAACGCCAGGATCCCGGGATAAAGAAGGGGATATTTGGTTTGCCAGGGCGCGCCGGGCAGGTTGAGCAACCGGTATCCCTGCCCGCTGGCCAAGGCCTTGGCGGTAGTGACATAGATGGCGTCGTCATGATAAATGCCGCAGACTCCGATCACCATCCACCAATACCCGGCAGCTAACATCACCGCCGCCAGCATAAGGGCCTGCAGCTTATCTCTCTGTTCCCAAGGGACGGGGACCGTCAACTCCATGCCATGGTCCGACTTTTTCCTATTGTTCCACAAAAACCAGGTCTTCCGGGGCCACGGTCAGCATGAGCGAGTTCTGCTCCACCTGAATAAACGCGGCCAGGTGGGCGCGCCGGCCCGTGGGCAGGAGGGTGAGGGGGTCGGGGTTGGCCTCCAAGTAGGCCTTGAAGCCCTGGAGATCAGCGCCTTCCTTCAGAAAGCGCACCAGGCGGCGGAACAGCTTGGGGAGGATGATAAATTTCCCCACCTGGCCGGGCCGCCCGTCCAGCTCCACCCCCAGGTTGGTGCGGTCCTGGGGCCAGAACCCCCGCCGGTTGTTTCTGGCCTCCCGGCAGGCTTGGGTCAGCTCCTCCCGGAGAGCGGCGGGCAAGCCCTCATAATAAGTGGGGTAGACCAGACCGGCCTGCAGGAGTTGGTAGTTGATGCTTTTCCGGAGCAGGAGAGTATCCAGCAAGACCTTTTCTCCATCCGGCCCGTCCAAGTCCCCCGGAAAGACAAAGGCCACCGGCCGCCGGTATTTGTCCACATTCCTGGAGAGAAGGTATCCCGCCGCGCCGTCCCGGGCGTGGGCCGGCCCGAAGAGGTTGCTCCTGATCCCCAATTGGGACAGCAGAAAATCCCGGGCCGCCTGGGCGTATTTCAAGGGTTGGTGGCGGCCCTCGAAGTTCAGCTCCAGGGCGTCGATGCCCTCCAGCCGCAACTGCGCCTGCCCCCGGGGGTTGAGCTTCACCGGGTGCCCTCCCAGCTTCTGCCAGTTATCGGCATTATGGGCCTGAAAATGCAGGGAATCCCCATCAGGGGTATAGCCGTCCACGTGAAAGGTCCCGGAGATGGCGATGAACATGCAGGTTCTCTTTCTTGGTAGCTTGGAAAGGTGGAGAAATCTTGGGTGAAAAGGTTAAAAGGATAAAAATGTATAGTTACTGCCGATTGCTCGGCCTTTTTCCCCTTTTCCCCTTTTAACCTTAGATATTAAGAGCCTCCTGAGAATACTTCAATTTAACCATCCAACACAAAACACTTCCCCGGCAGTTCCTTGATCAGGCCCTGGAGTTCCAGCAGGGTGAGGCGGCTCATGACCTCCGGGGCCGGGAGCCGGGACGCCTGCACCAACTCCTCCAACTGCACCGGGTCCGCGCCCAGGAAGGGGAGGAGGGGGTCTGCCGGCAGCAGCCGGGGCAGGGCTTCGGTGACCCCGGCCGGGGGTGCGGGCGGCTTCACTCCGGCGGCCCGGGGCAGTTCCTGGAGGATATCCCCCACTTCGTGGACCAGCTTGGCCCCCTGCTGGATGAGACGGTGGGGGCCGATGCTGTTGGGGGAGTCCACGGGGCCGGGCACGGCCAGGACCTCCCGGCCCTGGTCCAGGGCGTACTGCACGGTGATGTGGGTGCCGCTCTTATCCCCGGCCTCCACCACCACCACGGCCCAGGCCAGGCCGCTGATCAGGCGGTTGCGGATGGGAAAATTCTTGCCCTCAGGGGGCGTGCCCAGGGGAAACTCGCTGATCAGGGCCCCCTGCTCCGGAATCTGCTGATAAAGTTTGGTGTTTTCCGGGGGATAGACCACGTCCAAGCCGCAGCCCAAGACCGCCAGGGTGCGGCCGTTATTTTCCAGGGCCCCCTGATGGGCCGCGGTGTCGATGCCCCGGGCCAGGCCGCTCACCACCCGCCAGCCCCGGGCCGCCAGAGCCCCGGCCAGGCGGCGGCAGGTCTTCAAGCCGTAGTAACTGGGGGCCCGGGTGCCCACCAGGGCCACGGCCTGGGCGTCTTCCGCCTCCAGGCTGCCTTTCACGAACAGATAAGGCGGGGGATAAGGAATCTCTTTAAGCCGGGGGGGAAACTGGGGATCATCCTGGGTGAGAAACAGCGCGCCCGCGGCTTGCAGCCGGGAAATCTGCGCCTCCACCCGGTCCCAATCCCGGAAGGAGGTGATGGCCTGGGCAATGGCCGGAGTGACCCCTTTGATGGACCGCAGATCCCCCAGATCGGCCGCAAAGACCCGGGCCGGGGAGCCGAAGGCCTGCACCAGGCGCTGGAACAGGACCAGACCGACTCCGGGAATGGCACGCAAGGCCAGCCAGGGGAGTTTCTCGGTCATGGCGGTCACCTCTGGGTTCTGGAATGCTGAGAGAAAAAGCTATCAGCAAAGGTTTAGAAGCCATCTCACAATCTGTTGCCCCCACTGGGGGATTTTACTAAGCGCCAAAAAATCCCCCTAAATCCCCCTTTTTCAAAGGGGGACTTAAAAGCGGCCCTCGACATTCTTTCAGTTTGCGAAACATCTAGAAAGCCTTGGATAGGGTTTCGAAATTGTTTCCTGTCTTGGCTGAAAGCTGAAAGCTAATCGCTGACAGCCAATCCTCACTTTTGCCGCATCTCGTCCAGCAGGACTTCGATCTGTTTGACCTGGGGCAGGAGTTCCTCCAGGCGCCGGCGGCGGGCCGAGCGTTCCTCTTCCTCCAGGTGCATGGCCCCCGCCACCCCCTCCAGGTCGGTGAGGAGCGATCTCATGGTGTTGGCCAGCCCGGTCTCCTGCTGCTGCAGCCACTGGTCCACCAGGGGCAGGAAATATTGGAATTTCAGGCGTTCCCCGTAGTCGATGAGCTGGACCTTCACCTGCTCCTGGAGCCAGTTCTTGATGGATTTCAAGGCCCGGCCCAGGTCCCGGAGGAGTTGCTGCCGGGGCTCCATGGCGGCGCCCAGTCCCAGGCGGCGCTTCAGGGCTTCCCAAGGGCGCTCCAGGAAACCGGCCCCGGAGCGCACCCAGGCTTCCGCGTCCAACCACCAGCCCGGGTCCAGTTGCAGGTTCACCAAAGGCACCTCCAGGCCGGAGGGGCGGGGGTTGGCCGCCATCTCCAGGGCCGGGGGCGTGGAAGAGAAGCCCAGGGCCTCGATCTCCCGGTAATAGAGGGTCAAGGCGTCCTGGAGGGAGAGGAGCAAGGGCGTTTCCACCCGGGTCAGCTCCCCCCGCAGCCAGTCTTCCTGTTCCCGGATGAATTCCACCAGGGAGACGTTGCTTTCCGCGGTCACGTAATGGATCAATTCCTTGACGCATTCCTGGAAGAGCTGGTAGAGGGCAGGCCGGAAGGTGATGGGGACCTCCGGCAGCAGGAGCCGGTCCCAGTTGGGCTCGTAGTCCCGGATGAAGCCGGTGAGGGCCGCACCCACCTTGCCGGAGCGGCGGTCCATGACTGAGTTCACCCGGTTTTTCAGGGCCTTTTTCAGATGGAGGCCCGCGCCATCCAAGGTCTGATCCAGGCTGGCCAGGGTGGATTCCAGGGGCTGGCGCCGGGCCTGGAGATGGCTTTCCACCTTTTTCAGGGCCTCCAGGTCCTGGCTCAGCAGGCCCTGGGTGAGTTCCAACTGCTCCCTAATGCCCCGGGCCACCATCTGCACCTGGGAGAGGCTGCCCCCTGCCAGGCGGCGGCCCTGGAGGGTCTGGATGGCTTTTTGTAGATCCCCCTGGAAGCGGGCCACCTCCTCCTCGGAAAATTTGGTGGCAGCCTGATCCATGGCCCAGACGGAGAGGAGGCCCGCCTCCCTCTGGTCCAGGGCCTCGCCCCGGGCCCGGCGGCGATCCAGGAGGAGCTTCAGGGCGGAAAAGGCATAGACCCTAGAGTCCGGCTGCCAGGGGGCCAGTTCCTGGGCCACCCGGTCCCGGAGGCGCTGCACCGCCTCCAGGGATTCGTGTTCCCCCAGGTCCAGATTGAGGAGGAAGAGGACATGGGGCACCAGGCCCATTCTTTTCAGCTCCCCCAGAAACTGGAAATCCGCCTGGCGCAGCCCCACCCGGGAACTGATGACATAGAGCCCCAGGTCGCATTTCACCAGGTAGGCCAGCACCTGGGCCAGGTGCTGGGGGATGGGGGAGTCGCTCCCCTGGCAATCCCCCAACTCCACCCCGGTGGCGGTCCAGGGAAAGGGGATGGTGAGAAGCACGTCCCGGAGGTAAACCGCGGTGGCCTCCCGGGTCACCATCTCCCGGTGGCGGGCCAACTCCGGTCCGGACAGGGACAAAACGTGGTCAGCCGGCCGCAGCTCCTGGACCTGGTTGTAGCCCTCCAGATAGGATTTGAGGAGGAGATAGTTGGAGTCCAGGCTGCCCGCGGACCAGATTTCTTCCTTCTGGGCCTCGGAGAGCACCAAAAACAACAGTTCCCGGTCCGCGGCCTGCCGCAGATCCAAAGGCGCGGAGCGTTCCCGGAGGCCGGGGACGGGGAGCATCCCCAGGGCCCGGTTGATCTCCCCGTTGATCTCCGGCCAATCCTTGAACTTGAGGACGGCCTTAGTTTCCGGGCCGGGCTGGATGCGGGTGATCATGGCGGTGAGGATGCCCGCGCCCCGCTTCAGCAAGTCCTGGCCCAGCAAGGCATTGATGGCCGTGCTTTTCCCGGATTTGACCGCGCCCACCACCGCCAGGCGGCAGATGTCCTCGGAGACGTGGGCCTGGACCTGGGAAAGGACCTTGAGCCAATGCTCCCCCTGGGCCGCGGCCTGGGGAAAGAGGCGGGTCCATTCCCCGGCCAGGTCCTGCAGATGGGCAATCTCCAGGATTAAGGCTTCCTGGGGTTGGCCTTGGGTCATGGCAATGCTTTCAATTTGAGGATTATCAAAAGTGATCCTGAAGAAAGAAATGGAAATTGTGGACAGTGAGCAGTGAGCAGAAAAAACAGGACCTACCGGCTCACACTTTTCACTGCTTACTGCTCACTGTTCACTATTTCTTGGGAGCAAAACCGGCGATGTAAGGCCGCCCCACCTCCAGACGCACCTTGTCCGCCACTTCCAGGGTCACCACCTGGTCACTGATGGCCGTGATTTCCCCGCAGATCCCCCCGGTGGTGATGACCCGGTCGCCCCTTTTCAGGTTGTCCAAAAATGTCCGGTGTTCCTTGGCTTTCTTTTGTTGGGGCCGGATCAGCAGAAAATAAAAGATCACCACCATCAACACCATGGGGGCCATAAAGGTCCACATGGGACTGGATTCGGGAGCGCCTCCGGCTCCTGCGGCATATGCCCAATTAACCACGCGTGTTACCTCCCTCAAGTCGTTTTTCGTAAAACTCCCGGCGAAACGCGGCAAAGCGGCCTGCGGCCACTGCCCGGCGTATTTCCGTCATTAACTGGAGATAGTAATATAAATTATGGAGAGTTAAAAGGCGATAGGCCAGAATTTCTCGGGATAAAAAGAGATGGCGCAAATAAGCCCGGGAATAATGGCGGCAGGTATAGCAGCCGCACCCTTCCTCCAGGGGTTCCGGGTCCCGGGCATAAACGGCGTTTTTGATCACCACCTTGCCCGCGGAGGTAAAGGCCATGCCGTTCCTGCCGTTGCGGGTGGGCAGGACGCAATCGAACATATCCAC
Source organism: Syntrophobacterales bacterium (assembly GCA_020060385.1). Classification (GTDB taxonomy): domain Bacteria; phylum Desulfobacterota; class Desulfobaccia; order Desulfobaccales; family 0-14-0-80-60-11; genus SURF-52. Next base: position 2,790 of record JAGVAH010000139.1, on the reverse strand, counting down.
CCCCCGGGCCACCCCTTCCACCAGGTCCTCGGGGGTGCCCACCCCCATAAGATACCGGGGCTTGTCCTCCGGCAACTCCGGGGTGGCCACCTCCAGCATGGCCAGGGTGGTTTCCTTGTCTTCCCCCACGCTCAGTCCCCCCAGGCAATAGCCGTCGAAATGCAGCTCCCGGAAGGCCTGGGCCTGCTCCCGGCGGAGCTCCGGGAGCATCCCCCCCTGGACCACCGCAAATAAGGGATTGGCCGCGTCGCCCCTGGCTTCCAGACAACGCTTAGCCCACCTCAGGGTCAGGGCCGCGGCCCGGCGCACCTCCTCCTCCGGGGCCGGATACCCCGGGCATTCGTCCAGGCAGACGGAGATGTCCGCGCCGATGGCCCGCTGCAATTCCACCACCTTCTCCGGGGTCAGGAAATGGCTGGAGCCGTCCAGATGGGAGCGGAAATTCACCCCTTCCTCCGTAATTTTACGGAGCGGCGCCAAGCTGAAGATCTGGTAACCCCCGGAATCGGTGAGAATGGCCCCCGGCCAGTTCATGAACTTATGCAGCCCCCCCAGGGCGGCCACCACCTCCACCCCCGGCCGCAGATAGAGGTGGTAAATGTTGCTCAAGATAATGCCGGCCCCCAGCCCCTGCAACTCCTCGGGGGTGATGGCCTTCACCGTGCCCTGGGTGCCCACGGGCATGAACACCGGGGTCTCCACCACCCCCCGGGAGAGGCGCAGCTGGCCCAGACGGGGCCCTCCGGGGGATTCGGACTTTTTTAGATGAAACTCAAATGCCTCGGACATATAGGTCAAACCTGGGAGAAAAGGGGAAGAGGGAAAAAGAAAAATATCAGATCGACCGAGGTTTTTTCCTTTTCCCTTTTTAACCGTTTACCCCTTTCCCCCTCCTTTTACAGAATCAACATGCAGTCGCCGTAGCTATAAAACCGGTATTTCTCCTTAACGGCTTCCTCGTAAGCCTTCATGATTAAATCCCGGCCCGCGAAGGCGCTCACCAGCAAGAGCAGGGTGGATTTGGGCAGGTGGAAGTTGGTGAGCAGCCGGTCCACCGCCTGAAAAGTATAACCGGGATAAATAAAAAGGTCGCACCAACCGCTTTGGGGGATGAAGCCCCGGGGGCCGGCGCAGGATTCCAGGACCCGGACGCTGGTGGTGCCCACCGCCACCAGGCGCTGTCCTTGGGCCCGGGCCTGATTTAATCTGGCGGCCGCGGCCTCGGGAAGCTCAAAATATTCCGGTTCCAGCCGGTGTTTTGTGTAGTCTTCCTGCCGCACCGGCATAAAGGTCCCCGGCCCCACGTGCAGGGTCAGGGAAATTGTGTCGATGCCTTTGGCGGCCAAATCTTTCATGACCGCGGCGGTAAAATGCAGGCCCGCGGTGGGGCAGGCGATGGCCCCTACCCGGCTGGCATAGACCGTCTGGTAGCGCTCCTGGTCCTCCGCCCCGGGGACGCGGTGAATATAGGGGGGCAGGGGCACTTCCCCCTGCTCCAGCACCAGGCGGCCGGGATCGCTGCCGTTGAGGGACCAAAACCGCACCTCCGCCGTCCCCGGTTGGGGCAGGGAGATTACTTCCCCCCGCAATCCCTCCCCGAAAACCAACTCCTGACCCGGCTTCAAACGCCCCCGGTGCGTAGCCCGGGCTAGTGCTACTGGGGATGGAAGGACGGAAGCCTTTTTTGTCTCCAGTTCCCCAGCAAACTCTCCTCCCCCAACCTTCTTTTCCCCCTCCTCCGCCGCCGGCAAGTGGTGCAGGAGAAGTTCGATTTTGCCGCCGCTGCTCTTCTCTCCGTGGAGCCGGGCGGGGAAGACCCGGGTGTCGTTGATCACCAGCAGGTCCTTGGGGTGCAGGTAGCGGGGCAGGTCCCGGAAGGAGGCGTGGCGGATCTCCCCTGTGGCCCGGTTGAGCACCAGGAGGCGGGACGCGTCCCGTTCTCCCAGGGGGTGTTGGGCCACCAGTTCCGGGGGCAGGAAATAGTTGAAATCTTCTAGGCTCGTGTGCATGAACTTCCCCCAGGAATTAATCCCAAAGGGGAGATAAAGTCAATGGAGAACTGGTTTTTCCGGTCAATCTCTGAGTCCTGAATACTTATGGGAGATCTTTGCGAAAGTCGCCTAACGGTCAAAATTATGGCTTTTATCCCTCCCTCCCGACGGTGCTGATCATTACTCACAAGTTGATATGGGGTAAATAACATATGGCAGATATTAAACATTTGCGGGTCTTTCCCCCCCTCACCCTGACCCTCTCCCCCCAAGGGGGGAAGAGGGAAAATCTTGGCGTATCCACAAACTAATAACTTATGGATATGTCAACACTAATCCCCTCTCCCCTCGGGGGAGAGGGTTGGGGTGAGGGGGGCTACTTTGGGGAAGTGACTGTAATCAGCCCAAAAGACGCCACCCCCTCCCTAACCCTCCGCCATCAAGGGGGAGGGGATTCCGGGATGTCGCGCTATTTCACAGATGTCACGATTTGCTAAAATTTGGGAACTACTTCCCAAGCCGATATTTTCTTTGTCCTAAAGACGGTTATTCATGGGCTTTTGGCCCACCAGTAAGTCATGAAAAGCTATTGTCGGGTGGGCGTCATCGCCAGCCGCGTCAATCCCACAGGCTGGAAAGCCTGTGCTACCACTAATAGCTTTTCGCGGGGGTGAATGATTTTAACACAATTAAGAATACGTATACTGGTTGCCAAAAGTTTTTTCCGCCCCCCCTCACCCTAACCCTCTCCCCCCGCTGGGGGGAGAGGGGATAAGAGGAAAGAACTTTTGGCAAATGC
>JAGVAH010000069.1 GCA_020060385.1 Syntrophobacterales bacterium | reverse complement strand
TTGCCACGGCATGATCGTTCTCCTGGTAAACGATCTGCCATCTTAAACTGTTACCCATGTCTCCGAACAACTGTTACCTATGTCCCCGGTCTATACAGGAGGGCCGGGGTGGGGGTGGTATATTTGGACTGATTATCGCTACTTGCCCAAAGCCGCCCCCCTCCCCCCAAACCCCTCCCACCAGGGGAGGGGGAGAAATGATGACAGCAGCTATTTCCCCAGATAATCGGCAGAGAAATTGAGCCAATGCCTTTGCGGTGAAAGGCTTAAGTCCCCCTTTTCTAAAGGGGGATTTAGGCGGATTTTCCAATGCTTATAAAATCCCCCCTGCCCCCCTTTAAAAAAGGGGGGTAAAAAATGGCCTTACCCGGGTCATCTGGTTTTCGGGTTCCCCATGATCACTACAACCTATTTAAAAAACGGATATTTCTGTCATCTGCAGCGACGCCGAGGGCGCCAGGTAATTAAAATGCGAGATGCTTCGCTACGCTCAGCATGACAATTGTGGAGAGTGGGAGGTTTGGCCATAGGTGCCGAGGAAAGCGGCGCGCAAGTGTGGGGCCAGCAGCGAAAAAGCCGGGGAAGGGCAAATTGAAAATTGCCCAGGAGTGATTATTTTAAAACAGATAAAGAGGTCGTAACTACTGCAGCTTTCCCTGGCCGCTACCATTTTATGGGCCAGGGAAAGCGTTAACCAGGGGTAGAAAAACATGAAGAGGGAAATTTGGCCGGCACTGATGCTGGCGCTTTTCCTGGCCGGGTGTGCTCCGGGGGCGTCGTCCACTTATCAGAGCACCCCTTACTATGAGCCAGGCTATTATTATGACCGGGTGCCGCCCCAGAACTCCTCAGAGGTGTTGGGGAGCCAGCCCGGCGGCCACCAGCCCGTCCAGGAATCAAGGGTTTGATCCCTGGCCTGCTAATCCTGATGGGAGGGGATAATATCTAGAAGCCATGAGACCTCTGCGAAAGTCCTCCTACTTGTTATTCTGAGGGAGCGGAGCGACCGAAGAATCTCGTAGTAACAGGAAATACTAGATTCTTCACTCCGCTGCGCTCCGTTCAGAATGACACAAAAGGGACTTTTGGAGAGGTCTCGCCATCTCAAACCCGATTTTTGCAGTCGTTTTGGCTTATCCAGGAGGTTTAATTGGCGAAAGGATGACCCCCCTTTCCTAAAGGGGGGAGGGTAGATTAGATAAGTAGCTGATAATCATAATAATTCCCTATTTAGAAAAGGAGGACTGCAATAATCCTCCTTTCATCCTTTTGCGTGTCGATAACCTATCCGCAGCCTCAGAATAGGTTTTGATATTGGCCCGAAGCCGCCATCCCCGGGGTCAGCAACCCGGGGGCCTCTTTATTTCTGGGTCCCCGGCGGGGAACTATCTTTACCGCCACCACCTCCAGGGCGCCCCGGCGCGGGCGCCCTTAGTGGTGCTTCTTTAAGGCCGCGCCTACCCAAAATGGCCCCTGGCTGATAGAATGAGGGTCAAAAATTTAGGGAAGTGACCATGCGTCTGCAAGCTCTACGGGCCAAGGGGTCCCTGACCCCCACCCGGCTGTACCTGCTGCGCCACGGCCAGGTGGCCGACGGCCATACCCACCTTTACCACGGCCACAACGACGTGGGCCTGAGCCCCCAGGGGGTGCAGCAACTGGAGGGGGCCGCGGCCCAACTTCAGGAGGTGGAACTGGCCGGGATCTATGCCTCGGACCTGACCCGGGCCAGGGTGGGTGCGGAGATCATCAGCCGGGGCCGGAATCTGAAACTCCGGATCATGCCGGAGTTCCGGGAGGTCCATTTCGGCATCTGGGAGGGCCTGAGCTTCGGGGAGATCATGGAGCAGTTCCCAGGGGAGCTGGAGGCCCGGTTTAAGGACCTGGCCCAGTTCCGCATCCCCGGGGGGGAAAGCCTGGCGGACGTGCGAGGCCGAGCCTTGCCGGCCCTGAAGCTGTTGATCGAGGAGCACTACGAGAAGGCCTTCCTCGTCGTCGCCCACGCGGGCGTCAACCGGGTGATCCTGGCCGAGGCCCTGGGCCTCTCCCTGCAGCACCTCTTCCGCCTGGACCAGAACTACGGCTGCCTGAATATCATCGACTACTTCCCGGACCTGGCGGTGGTGCGGCTGGTGAACGGCGGGGTGAACGGGGTAGGAGGCAGTTAAATGCGAGGTGGGGGGAGGGGTCGGGATTAAAGGCGGGGGAGGACGCCCGCCATTGAGGCCCTTCCCCCACCCCCACCTCCCCCGCCTGCATACAGGGTTGGCTGATACTCCAAGTCATTTCAAAACCTATTTGGGGAGTCAATTTTCATAAACCTGGATAAGGTTAATGAGGAACGAATTCCCCCCCCTTTGAAAGAGGGGGGATAGGGGGGATTTATAAGTGCCTGAAAATCCCCCTAAGTCCCCCTTTTCCCAAGGGGGACTTAAAAGCAGTCATCCCGCCTTTTTGCTGGTTGATGACATTTTTGTAGTCCTGATTAGGTTTTGAAATAGATTATGGGTGTGCGCCCGGCGCCCCCTTAGTTATTGAGACGCGCGGATCCAAGTTTCCGGCAATGCCGGCAGGGTTCGGCCAGCCTGCCGGTGAAAAAGGAGCGCCGGAAGTTGGCATAGGCCGGCTGCCGCCAAATGGCCGGCAGGGGTTGCTCGTTAATATTGCCGAAGACCAGGCGCCGGTAAGGGACCTCCCCCCCAGGGGCCGCATAAACGGCCCGGGACACCGGCAGGTTGGTGAAGACGCAGGGGGTGACTTCCCCGGCCCCGGAGACCACCAGGGCCCCTTGCACCTGCTCCGGGCACAGGGAAAGCCTGCCGTCGGGGGGAGGCAGTCGATAAAAAACCTTTAAGCCGTGACCCTTTGCCGTTTCCCGCAGGTTTTCCAGGCGCAGGCTCAATTCCTGATAATCCTCCGGGCTGTCCCCGGGCAGGCATTCTCCCGCCAGTTCCGGGGCGGCCGCGAAATCCAGGGTGCTGATCACCACTTGGTCAATCCCCAAGCCCTTTAAGGCCAGGGGCAGTTGGTCCAGGTCTCCCAGGCCGGAACGTAACAGCATGTAGGCGAGGTGAATCTGGGGCAGGCTGCGGCCGGCCCGGTCCTTGGCCCGGTTGAGGGTGGCCATGGCCTCCAGGACCTTGGCGAAACTGGTTCCCTGCCTGATGCAGTCGTTATTGGCGTCGAGGCCAGCCAGAGAAAAGCTGAGGACGTCCAGCCCCGCGGCCACCAGCAGATCGCATTTCTCCCGGTCCAGCAACATGCCGTTGGTGGTGGTGCCCACCCGGCAGCCGGTTTTTTTGGCCAGGGCCAGCATGGTGAAAAAATCGGGGTGGAGGAAAGGCTCGCCCCACCCCTGGAGGTAGGTCAAATGGGTGCGGTTCAGCGCGGGCAGCAGCTTTTGAAAAGAGGGCAGGGGCAGATGCCGCTTCTGCCAGACGTCCCGGTAGGCGGTCTGGGGGCAGTAGAGGCAGGAAGCATTGCAAAAAGAGGTCACCTCCACCTGCACCCAGGAAAATTTGGGGAGGAACCAGGAATAAAGGTGGGACCAGGCAAGTTTCATGGCCGGGGCGCCAGACTAGGGGGAAAAATTCTCAAACATGGCTGTCCCGGACCCAGGTCTCCAGGTAGGCAGAAAACGCCTCCCGGTCCTTGGCGCTTTGAAGATAAAGGGCCAGGTGCTCTGCGTCCGGGCCGTAGTAGCCGGGATATGCCGTGGGCCAGGCCCCTTGAGGCTGGTGCACCAAGGCGGTGAGGTGAATTCCGGGGATGAGGCGCCAGTCCGGTTGGTCTTGAAGAGGACCTGCCACCCGCTCCTCCACGGTGGCGATGACGGTGCGGCTCGCCCGGATGGCCAGAGCCCAATCAGAGACCCGGGGGAGGAGGATATTCCCCGCCTCGTCCCCCTGGCCGCCGTGCACTAGGGTGACGTCCGGGCACAGGGCCTGGACCACCACCAGGTCTTCCCCACTAAAGGGGTCGGGGATGACTTGCAAGCGGGGATTGACCTCCAAATAAGCGGAACCTAAGATACCCCTAACCGGCAGAAAAGGTGCGCCCATGCCCCCCGCCTGGAGGGCTCGCAGCAATGCGCCTCAGGGGTATTCCCAGAGGGTGAGCCGTCCTTGTTCGATGGCCCGGCGGAAGTGGGGGGCCAGGCCGTATTCCTCCAGGGAGACCTGGGCGAAATGCAGCCGGGAGACCGCACCCCCGGCGATAAGCAGATCCACGTTCAGGCCGCCGGTGGGCACGGTGACCAGCCCCAGGTCCCGGCGGCCCTGGCGGATGAGTTCCCGGATCAGGGCCATGGGGGCCTGGCGGGTGTGGCCCCCCAGGGCCACCAGGTCCCCGTCTTTAACCAGGGCCGCGGCCCCGGCCAGATCAGTCCACACAGGGGACCTCCCCATCTCCGGGAAAAGGGTTTTCCCCCAGCCGGGCCAACAGGTCCAGGAGCAGGCGGGCGGTGGCTCCCCAAATCACCGTGCCCTGGTGTTTCCAGCAACAGACGTGGACAGTCCGGCCATTATAAGTATATTCACCGGAGTTCCAGCGCCCTGGGTGGCAAAAACCCTCCAGGGGCAGGAGCAGAAGCCTTTTGACCTCCCTGGTGTTCAGGATAAAATCATAGGGATAAGGAATCAGGCCCACGAAGGCGGTGACCCAGTAGCCGGTGACCGTGGCCACGGGATTGATGCTGCCCAGGATCTCCACCTCCTCCGGGGCCAGGCCGATTTCCTCCCGGGCCTCCCGGAGGGCGGTGGCCAGGAGATGGGGGTCCTGAGACGATAGCACCCCGCCGGGAAAGGAGATCTGGCCCCGGTGGTCCCGCACCGTCATGGTGCGCTGGGTAAAGAGGAGATGGAGTTCGGGTCCTACAAAGAACAGGGGGGCCAACACCCCGGCCGGCTGCAAATCCGGGGGCGCAGCCTGGGGAGCAGGGTTCAGGGAGAGCCGGTCTTTGAGGAGATGGAGGCTGAACCGGATCATATCTTTTTGTAGCATGGAAAATGGACCAGGGCAAGACAGGGGGGGAGGGGCCGTCACTCCAGACGACCAGCCGCCCTTCACGGGAAGATGAATTGACAAAAAGGGGCAAGAGCCTTATTTTGTGGTAAACCAAGGAACCGGAGAGGGCCGGCGCCAACCGGCCCCGGCCAGGAGAGAGCAATGACCAAAGTGCACGAATACTTGATGCAGGCCTTGAAAGACGCCATGCAGATGGAAGTGGACGGACGCCAGTTTTATCTGGAAGCCGCCAAGAAGGTGAAGAGCGAAGGGGTGCGGGAGATCCTGGAGTACCTGGCGGAATCGGAAGTCTACCATATCAAGAAATTCAATGAGATTTACCAGAGCCTGGAAAAAGACCCGGCCTGGACCGAGTCCATGGCCGCGTTTACCCCCCCCAAGAGCGAGCCCTATGTCTGTGTGATGGCCATGGCCAAGGAAAACCAGGGGGCGGGCGGCCAAGACGATCTCCAGGCCCTGCGCACCGGCATCAAGATGGAGGAATGCTCCATCGACCATTACACCAAGCTGGCCAAGGAGATAGCCAACCCCCTGGCCCGGCGCTTTTTCATGAGCATTGCCCACGAAGAACGGGGCCACCTGCTGGCCCTGATGGATATGCACAACTACCTGTCCGACCCCGGGGACTGGTTCTACGTCAAAGAAATGGGCCACGTGGACGGGCAGTAGAGCAGGGGTCAGGGGTCAGGGATCAGGGGCCGGGGGCCAGGGGTGAATAGGAAATCAGTATTTCCTGACCCCTGACCCTTGGCCCCTGGTCCCTTTTGTTCAGGAGATGCCATGGAACTGATCGTCGTGGGTTCGGGCACGGGGGTGCCGTCGCTGACGCGGGGGTCGCCGGGGTATGGGGTGCGGGCCGCGGGCAGGTTGGTGTTTCTGGACTTGGGCCCCGGGGTCTTGCGGGCCATGGGGCGATACGGCCTCGACTTTTCGGAGATCGATGTCCTGGCCCTGTCCCACTTCCATCCGGACCACGTGGGGGACCTGGTCCCCTTTCTCTTTGCCACCCGCTATGCCCTGGGATACACCCGGCAGGAGCCCTTCCACCTCCTGGCGGCCCGGGGTTTTCGTCAGTTTTACGGGCACTTGCAGAAGGCCTTCGGCGAGTGGGTGGAGCCGCCTCCGGGATTGATGCAGCTGCAGGAGTTGGACCCGGCGGGGACCACGGAAGTGGTCCTGGGGGAAATAGTCATTAAGAGCGCGCCCACCAATCATACGGAACACAGCCTGGCCTACCGGGTGGAGTCTAAGGGGCGGGCCCTGGTCTATTCCGGGGACACGGATGCCAGCGACTCCCTGGTGGAGCTGGCAAAGGGCGCGGATTTACTGGTGCTGGAGTGCGCCAACCCCTTCAAAGTGCCGGGGCACCTGACCCCCCCGGAAGCGGGGCGCCTGGCCGCGCAGGCCGGAGTTCCCCGGCTGGTTCTCAGCCACTTCTATCCGCCCTGCGATGAGGTGGACATCGTGGCTCAAGCAGCCGCGGAATTTCCGGGGGAGATTATTAAGGCTGAGGATGGGATGAGGATCAGTTTATCGGCGGGAGCAACGTAGGCGGAAGCCACCCGTATCTCCCCGATTCATGATGCGCTTATTTGTTGGTCCGGTCCAGTGGTTAAAAGACCAGGGTGATGCGGCAGTCCCCTCCCGGCTCGCCCCTGCAAGAAGAATCACGGCAGAGGCAGCGCCAGGAGCCGGACAGGCCTTGCGAGAAGGGAATATCTTCGGAAATCTTTGCCGGAGCCGGCATGATGGCGGTAAGGTTTAAGGGGTTTCCCTGATAAGAAATCCCCAGGGATAATTCCGGGTCGTCGAAGGATAATTCCAGGGTTACCGGCCCCGGGCTAAGCGTTTGTGCCACGATCAGGTCAAATGCCTCTTTGGCGCTGCGGGAGGCCAACGCCAGCATTTCCGGCTTCAGCTCCCAAATTTTCCCCTGCCTTTGCAAAAAGTCCTCAATCTGGGTCCAGGCCGGCCCCTCCCCCTTGATAGTAAGAGAGGCGCTGCGGCGATTGCCGAGACGGAAAAGCAGGTTGAGCAGGATGGCCACGAGAGTGGCAATGGCCAGGGTCGAGCCGGTGAGAGGCTGCATCCAAGGGGCCAATTTTTGGTAATACGCCGGGAAAACCTGGCGGCTGAGACCCAAGAGCAAAGAAATGCCGACAATGAAAGTCTTGCGGGTGTCCAAGGGATTGGAGGTTATCAATTTTATCCCGCTTACCAACAAGATGCTGCCGGTAAAAATCAGGGCTGCGCCGGTCACGGCCGGGGGAAGCGCCAGGAAGGCCATGGCCACCTTGGGAAAGAAGGCCAGGAATCCAAACCAGGCGGTCACCGCCAGGGCGATATAGCGGCTGGTGGCTCCAGTGGCCTTGGAGATCCCCACCGAACTTGGAGAGGAACTGAGCCCGGCGCTGCCAAGGAATCCGGAGATAACGCAGCTCAAGCCATCTGCCAGAATGCCGCCCCGGATCGATTGCATCTCCGGCTTGACCCAGTCATCATCGTTGATCTGCTGGCTGGTGGTAATGACTCCCGCGGTGCGCAGGCCCGCGGCAATGGCGGCTACCAGAAAGGGGAGCAATACCGAAAGATCGAAGGCATAGCCCGGATAATGGAAGCGGGGCAGAGCGAATACCGGGGTGCCGGCCAACTGCTTCAGGGCCTCCGGGGTGAAGAGACCCAGGGGCATGGCGGCCACGACCCCCACCAGAATGCCCAGAAGGGCGCAGAAAAGGCGGAAAAATCCTCGCCCCCAGACGCTGAAACCTGCCATGGCCGCCAGGGTCAGGTTGGCTACCACGAAGTGGCTCGCAAAAGAGGCCGGGCCCAAACTGCCATTTACATCCAACACTTCTTTAATGCCGATGAGGCCGACTTCAAAGCCCACCGCGGCGACGATGACCCCGGACACCACCGGCGGGAAGACCCTGCGCAGACGGGGCAGCACCCAGGCTAACGCCGATTCCACCCCTCCGGCTACCATGGTCATGCCGAAGACCAGGGGTAAGCCGCCGTGCTCCAGGGCGGTTAGGGAAGCCTGGAGGTACATGGCGGAGAGAACCGGGGGAGCCAGATAGCCGGAGCCCACCGGACCCTTCCAGACCGCCTGGAGCAGGGCCCCCAGGCCCAGGGCGATCATACTGAGGCTCAAAGCCTGGCGGGCCATCTCCGGGGGCGTGCCGGCATGGCGCAAGATAATAACAAAAATAATCAAATAGATGGAAATAAGAGCGACCTGCTGCAGGCCGAGAACCGGCAGCTTGGCTAAAGGGGGCAGTTCGTCTACTGCATAGATCAGGTTTTCGGGACGTTTCATCTTCGGCAGTGGAGGAGTTCAAAGTTCAAAGTTCTCGGTTTCCAGAGGTAATATGACCCATCAGGGGGGCCTAAGGCTCACGAATGAGTATTTAGATAAATATCGTCCGGCGAATGTCAAGGGGGCAGGGGGTAGGGGAGGAGGCAGAATTACTGATACGCGCAATATACTATAATTCTTTTTTGCTTACCTTGTGACGTTAGCCGTTATAGATTATTTTCTTGATAAGAGTTTTCAAGGATAAGGAGGCGGAAAGACTCATAAACCGCGAACCGACCCGAAAAATAGCGCGGTGAATTCAACGAATCGGCTTGCGCAAACTGCGGATACCGCTCTGAGGTTGAACCGCTACGGGACCTCCCCGGAATTCTGGCTGGGCCTCCAGGCCGACTATGACCTGGATACCGCCTCTGACCGTTTGACGGAGAAGATTGAAAGGGAGGTGAAGGTTTTTTCCCCGTTGCCGGCAGCGGAAATAATTTGATCCTAATTAATATTTAGGTATCCTAAAAGGCGGGGCAGTACGATACCTTAAAGCGGCTGACTGGAAGCAGGCAGAAGCAATCCCATGCTGGTCAAGGCTTATACCAATTTATCCTTGCGGACTGATAATCCCTTTGATCGCCATAATCTGGGGGTGGAAAAGTTCATCTGCGCCCATTTCCGTCTGGATAATGACGTGTCGCCCCTATTCCCTTACATCAATGGAGTCGCTGACGCCGCGACCTTCATGGAAAAACCGCCCTTTATCAGGTTCATGCTGGACGGTTTTCTCTGCGGCCTCCATCCCCGCCAGGGGGTGGCCGCGCTCTTTAAGGACCGGGACCAGGCCCTGGAGTTTTTGGAGCGGCTGCTGGTCTTCCTCAATGACCTTGACTCCCGCCGCCAGGCCCTGAAACCGAACTATAAAACCTGGAAGCCGGTGCCGGTGCTGGACATCTTCCGGATTTTGCCCCAGACCAATTGCCGGCAATGCGGTTATAAAACCTGCATGGCCTTTGCCGCGGCCCTGAGCCAGGAGAGGACCACGGCGGATGGCTGCCCCGGATTGGCCAGCCCCATGGCCCAGCAGGCGGTCTATCCGGTGGTGGATAAACACGGGAACTTGAGGTCCACCGTGACCATAACTATTAACGGCGGAAAGACTAAGGAATCCGGGGAGAAAAAGCAAAGATCTATAAAGATGCCGGAAAAGAAGCTGACCGACCTGGGTTGGGGGGGTGGGGCTGGAGAGGGAGCCGGAGAGGCTTCCGCTTCCGGGCTGCTCACCCCCCGGGAACTGGAGGTGCTGCGCCTGCTGACCCAGGGAGCCACCAATCAGGAGATTTCCACCCATTTGCAGATCAGCCCCCACACCGTCAAGAGCCATGTCATCCACATCTTTAACAAGCTGGGGGTGGATGACCGGACCCAGGCCGCGGTTTGGGCCACCCGCCAGAATCTCGTCTGATAGAGTTTAAAGTTCAAATTTAAGGGCGTTCCTAACTGGGGTTCCTCCTAATTTATGGGTGGGCTTCAGGTCCCTCAGGAACCGGTCCAAATCTTTAAATTCGTCCGGGAAAATCTCAAAAAAAGACAACCATCCCCCAAATGGGGGATTTTTTTGGGGCGGAACCGGGCCATAGTGGCAGACAAGAACGGCCCGCAGGCAGGCCCGTGAAGGAGGTTTGCAGATGCAATGCCATCGCTGCCAGACAGAGATAGATCCGGAAGAGGAAAAGGAGCATCTTAACCAGGTTCTCTGCGAGGACTGCTACATGGACGCCCTCTCTCCCCCCAAGGGCTGTGATCCCTGGGCGGTCTATAGCGCCAAAAACCTGGAACAACATGCCGGCAGCGGCATCACCTTGACGCCGCTTCAGTCCGAGATCCTCAGGATACTTAAGGAGACGGGGGGAGTGGAACCGCCGGCGCTGCTCCAGGAATTGGCGGGAAAACTGACCATACCCCAACTGGAGCGGGAATTCGCCACCCTCAGGCACATGGAGAAGGTCAGGGGGGAGAGGCGGGAAGGCAAGATTTTTCTCCGGCTCTGGTAACTGTAATAACCGAAGGCTCATTCCCTGCCAATTAGAAAGAGACAACCAAATGCACCAGGAGGGGGAGAATGAAACCTTACAAACCCCAAATGCCCCCTGGCTCCCGCTGGGCCGAGGAGTTGCCCGGGCACCTTTGGGAGAATCTCGGGGCCCGGGGGCCGGAGTCGGCCGCGGCCGCCACCGGCGCGGCGCTGGAGAAGGGCCGGTTTATCTTACCCGTGTTTGCCAGACCCTATCTGGTCGACCCCCAAAACCGCCGGGTGGAGGACCTTTCCCAAGGCGAGGCGAGGGTGGATTATAATACGGCGCTGGTATTGGTAACCCATTTAGCCCAGGCCGTGGACACGCCCCCGGCCGGCCGCATGATCTCTTTTAATGAATTGCCGGGGGGCCGGGCCCTGGTCGCCGGCCCCCACGCCTTGCCCCTGGACCCCCTTGCTGAGCATTTTGGAGGTAATCCCCAGGCCCTGGTGGAACGGGCCTTGGAATTGGGTGGCGAAGAAATTGACGGAGCTGACGTGGCCGTGCGCCTCCCCGGCTTGCCCCGGGTGCCCATTTATCTTATGCTTTGGCTGGCGGATGAGGAATTCCCGGCCCAGGCCGTTCCCGGAGTGGACGCCCAAGTAATGCGGCATCTGGACCTGGACGGTCTTTTGTCCCTCAGCCATCTGCTGGTCCAAAGGCTTACTGAATAGGAGGCCAATGAAGGTGCAAATGCATGTGCTCTTGGCGCAGTTAACCACGCAAATCTTTTTCAGCATTATTACCATACCCCTGTTGATCCCCCAGATAGCCAGGGTGTCGGTCACCCGGCTGTTTATTTCCACCTGCTTCGGGCGGTTATATGGGAATCGCTATCAAAGCGTCATTGACTCTTTTCAGGGCAGGTATGGCCTGGCCATGGCCGCCGGTTTAGCCAGGGTCAAGGAGATTGCCGGGAAAAGCGTCTCTCTGGTGGCGGATTGCGGGACGGGCACCGGTTTTGTGACGAAACAGGCCGCCGCAGAATTCCCCCAGGCAACTTTTGTGGCCCTTGATATTCTCCCTGGCATGCTCAGGCAGGCCGCTAATAATTGTAAGGATTTGGTCAGGAAGGCCTTTTTTGTCCAGGCGGATACCTTTGCTTTACCTCTGGCCGATCAATCGGTGGATTTGCTGCTGGTGCAAAACACGATCCCTTATTTTGCAGAGTTCCATAGGGTATGCCGTCCCGGAGGGATGATAATTTATGTGGATACCTCCGCCGGCTGGATCGCCAACTTGTCTAAACGCCTGGTGGAAAAACATAAGTTATTTGCAAAAGTTATAAGTGAGCGGGTTGATTTGGGCTTTTACGTGTTGGCCCAAAAAGCGGGCGAGGCAAAATAAAAACAAACAAGCTAATCGCTGAACGGGATTAGGAACGCGGTCAGCCGCGTATTTACAATCACATGATAGCATCTTGCCGGGAGAGAGATTAGCGAATGATTGAATATTCCAACAAGAAAGAGTCCATCGACTGGGAAGAAGCCGCCATCGTTTTTGAACGGGCTCCCTTGGGTGCGCGCCGGCGCGATCCTGAGCAGTTGCGGAGGGCATTTGCCTCGAGCTATACAGTTATTTTCGTTTTCGATGCAGATCGGCTGGTTGGTTTGGGAAGAGCGCTTTGCGATGGCGAATATCAAGCAGCTATTTATGACATGGTATTGCTTCCCCAGTATCAAGGGAAAGGAATTGGCAAAGAAATGCTGAACCGGTTATGTGCGCAATTGCCCGTGGAGAATATTATCTTATATGCAGTTCCGGGCCGGGAAGGTTTTTATAAAAAATGCGGCTTTAAAAAAATGATTACTGCCATGGCCAAATTAAATCAATTTATGTCGAGTCCAACGAGCGGTTACCTCGAATAATATCCGATAATTTCATTCCCAGGAGGCAACGATGGATTACCGGCAGATGACCGCGCCCTGCGGCTTGCCCTGTTTCGAGTGCTACCTCTACCTGGCCAATGAGGACGAGGAAATTAAGTACATGGTTTCCCAACATTTGGACCTGCCCCTGGAATTATCGGTCTGCCAGGGCTGTCGCCATGCCGATGGCAAACCCGCCCATCTCCCCATGCCCTGCCGGGTTTACCCCTGCGCCGCGGCCAAAGATGTGGATTTTTGTGGTGACTGCCCTGATTTTCCCTGCGATTTTCTCCATCCCTATATGGACCGCTGCGCGGTGGTGTGGCATAACACCAAGGTCTTTAATCTCTGCTTGATCAGGAAAATGGGCCTGGAAGCCTGGGCCAAAAATAAGGCCCGGAGCGTCAGGGACGTTTTCATGTCCGGCAAGTGGAGATTGTAACTCCGGGGGGGCGCGCCCACGCCGCCAAGCACCTGGGGGGCAAGGGGAAACCCTGAGGGCCCTGGCCCGGAGGGTCACGTTTTTTCTGCAATTTTTGATCTGTATTCTTGCCCTTTCTCTAAACATGCAGGTATCATGTCTCCGGCTTCGACAGCAGCCGGCGAGGGGCATAATTATCCGGCCCCTCCCCCCTTTAGGTTAATCATTACCCACAAGTAGAGGGAGGTGGAAAGGCTTATGAGAAATTTTAAGCAATTGCATGGCCTTATGCCCCCCTCACCCTACCCTCTCCCCCCAGAGGGGGGAGAGGAAAATAATCGATATATCCATAAGATACAAACTTATGGGTAATGATTAGCCCCTTTAGGCGGGGGAAATCAGCCGGTAAGCGTCGGGCCAAACTTTTACAGGAACCTTAAGCTTTTTAGAATTTTGGAGGCCAGAAAATGTGGAGGACCTTCTTTAACCTCTGGAGGTTAGGACTATTGCGGCTGCCCCTGCTCCTCTTGCGGCTGCTGCAACCCCTCTATCGGGCCACTTTCCTGGCGTCGGCCGCCAGACAGGGGATTTTGCGCCGTCTGGCGTCCGGGCCGGTTCCCTTGCCGCAACTGGCCGGGGAACTGGCCTCTGATCCAGAGGCTAGGCAGGCCCTGGAGGCCTGGCTCCAGGTGGGGGTGCAAACAAAGGAATTGCAGCTCGACGGTCGGGGCTATTCCCTGCGGGGCAAGCTGGCCCGGGAGTTGGCCCAGGAGAAAAATGACGCCTGGGCCGCGTTTCTGGAAGAGTGCCTGACTCTCCATCATCACCTGCTCATGGAGTTGCCGGAGAGGTTGCGGGAGAACCGCCCTTTCACCCTGGCGGATCAGGACGGGGAGCTGATCGCCCGCTCCTCCCGGCTGATGGAGCCCCTGATTTTTAAGGCCATCGAGGAGGTGGTGCCGGCCACCGGCGCGGTGCGCCTGCTGGAATTGGGGTGCGGCTCCGGGACGTACATCCGCTATGCCGCCGCCCGCAATCCCCAACTCCAGGCCTTAGGGATCGAACTGCAGCCCCAGGTGGCGGAGATGGCCCGGCGCAATCTGGAGTCCTGGGGACTTACCTCCCGGGCGGCAGTGGAAACCGGGGACCTCCGGGACTTTGCCCCGGAACCCGTCTACGACCTGGCCACCCTCTACAACAATATCTATTATTTCCCCACGGAGGCGCGGGTGGCCGTTTTGGGGCACATCAAGGGCTTTTTGAGGCCGGGGGGGCGGCTGCTTTTGATCACCGGCTGCCGGCCCGGCAGCTTGGTCATGGGTCTGCTGAACCTTTGGGGCGCGGCCACGGTGGGTTGCGGCCCCTTGCCCTTAGCCGCGGAGATGCAGGAGCAGTTCCGGCGGGCCGGATTTGCAGCAGTCACCGCCAAACAGCTTTATCCTTCGGAAAGCCTATATGCCTTTATGGGCACTGCCTAACCCCGCAGCAGGGCTAATGCTGGCTACACCCGCAGCTGTGGCCAAGGAAGGCATTCCCAAGATCGGCTTGAGAAAGAGGAAAAAATGCTGCTGCATATTTCCAGAGCGGCGGCATCATTGGCAATGGAGAAAATCTTTTGCGGCTTAGGATTCGATGCCCAACACCAGGGACAACGCGGCGGAAATGTTTTTCATCTGGGAAGCGGTGAGCGCGCCCAAGCGCCGCACCAACCGTTCCTGGGAGAGAGAGCGCACCTGGAAGGCATCGGCGGCTGAGGGTTAGTCCAGACCGTTCTCAGGATGCGGCTCGATACGCACCAGCCAGGGAGCCTGCCGGTAGTGCTTCTTCCAGGCGGTGAGGGGAACGATGACTTTCAGGGGCAGTAGGCCCACGGCGTCGTCATTGACAATGACCGCCGGGCGAGTTTTTTTTATTCTGCGCCAATGGTGGGGTCGAGATTGATGAGCCAGACCTCCCCCCTAAGCATGAAAATCCTCGGCGTCCAGGGCGGTGAAAGCCGTTAATTCGGCCCCGGGGGCGTAGTCCCCTTGCAAGGCTTGCGCAGCCGCGGCCATCTCCTGCTTTCTCACGGCCAAAGATGTGGGTGCGGACGTCCCCTCCAGGTCGGCTCGCAACTGCTGCAAGGCGGCCTCGATGACCGCCAACCGTTCGGAAGGCGTCAGCTTCTGTAGTTCTTCCAGGAGGTCGGTGCGCTTCATGGCTTCTCCTTAGCCCGGCCAGCTCCCAGGGGGGGAATACTATACCTCATTATCCTATAATTTTATCATTTGCTGGATGTTGAGACAATTTGGCAGTTGTCGTAGGGTATCTGAAGAAAAAGAAAAAGGCGGGATGCGTTTCACTTTCCCGCCCTACAGAGTTCTCGTCATTTGCTTCGTCCTCTTGGAATAAAACGGGGACAGACACCATTTTATTTTTACCCTGAAGGATAAAAATGGTGTCTGTCCCCATATCATAGGACAGACCCTACCTTTGGTGCGCAATGCGCACCCTACATTCTACAGCGCCTTGGAGCGCACGGCTTCGCCCCGTTGTTCCTTGACGTGGGCATGGGCTGCGGCCATGCGGGCGATGGGGATGCGCATGGGGGAGCAGGATACATAGTTTAAGCCGATGCGGTGGCAGAACTCGATGGCCTGGGGTTGGCCGCCGTGTTCCCCGCAGATGCCGATCTTCAGGTCCGGGCGGACCTTGCGGCCTTCGGTGACCGCGTGCTGCATGAGCCAGCCCACCCCCAGCTCATCCAGGATCTCAAAGGGATTGTGCCGGAGGATGCCTTCGGTGTTGTAGATGGGTAGGAACTTGTTCTCCGCGTCCTCCCGGGAGAAGGAGAAGGTCCCCTGGGTGAGGTCGTTGGTGCCGAAGGAGAAGAACTCCGCGCTCTCCGCCAGGCGGGCGGCCCGGACGCAGGCCCGGGCGATTTCCACCATGGTCCCGAATTTGTACTTAATTTTGACGTTGTAGCGTTTTTCCACCTCTTTGTGGATGGCCTTGACCCGGGGTTCCACCCAAACCAGTTCCTGGCGGGTGCAGACATTGGGGATCATGATCTCCGGCCGGGCGTCGATCTTCTCCCGGAGGGCGATGGCCACGGCCTCGAAAATGGCCTGGATCTGCATGTCGTAGATTTCCGGGAAGGAGATGCCGCAGCGCACGCCCCGGTTCCCCAGCATGGGGTTGTATTCGTGGAGGATCCGCACCCGGCGCAGCACCTTTTCCTTATCCTTCAGGAGCTTCTGATCCACGCCCTTGGCCTTGACCTCCCCCAGCTCCCGGGCCACGGCCTCGATGGAGGGGACGAATTTATAGAGCTCCGGGTCCAGCATGGAGACGGTGCCGGGCAACTGCTCCAGGGCGTTGATGGTGGCGCTGAATTCCTTGAGGCGCATGACTTCGTTGATGAGTTCTTCGATACTGGGGAGGAACTCGTGGAGCGGCGGGTCCAGCAGCCTGATGGTGACGGGCAGCCCGTCCATGGCCCGGAAGATTTCCACGAAGTCCTGGCGCTGCATGGGCATGAGCTTGTCGGCCCATTTTTTCCGCTCTTCCGGGGTGTCCGCCAGGATCAGGTTGCGCATCTGGGGCAGGCGGTCCGCTTCGTTGAACATGCGCTCGGTGCGGCACAGCCCGATGCCTTTGGCGCCGTGATGGCGGGCCTTGGCGGCCATGTCCGGGGTGTCGGCGTTGGCCCAGACCTCGATTTTGGCCATCTTGTCGGCCCACTCCATCAGTTTGGCCAAATCCTTGGGGAGTTCCGGGTCCAGCATGGGCACCGCGCCCACAAAGACCCGGCCATTGGTGCCGTCGATGGTGACGATGTCCCCTTCCTTGAGGACCACGCCCCCCACCCGGGCCTCTTTCAGGTCGTAATTGATATCCAGGCCCTCGGCCCCGGAGACGCAGGGCTTGCCCATGCCCCGGGCCACCACCGCGGCGTGGGAGGTCTTGCCGCCCCGGCTGGTGAGGATGCCCTGGGCCGCAAAGAAGCCGTGGATGTCTTCCGGTTTGGTCTCGATGCGGGTGAGGATGATTTTTTCCCCTTCATTGCCCATACGTTCGGCCCGGTCCGCGTCGAAGACCACCTTGCCGATGGCCGCACCCGGGGAGGCGGAGATGCCCTCCGCCAGGGGCTCCTGCTTGAAGTCCGGATCGATGCGCCGGTGCAGGAACTGCTCCAGCATGTCCGGCTCGATCCTGAGCAGGGCCTCCTCCTCGGAGATCAGGCCTTCCTTGACCATGTCCACCGAGGTCTTCACCAAGGCCCAGGCGTTCATCTTGCCGTTCCGGGTCTGGAGCATGTAGAGTTTGCCCTGTTCGATGGTGAACTCGAAGTCCTGGACTTCCCGGTAGTGCTTTTCCAGGGTGTGGTGCATCTTTTCCAGTTCTTTGAAGATGGCGGGCATGTCGGTGCGCAGTTCCTTCAAAGGCCGGGGGGTGCGGATGCCCGCGACCACGTCTTCGCCCTGGGCGTTGATGAGGTAGTCGCCGTAAAGCTTGTTTTCGCCGGTGCCCGGGTCCCGGGTGAAACCCACGCCGGTGGCGGAATCGTTCCCCATGTTGCCGAAGACCATGGTGCAGATGTTCACCGCGGTGCCGTAGGCCATCTCCTGGGTGATATTGAACTGGCGGCGGTAGTCCACGGCCCGTTTCCCCATCCAGGATTTGAAGACCCCCTCGATGGACAGGAAGAGCTGGGCCCAAGGGTCCTGGGGGAAGGGTTTGCCGGTGACCTTCTTGATCACGTCTTTAAATTTCTGGACCACTTCGGCCAGGGCCTCCGCGGAAAGTTCGGTGTCCACATGGGCGTGGTACTTTTCCTTGGTCTCTTCAAAAATCTTATCGAATTCAGCGTCGGGCACTCCCAGGCCAATCTTGCCGAAGAGCTGGAGGAAACGCCGGTAGGCGTCCTGGACGAAGCGTTCGTTCTTGGTAAGGGCGATCATGCCCTTGGCGGTTTCGTCATTGAGGCCCAGGTTGAGGATGGTGTCCATCATCCCCGGCATGGACAGGGCGGAACCGGAGCGCACGGAGACCAACAGGGGTTTGGCGGGGTCGCCGAAGCCTTTGGCCGTCTTCTTCTCCAGGGCCTCCATGTATTCGTGGACTTCGTCCATCAGGCCGGCGGGAAATTTATCCCCCCCTTCCAGATATTCAATATTGGCCTCGGTGGTAATGACGAAACCAGGGGGCACGGGCAGCCCGATCTGGGTCATGGTGCACAGACCGGCCCCTTTGCCTCCCAGGAGTTTTTTGTTTTTGCCGTCGCCTTCTTCAAAGGCATAGCAGAAACGTTTGCTTGCTTCTTTTGCCGCATGCTTCGCCATGTCGCCCCTCTCCTTATTTTGATCGATTTTGCCGAATTTCCAGCTCTCTTACACGAATGTGAACTTTTTACATACCACGAAAATGTCAAAGATTTCAAAAAGAAAATTCAGGGGGGCCGCCCCGAAGTCCTCCCCCGGGCCGGTGCGGACTGGGGGTGAGACAGGGGAAGCTCCTGAAAATTAATCTATTTTTCTGGCGGGTCCCTAAGATCATGGAAAATAGCCCCATCTCTGCTATAATGGAAAAAATGGCATTAACCGGCCCTTGGCAGGGCCGGTCTTAAGGATGGGGGGAGATGCTGCCGGTGGAATTTGCATTTACGGTGAAAGAAGACAGGAGGGGCATCAATTTTGAGGGTATCGAGGCGGGCCATGCCGACCCGGAAGGGGCCCTGAATATCCACGTGCGGGTGGCCCGGGACCATGTGGTTTTGAGCGTCTGGCCGGTGAGGGGGAAAATGGCCGGGATTTCCGCCAGTCTCACCGAGATACTGGGGCCGCCCCAGGGGTGTCCTTCAGTGTGCGGCTTCGGGGACTGTATGGACGACGACAAGGACGCACCCCAGCAGACCACCATGTGGGAGTTTGAGCCGGAGAGCCGGGAGGAGGTGCTGGCCAAGGTCCGGGGGTTTCTGGGGGTGTAACGCCAGGGGCGGACCGGGGAAGAAAGCTGTACATTTCTGGTTTTTGCCGCTAAATTGGTCCGGAGGCGGCGTTTAAGGGCGGGAAAAAGCTTGCTTAACTTCTTCTGATCTTTTATACTTATAGACTATTGAGTAGCTAAGGATTGAACCAAACGGGAGGGTGAGCCGACCTCCCGTAATTTTTGCCGAGGAAGAGAAAAATGGTTGTTGGGGAAAGAAAGAGTCTGGCCGAAATCAAGGACATGCTTCGTCCTTACGGCAAGATCCTGGTGGCCGGGTGCGACACCTGCACCGCGGAATGTCTGGCCGGCGGCCGCAAACAGGTGGCGGAGCTGGCCGCGGCCCTGGAGATGTCCTTTCGCCTGGAAGGGAAAGAGGTGGCGGTCCAGGAGATCAGCGTTGACCGCCAGTGCATCCATGAATTTCTCCTGGATGTCATCGATAAGGCCCAGGACACGGAGGCGGTGGTCTCCATCGCCTGCGGCGCGGGGGTCCAGAGCCTGGCGGAGCGGTTGCCGGGGAAACCCATCTTCCCGGGGATCAACACCACCTTTATCGGCGAGACTGCCAATATGGGCCTCTGGCAGGAGCGCTGCCGGGGCTGCGGCGATTGCGTCCTGGGGGCCACGGCGGGCCTGTGCCCGGTGACCCGCTGCGCCAAGGTGCTCCTCAACGGCCCCTGCGGCGGCTCCCAAAACGGCCTGTGCGAGGTGTCCGCGGTGCTGAAATGCGACGTCCCCTGCGTCTGGGCCATGATCTATGAGCGTCTGCAGCAGTTGGGAGAACTGGATCGCCTCACCGATTATTGCCCCCCCAAAGATTGGCGGCCCGGCGGCGGCATGGGTCCCCGGCAGATGGTGCGGGAGCATTAAAAAGACTCACCACAGAGGCACAGAGGACACAGAGAATCACAGAGAATAATAAAGGGAGGGCAGGCGAAGCCTGCCCTCCTTAATTTTTTCCTCTGTGTAGCTCTGTGCTCTCTGTGCCTCTGTGGTAAAGCTTTTCCGTTAGTCTTCTTTCCGGAAGCCAGCGGATTTGATCCCCAGGCGGCGCATGACCTTTTGCAGGGAGGCCCGGCTTAACCCGCTCAGCTCCGCGGCCCGGGTGACGTTGCCTCCGGTTTTGGCCAGGAGATCGCTGACGTAGTCATGGGTAAAACGGCTGACAATTCTCTCTTTGGCCTGTCCATACAGTTCAATGTCTTTTGATTGCGAAATGGCATCAGAACTGACGGCTAAGGTCAGGACTTCAACCACTCCCAGGCCGCCGCCAGCTGCTCCCGGGGAAAGTTTTTCAATTCTCCCTTCATCAAGGGGGCGAAGAGCTTCATCCCCACCTCCATCCACCGGGCCGCGCCCACCAGGGCCACCTTCTCGAACGCCTGGCGGTGCTTGAGGCCGGCCTTGGCATCGTCCCACATGGCCCCCAGTTCGAAACCCTGGAAGTCCTCGTCTATCAGGTAAAGAAAGCACACTGTACCATGCTCCTTAAGCACGGCCTCCAGGCGCGGGATTAAAACCTCTTCGTAATCTTGGGCGGTTACTTTGCCACTGGCCTTGATTCCCATTACCTTCCCTTGGCTTTCGGGCAGCACCTCGATCATCGGCAACCTCCTTTGTTTGGGTTTTATTATCGACTAATGACTAAAGGGGAAATTAGTTGAACATCAGAGGACCTTTTCTCTCATACCACATACCCCGTTGAACTTCCAGCAGATTTTGTTGGATAATCAAGGTTTTGGATATCTGTGGGGGAGAGTGCGGGGAAGGGGCGCCAGTGGCCGGCGGTTAAAATGAAGGGGCCAGGTTAGGATATTGTTTAATGCCCACCTAGCCCCGGGCCTCATCATCATGCTGGCCACCAGCGCTTCAGGCGCACGCGGCGCCAGCGGCGTTTGCCGGGGCGGACCTGGGGGTCCGCCCTTTGTATCTTGGGAAAGAAGCAGGTTAAAAAATGGGGCCGGAAGACTAAGGTCTTCCGGCCCTGGTTAATTTCTGTAGGTGGTTGAGGTTAAAACACCGGCATTGGGAAGATAATGCCGCCGAACAAGAGATAGGCCAGGATCAGGGTCCAGATGACGTTGAACCCCTGGGCCGCCAGGAAGGCCACGGCCGGGCGGCCGCCGCCCAGGGCCGCCAGGTCCATGAACCTGGTCTCCAGGCCGATGCAGGTGAAGGCCAGGGCAAACCACCAGACCTCCAACGCCTGCACGGGCTTGCCGATGGCCTTAATGGTAGCCTCGCTCAAGATAAAAGAAAAGAGAAGGGACGACGCCAGAAACCCCAGGACGAACTTGGGGAAGCGGTACCAGATTTCCCACAGGCTGGCCTGTTCGCCCTCTTTCCGCCCCTTCAAAGTCCAAATCACGGAGAGAATGAAGGCGGCCACGCCGATGAGGACGTTCTGGGACATCTTCACCGTGACTCCCACCTTCATGGCCAGGTCGCTGATGAGCGCGCCCGCGGCCACCACCGAGCCCGAGGTATCGAGCGTCCCGCCCAGCCAGGCCCCGGCCACCGCGTCCGGCATACCCACGGCCTTGCTGATGATGGGCATGAGCACCATCATGGGCACCGCGCACACCAGGACGATGGAAGTGACGTAGGAGAGCTTCTTGGGGTCGCCTTTCACTGCGCCCGCGGTGGCAATGGCCGCGGAGACCCCGCAGATGGAGACCGAACTGGAGAGCATGGCCGCGAAGTCGTCGTCAATGCCCAACCTCTTGCACAGCCACCAACAGGAATACCAGACGACGCCGACCACGGCCAAAGCCTGCACCATGCCCAGGGCGCCGGCCTTGAGGATGACCCCGAAGAGCACCCGGGCCCCCAGGATCACCAGACCGGCTTTGATGAAGAATTCAGTTTTCACCGCGGGCATTATCCACTTGGGGGTGCCCACGGTGTTGCTCACCAGCAGGCCGAGAATGAGGCAGAAGAGCACATACTCCAGGCCGTATTCATGGATGGTGTAATTCCCGGCCAGGAAGAGGGACAACCAGGAGATGATGAAGACGACGGGAAAGCCGGTGATAAAGAAGCCCACGGGCTGGCCCATGAGGGCCATGCCAATGATGCCGATGAACAGGTAGGCCACAAAGACATAGAGGGAATATCTGAAATTGTCCGCGGACATGACCTTGTCCGGGAGTCTGCCGGCCTGGTCGTTGAAGCCTTTGCCCACCATGCCCGCCTTGGCCTTCAGGTCCTTATCCTTGGCCTTTTTGGCGGCGGCTTCCAGTTTTTTGCCCGCGGCCCCGATGGCCTTTCGATCCTTGGCGGCGATGGCTTTTTGGAGGGCCTGGGCCTGTTCCTGCAAGGCCGTCTCCCCTTTATTCCCGGCTTGGGTGATTATTTGTTCCACCACCGGGGCCATGGCCGCGGTATGGGACTGAAATTCCGCGGCAGTGGTCCACCGGAAGGAAGGGGCTTTGTAGGTCAGGCCGGTAAAAGAAAAAAGAAAAGTAGCCATGGCGATGATACTTAGGCCGATCCAACACCCCAGCCAGTCCTCGGATTTGTAGAGGGCCTGCCACTGGCTGACCTGCAATTCCTCTTTTTCCCGGGACTCCCACTGACCTTTGAGGCCCAGCAATTCGGCATGTTCCGCCTTGAGGTTTTGAAGGCGATCTTTAATCTCAGCCGCGGGGGTGTCTGGGGGCAATCCTAGGGCTTCCCGGATTTCCTTCAGGGTCTTCACTTGGGATGCCAATTCTTCGACAACGCCTTCCTCAGAAACCTCGGCGCCCAATCCCAGCAATTGTTTCAGTTTTTCCAGCCCATTCATGGAGACCTCCTTTTACCTCCCTTTCTAGAGTCAGGCCAGAATATTACTACCTTTTGCAGCGGGAAATATGCAGCGATTTAAGCCGCTGCGGTTATAAAATAATGCCGCCATCCTCCTTTCAGGATTTAATCCTCGATATTTTTTCCTCTGGTTACCAGGTGCCTTTCGAATCGCATGGTAGCATAAATTGTTCTCATTAAGTATTTTTTTTCCAAAGATTTTAGGTGTTTCAGTATGCAACACCTGCTTCGGTTTACCGGTGATAGGGAGGGGGTGCCGGGGTAATTGGAGAGAGTAGTAGGCGGTAAGAACAGAGGTGGGAGAAGACGACATCTTTAACTGCCTACCGCCGATTGTTCACAATCATAGACTCTGAAAATAGCGCTTCAGGCGCCAGCGGCTCCACCAGCGTTTGCTGGGGCTGGCCGGGGGGGCGGCCTTGGTTTGGGGCCAACGGGGGTTGAAGAAGAGTTCCAGGACATGGAGGGAGTGGTGGCCGGCGTTGACGAATTTGGCCCGGCAGGTGGCGCAATAGACTATCAGGTCTTGGGTGGCTTCGGAGAGGCGGAACGCGGTCATCTTTTTGGCCAGGGGGTTGTCCACCGCGGGCACCAGGCCTCCGGCGCCGCAGCAGATGGTGGTTTCCCGATTATGAGGCATCTCTTCCAGGCGGTGGCCCGCGGCCGTCACCAGGCTGCGCACCGCGTCCTGGACCACCGGCGTCTGCCGGGCGCCGCAGGGATCATGGACCTGAAAGACTGATCCCGCCTTCTGGGGAACGGCTGCCGGCAGCCCGTGCTCCTGCATCACTTCGTAGAGGGAGCGGGTCTTGATCTCCGGGCAGTAGGTATTGAGGGTGTTAAGGCAATGGGTGCAGGCGGCGATGAGTTCCTGGGCCCCCAGTTTTTGGTATTCCGCGGCCACCCGGGCGGCCACCCGTTCCTGCACCTCCTCTTCCCCCAGCATCAGGCTGGGCGCGCCGCAGCAGTTGAGCATGATGCCCGTGTGGGGCAATCTCTCCCGGAGATATTGATAAGCGTCCCGGACCAGGCGGGGGAAGTAGCCGGGGAGGGAGCAGCCGGGGGAGAAAACCCGTTGCGCCTTGCCCGTGGCCGGGTCCGGGCGGCTCAAGGTGAAGACGGGATGGGTGCCCCATTTCACGTAGTCCTGGACGCCCTTGTGGGGGGGCAGCGGGCCTTTCCCCCGGGCCACCAGGCGGCGCCGGTAGTCCAGGCAGAGATGGCCCGCGTGCAGGTCCCGGGGGCAGACCGCCTGGCAGAGGCCGCAGTAATGGCAGGAATAGGGGAGCAGGGGTTCCTTTTCCCCCTGGGACTTAAGGAGCCGGACGATTTCTTTTTCCGTATAAGGAAAATGCCGGACGTAGCGCTGGAGAAAGGTGCAGTTCTGAACGCATCGGGAGCAGACGCAGGTGAGGCAGCGGGCCGCCTCCGCCCGGGCCCCGTCCGGGGAAAACCCCAGTTCCACTTCGGCCAGGGGGTTGGCCGCCCTTTGGGAAAGGGGCATGTCAGGCATGGCCTGGCGGGCGGCGGTGGGAACGCCGGTGGTATCGACGATGAGCCCGGTGGACCGGCTGGTGAGAGGGGGCAAGTCAGCGGGCAGAGGCTCCTTTTCCAAGAAGCTGTGAATGGCCAGGGCCCCCCGGCGGCCCGCGGCCATGGCCTCCACCGCAGTGCGGGGGCCGGTGACCAGGTCGCCGCCAGCGAAGACCCCGGGGATTTGGGTGTGCAAAGTGACGGGGTCCGCTTCCAGGCGGTGGATGGTGGCGGTGTCAAAGGCCAGGCCGGGGCCGAAAAAGCCGAAGTCCGCGGTCTGCCCCAACGCGGGGATGACGGTGTCCACCTCCAGGGTGAACTGTGACTCGGGCACTGGCAGCGGACAGTGTCGGCCGTGGGCGTCTGGCTCCCCCAAGGTGGTCTTTTGGAGCAACAGCCCCTGCACCCGGCCCTCACCCAGGATGCGCACCGGCATGGTGAGGAAGTGAAACCGCACCCCTTCCACCTGGGCCTCTGCCACTTCTCCGGGCAGGGCGGGCATGAGTTCCGGGGTGCGGCGGTACAACAAGTGGACCTCTTTAGCCCCCCGGCGCCAAGCGGCGCGGGCTGCGTCCACCGCGGCGTTGCCCCCGCCGATGACCGCCACCCGGGGTCCCACCGCCGGGGGCCGGTCGCCATTGGCGGATCGCAAGAAATCCAGGACCGGCAGCACCTGGGGCAGGTCTTCCCCGGGGATCTGCAGGGAGAGAGCCTTGTGCGCGCCCAGGGCCAGGAAGACCGCAGCGAAGTCCCGGCGCAGGTCCTCCAGATGGATGTCCCGGCCCAGGCGGCTCCGGAGGCGCACTTCCGTACCCATCTTCGCGATCAGTCCCACCTCCCGGTCCAGGACCTCCCGGGGCAGGCGGAAGGCCGGGAGATAGAGGCGCAGGGCCCCGCCCAGGGCGTCTGCCGCCTCGAAGAGGGTGACCGGGTAGCCCAGCTTCCGGAGTTCGTAGGCGGCCATCAGCCCTGCGGGCCCGCCCCCCACCACCGCCACCTGCTCAGGCCGGTCAGGGCCGGGAGCCACCCCCAGCATGGCTGCCGGGTCCAGGTCGGCCAGGTAGCGTTTGAGCCCGGCAATGGCGATGGGGGCCTCCATCTGGCCCCGGGTGCAGGCGGATTCGCAGGGGCGGGAGCAGATGCGGCCCAGGATGCCGGGGAAGGGGCAGCGCTCCAGGAGCACCTCCAGGGCCTCGGCCATCTTGCCTGCCTGCAGCAGGCGCAGCTTTTCCCGGACCCGGATGTCCAAAGGACAGGCGGCCTGGCAGGGAGGCAGTTCCTCGCCGATGCACTGGGAAAGGATTCTTTCGGCCCAGTTGATGGTGGTTGCCGGTTTTACGTCAGACATGGGGTTCTGCAGGGCCCTTTAAGAATAACTTAGAAGTTCATTTCAGAAGCGATTTTGGCAATCGTTTTGGCTCATCCAGAAAGGTTTTATGAGAAAAAGGATCACCCCCTTTTTTGTAAGGGGGGTGGGGGGGATTATGTAAGCGCCTGATAATCCTACTAAATCCACCTTTAAAAAAGGGGGACTTGAAAAATCCTCCTGCTATCCTTTTCGTATTGATAACCTATCTGCAGCCTCATAATAGGTTTTGAAATGGGTTATAGTGTTACCTTTGGCAGCCGCAGGCTGTGCAGCCTGCATCCCAGAACCAGGACAGGAAAAAGGACGCAGGTTCCAGCCTGCGGCTGCCATAAAGAAAGGGGCAGGCGCGGCTGCCCCGGAAAAGCCGGAGAATTCTCTTCTCAGGGTTGGGCCTTTTTCTCCTTGGTTTTCATTGGAATAGCTTTATCTGGTGACTGCCGGCCGACATGGGCAGCTTCAGGCCCCATTTCCACGGCCTCCTGGCTGCGGCTCCACTCGATCCAGGAACCCAGATAGAGGTGGAGTTTCTCCAGGGGATACCCCGCCAGGTAGAGGCTCACCAAACTGAGGGTGGCCGGCAAGCCGTTATGGGAGTAGAGGTAAATGTCTTTATCCGGGGTGGCTCCCAGGGCCCCGTAGATTTGCTTCAGGTCCGCCTCGGACTTTAAGTAGCCTTTGAAGGGTCCGGCAGGCACCAGGTTCTCCTGCCAATTCAGCCACAAGGCTCCGGGAATATGGCCGTGGCGGGTGGCCCCTTCTTTGCTTTCCTGTCCCAGGTATTGCTTCTGGGAGCGGACGTCCAGGATTACTTTCTGGGGGTCGTTTAGGGCTTTTTTCACCTCCTCCAGGGTGGCCACCAGAGTGGGGGTCAAGGACGGCCCCGGCAATTTGTACCTGGAGCGGCTGACCCGGGGAGCGGTGAACTGGGTGGGGTAGCCTTTGGCCTTCCAGGCCTCCAGGCCCCCGTCCAAAAGGCGCATGCGCTCCAGGGGAAAGCCGTAATAAGCCAGGACCAGCCACAAACGGGTATGATCATAGTGATCCCCATAGAGGATAAGGGTGTCCTGGCCGCCCACCCCCAGGCGGCCCAGGAGGGCCTCCATCTGGGCCTGGGTGGCCAGCCGGCCCCGGTTATTCTTGTTTTCCAGGTCCGGGCGCCAGACCTCCAGGGCCCCGGGAATATGGCCCAGATAATACTTGGCTTTGTGGCGCACGTCGATGATCCGGAGGTTAGGGGTTCTGCGGTCCAGGAGGGCCTTGAGCTCTTCAGGTTGGATCAACGTTTCCGGATGGGCATAACCACCCTGGGGCACCCCGGAGGCCGGCGCCACGGTCAGCAGCAGGACCGGCAACAAGTAAAGGAGAAAGGACAGCAGGGCCGGGCCAGAAATCCGTTTCCAGATACAGGGGATCATCAGGCACCTCCGGGGCGGACAAGTCCTTACAGATCCAAGGATTCCCCCTTCCTGGCTTTAATCTTCTTATAAGCAAAGGGGATCAGGGAGACCAGGGCCAGGAGGAGGACGCCGATGAGCAGATCCTTGGAAAATTTGCCCTGGAAGAGGTCCAGGACGTTGGCGGAGAAGTAGACATAGGCCGCGGTCACCGGCAGCATGCCGAAAAAGGTGGCTAGGACGTAATGCCACAAGGGGATGCGGGTCAGCCCGAAGGCATAGTTCAGCAGAAAAAAGGGGAAAATGGGGATGAGGCGGGTGAAGGCCACGATCTCCCAGCCTTCCCGGGCCACCTTGTCATCCAGGGAGGCCAGTCTGGTGCCCTGGAGTTTGGCGGCCACCCAGTCCCGGGCCAGATAGCGGGCCACCAGGAAGGCCAGGGTGGCCCCGGCGGTGGCTCCGAAGATCACATAGACCACCCCCCAGAAAGGGCCGAACAAGACGCCGCCGGCCAGGGTGATGGGCAATCCCGGGAGAAACAAGGGCGGGGCCAGGGTCCAGATGATCAGGTAGACGATGGGCCCCCAGGCCCCGTAACCGGCCACGAACTGGCGCAGCCGCTCTTTTTCCAGATATTGCTCCAGGTGCAAGACCCGGACGGTGATGATGATCAGGGCCACCAGCAGGATAAAGAGCAGGGGTTTTAGGGGCGAGGCCTTGGCCGCGGGGGTCTCTTTGGGCATAACTTTTTCAATCTAACAGAATCTCACCAAATCTCCAAGGACTTACCAGTTTATCCGGCCAGCAGTTTTTGGGCGTATTGATAAGTGCGCCGGCCGGGAGCGCCAGGCAAAGGACGTCGCGTCAGGAAGGCCTGGAGATCGGCCAGGGTGTCAATGTCCGGCCAGGGAGGGAGGAGATGCACGGCCAGGGACAGCCCGGCGGCCCGGGCCAGGGTCTCCTCCAGCACCCCGGGGCTGGACCAGGATATCCCCTGAAAAAGCTGCGGCTGGGGGGATTTCAGCCCCACCAGGTAATAGCCGCCGTCGGGACTGGGGCCCAAGACCAGGCCAGCGGGCCCTGATTCCAGGGCCTGGGCCGCGGCCAGCACCATTTCCCCGGGAAGATCGGGACTGTCGCTGTTGCGCACCAGGACGGCCCCAAAGCCCGCGGCCCAACCCTGGTCGAAGGCCCGCACCAGGCGCTCCCCCAGGTCACAGCCGGCCTGGGGGAAGAGAGAAACCCCGGGCGGGGTTGATTCCTGAAAGAAATCCCGGGCCGTATCCGGGGTATAGGCCAGGGCCAGGCTGAGGCCCGGCAGCCGGGCCATCTCCTCCAGGATGTCCTCTAAAAATTTTTTGTATAGCCGGGCCGCGGCCTCCGCCGACAGAGGCGGACAGAGGCGCGTTTTTACTTGCCCCGGACGGGGTTCCTTGGCAAAGATGATGAGCAAGGCGGCCATGGTATGAGTGGAAAGGGTGAAGCGATGCCGGGAGGCCGGATTAATAGTGAGCAGTTAGCAGTGAGCAGTAAGCAGAAAAAGCAAAATTTATCGGGACTGCTCACTGCTCACTGCTCACTGCTTACTCCCCCTCCCGACCAACCTCTAACTTTCTCCATCATCCTCCCGGTCTATAACGAGGCCTACATCCTGGGGCCGACCATGGCCGGGCTGCCTGCGGCCCCGGATGTAGAGATCATCGTCGTGGACGGCGGCAGCACGGACGGCACCCGGGAAGTGGCCGCCGCTTTTCCTTCAGTCTTTCTACTCCAGGCCCCCCGGGGCCGGGGGGCCCAGATGAACTCCGGGGCCATGGCCTCCCGGGGCCGGTTTTTGGTCTTCCTCCACGCCGACACATCCCTGGGGCCGGAGCACCTGAATGCCCTGCGCCGGGCTGCGGCGGACCCTGCGTTCGCCGCCGGGGCCTTTGAACTGGCCTTAAACCCGCGGCTGCCGGCCCTCAGACTCATCGCCTGGGGGGCCAACCGCCGGGCCCGGCTCCTGGGCCTCCCCTATGGCGACCAGGCGCTGATCCTGCGCCGTGACCTCTTCGGGAAACTGGGGGGCTTCTCCCTCCGCCGCCCGGAAGACCTGGACCTGGTCATCCGCCTGCGGCCCTATACCTGCGTCCGCATCCTCACCCCGCCCGTGGCCAGCTCCGGCCGCAAATGGCTGCAGCAGGGCTATTTCTCCACCACCCTGAAAAACTGGCTCTTCTTGGCCTACCATCTGGCCGAGCGCCTGTTTACCGGGCGGTGGGGTGGGAGGGGAGGTCTGTAGATGATATGGGGGCTTTTCAGTAATACGTAATAAGTAATAAGTAGTCCTTTGTCAGGCGCCGGCTGTTTCATACTGACCACTGACCACTGAGTACTATCCTCCCACGGCCCTTCCCTCAACTA
This sequence comes from Syntrophobacterales bacterium, assembly GCA_020060385.1. Lineage (GTDB taxonomy): Bacteria > Desulfobacterota > Desulfobaccia > Desulfobaccales > 0-14-0-80-60-11 > SURF-52. Next base: position 5,591 of record JAGVAH010000069.1, on the reverse strand, counting down.
CTCAGCCCCGGCCAAGCTCCCCCCGCAGGAGGACCCCGCGCCCGCGGTGCAGCCGTAGCAGTGTTCTGCCAGGCGGATGGGCCGGCTGGCCAGGGCCTGGAGGTCGAATTCCTCCAGGGTTTGGGGCAGGCCCGGCAGCAGGGGCAGATCCAGGGCCTGGTGGAAGTCGCAATCAAAGAGGCGGCCGTCCCAGGCGACGCTGAGCAGGGAGCGGCACATGAGGCCGGACAAGGTGGCCGGATTGAAGCTGGCCAGCAGCTTGCCCATGTAGCTCTCGTAATTGCTGGATTTCCGGAGATAATCCTGGAACCGGCCGATGGGCATGTTGAGCAGTGTATACAAATGGTGAAAGTGGATTTCGTGGCGTTGGGCCAGTTCCCGGCGGAAAAGGTCTTCCAGGGGCTTTTGCCCGGGCGGGAAAAACGCGCCCCCGGGATTATACATAAGGTGCAGTTCCAGGTCCGAGCCTGCCTGGCCGTAGCCCAGGGAGTTGAGGCGGCGCAGGGCTTCCAGACTCTTAAAAAAGGCGCCAGGCCCCCGGACCCGGTCCACCATTTCCTGCTGATAATAGGGCAGGGAGCAGATCAGTTCCACCCGGTGCTTCCGGAAAAACTCCGGGAGATGTTCTTTGCCCGGCTCCAGGAGCACGGTGAGGTTGGAGCGGCTGCGGACGTGGACTCCCAGACGGCGGAGGGTGGCCACCAGGTATTCGAAATGGGGGTTTAATTCCGGGGCGCCGCCGGTTAAGTCCAGCACCGGGATGGCGCCGGTCTCCGTCACCCGCAGGACTTCCCGGATGGTGGGGAGGGCCATCTGCTCCAGGCGCTCCGGCCCGGCCTGGAGGTGGCAATGTTTGCAGGCCTGGTTGCAGCGCCAGCCCAGGTTCACCTGGAGGGTGCCCACCTCCAGGGCCCTGAGGCCGGAGTATCCCAGGCTCTCCAGTTGCCGGGCGAAGGGAATCATAAGCCGGGCCCTACATGGTGATCTTGGCGGCGATGTTGTGCATCTGCACGCCGTGGACCAGGGCCGCGCCCCCCCGGATGGCCGCGGCCACGTGCACGGCCTCGGTCATCTCCTCCAGGTTGGAGCCGTTCTCCAGGGAGACCCGGGTGTAGGCGTCGATGCAATAGGGGCACTGCACCGTATGGGCCACGGCCAGGGCGATGAGGGCCTTTTCCCGGACGGTCAGGGCCCCGCCCGGGGCCATCACCCCCTGATAATAATTCATGAAATTATCGAAGAGATCGGGCCGATACTTGCCCATCTCCTGGAATCTTTCCAGATCCTTTTCTTCATAGTAATGAGACATCGCGCCTCCAATAAGGCTGTGGAAAATCCTTCTGCAAATGGAAATCTAGGGCCTCATAGAAAACCGAGAGCATTAAAAGTCCCCCTTTGAAAAAGGGGGATTTAGGGGGATTTCAGGCGCTTAGCAAATCCCCCCTCACCCCCTTTTTCAAAGGGGGAATTAAACTGCTTATTATCAAGGCCTAAGAAAAATTATCGATGATCTGTAAAGGACAGGAGGTAGCATCAGTGGAAAAACAGCCAGCTTCCAATCCCTGTCCCCTGCCCCCTGTCTTTTACAATCCCCTGGTAAACCCGGTGAAGCGGTAGAGGTCGCTCATCAGTTCTTCGTGTTCGCCCTTGAGCTTCTGGTACATGCGGGCGTTTTCCATGGCCATGGCGGCCTGTTGGGCCAAAGAGGAGATGAAGGTGATTTCGTCGTCGCTGAAGTCCCGGTGTTCCGCGGTATAGATGCGGAGCACGCCGATGACGTTGCCCTTTAAAGAGATGGGCACGGAGAGGATGGATTTGATCCCTTCTTCCGCGGATTCCTTGGGAAACATGGCCCGGGGGTCCAGGGCCACGTCGTAGATGGATACGGCCTTGCCGGTCATGGCTTCGGTGAGGGATTTATCTGCGCCCACCGGGCCTTTGTTGATATAGCGGTCGCTCAGCCCGTAGGAGGCCACCAGCTCCATCTGCTGGCGTTTCACATCCAGGAGGCGCACGGCCGCGGCCTTGATGTCCAGGGCGGTGGTGGCGGTCTTCACCAGGAGTTGCAGGACTTTTTTCACGTCCAGGGCCGAGTTAACCGCCCGGGAGACTTCCAGGAGGCCTTTGAGGAATTGGAGTTCCCGGGTGCGGGACTCATACATCTTGGCGTTGCTGATGGCCTGGGCCCCCATATCCCCCACCGCGCAGGCGAAGTCCACTTCGTCCATGGTGAACTCCCGGGGCTCCGGGGTCAGCAGGCGCATAACCCCGATGACCTGGCCATGGCTGACCATGGGCACGGCCACCAGGGTGGCGATGCCTTCCTCCTTGGCCTTCTCCGGGTATTGCATGCGGGAATCGGTGGTGGCGTCATAAATGGCCACGGGCCGGCCGCTCAAGGCCTCGGCCACGCTCTTGTCCATGTCCACCGGCCCCTTGTGGAGATATTCCTCGCTCACCCCCACCGAGGCCACCAACTCCAGGGTGTTGGTTTTGGGATTGACCAGGCGGATGGTGGCTCCCTTGAGGTTCATGGCCTTGGTGATCTGCCGGACGATGTGGTCCAGCACCTCATCCACTGCCAGGGTGGAGCCCAAGAGTTTGCTGATATCCTGGAAACTCTGGAGATACATCCTGTCCTTCGTAGACATCATTGGCTGACCCCTTATCTAAGGCTGATATTGTTGCGGGTAATGGTTTGCCCAAGCCCTGAGTTTTAGGCACCGGACACTTCTTTTCCTACCATCAGAGAGCGAGTTTATGCAACATTTTTCACCGCCGGCCTGACAATTCAAAGATAAGGATGACCTGGGGGGGAAGCAACCCTGGGGAAGGATTTCACCTAGTATTCCCAGGAGTTCTTTGCCCTTAGGCCTGATTTTTGGTATAGTGCCCTGGTGGAGTTCATTCCCCTCTATTTCCCGGACCGGCTGACGGTGATCAATCCCCATGGGACCATCGGGGTGGTGACTCTGTGGTCCAAGGTGGATTACGTCATCGGGCGCTTCCGGGAAGCGGGGGTGGACCTGGCCCCCCAGACCAGCCCCATCGCCGTGTTCGGGAATTTGTACGGGAACGGCTTAAGGGAAATGCTGCGGAATCTGTTGTATAATCCGCAGATTCAGACGCTGTTGATTTGTGGGCATGATCGGTCGGGGTCGAAGGAGGAACTGGTCAATTTTTTTAAAAAGGGGATCGAACCCATTGCTGATGCGCCGATAAAATTCTTGGCTGGAGGGGGGAATACTTCCAGTCCATGCAGAATAAAAGATACTCATAGAGTTATTGATAACCTGGTTGCACCTGCACTATTTCCAGAAGATTTGCTTTATGAATGGTTGGGAGACTCCAAGGAAGAATACACCTTAAATAGTATAAAAGGATTTTTCTCCAAATGGCGGCCAACCACTAGGCGAGTCAACCAACGCCGGGAAATCCCTCTTCCCGAAGTGGAAGTCCAGCATTTCCCCAGCAACCCCCGGGCCCACCTGGTGGTGCGGGATACCATTCTGGAGGCCTGGAAAGAGGTCCTCCACCTTCTCACCCGCTTCGGCCGCCGGGTTACTTTGAAGAAAGGGGACCGCCTGGAGCTGCAGCACGTCAAGGTGGTGGTGGAAAAGCCCCGGTTCGATGCCGAAGAGAAGCTTAAAGCCGTCAATCTCGATCCCCAAAAGCTGCGGCAATACCAGGAGGACATCCTCCGGGGGGAGATGCGGGAAGACGAGACCTATAACTACGGCCACCGTCTGCGGACCCACTTCGGGTTGGACGCCCTGGCCGCGTGCGTGGAGCGGCTGCAGAAGGACCCGGAAGACCGCAAGGCCTACGTCTCCTTGTGGGACACCCGCCGGGACCTGGCGGCCAAAGAGGGCCGTCCCTGCCTGGTTTCCTTGTTTTTCCGCAAATTTGAGAATAAATTGACACTAAGCGCCGCCTTCCGCACCCACAACGCCATGGACGCTTATCCTCTGAACCTTTATGGCTTGATGGCCATCCAGAACTGGGTGGCTAAGAGGGCAGGGCTGCCCCCGGGGGCCATCACCGTCATCAGCCATTCCCTGGGCCTGGACCCCAAAGAATTGGACCGGGCCCTGATGGTCATCGGCCAGCGGCCTTTCAAGGTGCGCCTGGACCCCATGGGCTATTTCCGCATCACCCTGGACGCCAAGGAAATTTTGGTGGAGCACCGCTTTGGGGACGTGACCTTGAAGGAGTACCGGGGCAAGAAGGCGGAGAGGTTGCAGCACGAAATCGCACGGGACGTGGCGCTATCAGACATCAACCATGCCATTTATTTGGGCAGGCAGTTGGCCAGGGCGGAGATGTGTCTCAAAGAAGGCCGGGAGTTTGTGCAGGATTAGGAAGCTGTCAGCGGTCAGCTATCAGCTTTCAGCTATAACAGGGAATTATACTATACTAGCAATCGCAAGGCATTGAGCTGTAGGGGCGAATCTTGTATTCGCCCTGTGGGGGCGGGCGAACACCAGGTTCGCCCCCACCAAAAAATTGCCGTTATATTGGACTTAGTACTAGGAACTGGAGAAGGGTGTAGGGTGGGAAGGCCCACCATCTATTCTGCGGCTGACTAATGAAAATAGAGCACAGGCGGGACGCCTGCGCCACTGGGCTTATGATTTATGCGGATGCGCAGCAGAAACTTCCTTGTCAATCCAGTACAGGGGGTGGGGAGGGGAGTTTGAGGGGCAGGCAGGGGAACCCCTTGCAAAAAAATCCCCTGCCTCTCCCCGCAAATAACCTCATCCTCATCGGCGCCGTGCATGGGGACCCCCGGGGGCATGAGAGGATTGTGAAGCTCCTGGAGTGGCTGCAGCCGGACCTGGTCACCGTGGAGATCAGCCCCTTTTCCCTGCGCTACCGGCGAGCCTGGGAGGGCAGGTGGCAGCGGCAGTTGCAAAAGGCCCTTGCGGAATTACCCCCGGAGGCCGCGGGGCACCCGGCCATCCGCCGGGTGGCCGCGCAGATCGCCCTGCCTGGTGAGTACCGGGCGGCCCGGGATTACAGCCGGGGCCGGGGTAGAAAATGCCTGCCCCTGGATTTGGGGGGGGTGTCCAGGCAGCATCTGCCCCGGTATGGCCGGGAGCTTCTCACCTCCGCCAATCTCCGGGCCCTGGCCGGGGAACCCGGGGATTCCCTGGAGGATTTGGTATGCCGGGAATTTCGCCGGGCGCGGCTGGCCCTGGCGCGTCCGCCATGGCGATTGGACCTGCATAACGGCCCGGAGACCCGGCGGCGGGAACGGTTTTGGTGCACGCGGCTCAAACGCCTGGTAAGGCAGGGGGGACGGATCGCGCACCTGGGCGGTTGGGAGCACCTGGTCCCCTGGCGGGAAGGGGAGGGTTTCCGGTCCTGGCTGGCCGATGAAGACCCCTGTATCCTCTTGGCGGATGAGGCGGATTGGTTTCCCGGGCCTAATTAGATCAGTTCTGACCACCCTTTGAAAAAGGAGGGGAGGGGCGATTTGGAATGCACTAAAATCCCCCTAAATCCCAGCAGTGTCCGGTTAAGTTTTTGCAAAGGCATAGTTTTTTTGCCGTTGAAGCTCTGGGAGATGGAGGTTCATCAGGCGAGCT
>JAGVAH010000001.1 GCA_020060385.1 Syntrophobacterales bacterium | reverse complement strand
TTTGCCAAAAGTTCTTTCCTCTTATCCCCTCTCCCCCCAGCGGGGGGAGAGGGTTAGGGTGAGGGGGGGCGGAAAAAACTTTTGGCAACCAGTATAGGTTAACAACGGACAAAAGGATGGCAGGATAATTCTTTAAGTCCCCCTTTTCTAAAGGGGGATTTAGGGGGATTATCAGGCGCTTATATCATCCCCCCTGCCCCCCTTTAGAAAAGGGGGGCGTTTGCCGATACAACCCTCCTGGATGAGCCAAAACGACTGCAAAGATCGGTTTTGAAATGACTTCTTGTTCTGCTCCCCCCGGGGGTAGGGGAAGAGGGGATGAAGAGGATTCCTGCTAAACTTGGGGGAGCAGGGGGCCGGAACGGCAAAAAAAACCGGGGCAGGCGGGGCCCCAGGCCCCGCCTGCCCCGGCCATTAGTATAGGGGGGGTGGAGGGGGTATGGGGGAGGGCCAGGGACTCAAGGCGGGCGAGGACGCCCGCCGCTACGGGTTATGCCCTCCCCCACCAACTCCTGCCTCAATCTTCTTCCTCGGCCAACTCCTTGCAGCGCTTGCGGGCCTCCTTGCGGCAGAGTTCCCAGATGACGCATTCCCGGCGGAATTTGCAATAGAGGCAGGGGTCGGTGCAGGCCCGGCAGGCGTCCAGGCACTCCTGGCAGTACCCAAACTCCATCTTCTGGCACTGTACGCAGGCCTGCCGCTCTGGATGAAATCGACACTCCATGGACTGTCAGCCCCTTTATTTTCCTTTGCCAAGCATATATGATTATAACATGATGTTAAGGGAAAGGGCCCCCGCCTCCCTGGCATCCGCCTGTGGCGCGAACATCCCCGAAAACAGAGAGAAGCGGCCCCAGCCCCCAGTCCAGGAGGTTTGCCATGCTGCCTTTGGGTGTGCATATTGCAGGCCGCAAGCGGGTAATCCTGCCCCCGGGGCGGGAAAAATCGCCACCGCAGGGGCCCGACTCCAGAAATATTGCACCCTTCCCATCCTCCACGCCCGGGTGGAAAGCAACGCTCCCCTCTTCCTTCTTGAACCCTGAGGTAGATCATGTCCGAAGATGAGTTCTCCGGGGTCCGCAATCGCATGGTGGACGCCCAGATCGAGGTCCGGGGGGTGGCCGACCTCCGGGTGTTGGCGGCCATGCGGCGGGTGCCCCGGCACCGCTTTGTGCCCCCGGCCCTCTGGGACCAGGCCTATAATGACTATCCTTTGCCCATCGGCGACGATCAGACCATTTCCCAGCCCTATATCGTGGCCCTGATGACCGAGGCCCTGGAGCTCAAGGACACCGACCGGGTCCTGGAGATCGGCACCGGCTCCGGTTACCAGGCGGCGATCCTGGCGGAGTTGGCCGCGGAGGTCTATAGTATCGACCGCCTGGCCTCCCTGGCGGAGCAGGCCAGGAAGGTGTTGGCGGCATTGGGGTACAAGAATTTTCAGGTGCGGGTGGGAGACGGCACCCTGGGCTGGCCGGAAGAAGCTCCCTTTGACGCCATCCTGGTGACCGCGGGCAGCCCCCAGGTGCCCCGGCCGTTAGTGGAGCAACTGGCTTTGGGAGGCAGGCTGGTGGTGCCGGTGGGGGACCGTTTCTCCCAGACCCTGACCCGGGCCCGGAAGACCGGGGAAGGGGTTAAGTTCGATTATCTGGGCGGCTGCCGTTTCGTGCGTCTCATCGGCAAATATGGCTGGCAGGGAGGGGGGCCGGAGTATTAATACCGTTTTCGGTTTTCGGTAAAAAATTTTTCTGCTTTAAAATATCAATCGAAGGGTGCGTCTTACGCGCCAAAATGGTGCGTAAGACGCACCCGATAACAATTTTCATGGTTTGGCATTCCCTCGGAACGTGAATGGCTCGTTCCCAAGTTGTACTTGGGAATGAAAATGGTCGCCAATCTCAGCTTGGCGGGCAAGTGCGTTCCCAAGCACAGCTTGGGAACGAGAGGTCGGGGGACAGGCCGGAGGTATAAGCCATCAGCCCAAAGGCCCCGGCTCTTCCATCAGGATAGCCCTTCCAGAGAACTTCATTCCGGGGGGGAATCGGGGGAGGAGTCAGAGGTCTCCGGGTCCTGTTCCGCTCCCGGGGTCTCCTTCTTATCCTCTTCCTTCTTCGCCTTATCCGGGAAGTAGGCGGTCAGAAATCTCCCGGCCAGGGGCGCGGCCACCGCGCCGCCGCCGCCGCCGTGTTCCACCAGCACCGCCACGGCTATTTCCGGGGCCTCCACCGGGGCATAGGCCACAAACCAGGCGTGATTCTGGAATTGGGCCAGGGCTTTGCCCCGCTTCTCTTTTTCCCGCTTTTCCCGTTCCAGGGTCACCACTTGGGATGTGCCGGTCTTGCCCGCCACTTCCAGGTTAGGGACCTGGGAGGCCTTGCCGGTCCCTCCCTCGTCGTGCACCACTCCTCTGAGGGCTTTGCGCACCAGGGCCAGGTTGGCCGGACTGATGTGCATCTGGGACTTGATGACCTGCCCGGGTTGGGAAATAACCTCGCCGGCAGGGCTTTCCACCTTTTCCACCAGATGGGGTTGATAGATCCGGCCGCCGTTGGCGATGGCCGCCACCACCTGGGCCATCTGCAAAGGCGTGGCCAGATTATAGCCCTGGCCGATGGCTACGGAGAAGGTGTCCCCCTCCCGCCAGGGCTGGCGGAAGCGAGCCAGCTTCCAGGAGGGGGAGGCCACCAGCCCCGGCATCTCCCGGTCCAGATGCAGGCCCGTGGGCGCGCCCAGGCCGAAAAATTTGCTCCACTTGGCGATGCGTTCAATGCCCAGGCGCCGGCCCAGCTGGTAGAAAAAGATATCGCAAGACTCCACCAGGGCCCGGTAGACATTGGTGGTCCCATGCCCCCCCTTGCGCCAGCAGTGGAACTCATGCTGGCCCAAGGGCAGCACCCCGGTACATTCGAAGGTGGTTTTGGGGTTGATGACCTTTTCCTCCAGCCCGGCCACGGCCATGACGATCTTGAAGGTGGAGCCCGGGGGATACTGGCCCTTGATCACGCGGTTTTCCAGGGGATGGTCTTTGCGGTTGCTGAGAGTCTGCCATTCATAGGGGGTGAGCCCCCGTTCAAAGGCCTCGGGAGAATAAATGGGGGAGGAGGCCATGGCCAGAATGGCGCCGGAACGGGGGTCCAGGGCCACAATGGCCCCGGCTTTCCCGGCCAGGCATTCCTCGGCCTCCTGTTGCAGGCGGCTGTCCAGGGTGAGAATGATGTTGGCCCCGGGAGTGGGAAACTGACGGTCCAGCTGGCCCAGCTCCCGTCCATACGCGTCCACTTCGATGCGGCGGTAGCCCCGTTGGCCCCGCAGGTACTTTTCCTGGGCCGCCTCAATACCGCATTTGCCCAGGGCATCCCCCATTTTGTAGTTGGGGAAGCGGCCGCTCTTCAATTGGGATTCGGTAATCTCCCCCAGATAGCCAAGGATGTGACAGGCCCGGCCTTTTTGGCGATATTCCCGCTTCGGTTGCACCTGGATCAAGGTCCCGGGCAACTCCAACTGAAAGGTCTCCACCAGGGCCATCTCCTCCCAGGAGAGATCCCCCTTGACCCGCACCTGTCCCAGCCCCGCGTTCCGGGCCGATTCCAATTGGGTCTGGACGTTTTTTGCCTCCAGATGCAGGATCTTCCCCAGGCGTTGGGCCAGCAAAGGGATATCCGTTACGTCCTCCATCACCACCACCAGGTCATAACTGGGACGGTTGGCCACTAACACCTGGCCGTTCCGGTCCAGGATCATCCCCCGCCAGGGGGGCAAGTCCTGGAGGCGGAGGCGGTTATGCTCGGAGCGTTCCCGTAGCTCCTCTCCCTCCACCATTTGCAGAAACCAGAGGCGCAAGAAAAGGAGACCGGCCAGGAAGAGGACGATCAGGGCCACCGCGGAGAAGGCCCAGCGCATCCGTTCCTGATCTTCTGCGGACAACGCTCCACCCAGGGTTTCCCCCCGGAACCTGGAAGCCAGACGGTTGATAGCTTTTCCCTCCCTGGTGGGCCTAGAGTGCCAGGATTATCTTCACCAAATCTTGGGGCCTTCCCCCCTTTGATGATGGGCAAGGGTCTTATTGGGGGAGGCAGGGCAGATTCAATTACTTAGCAAACACCAACGCAGTTGCGGGCTGACAGCCAAAAGCCCACGGCTATTCCTGGGCCCAAGGGGACATGGGCCGCCAACCATAGCGGCTGGAGAGCTTTTCCAATCCCAGCACCAGGGCGTACATCAAGGGGCCCAGCGCGGCCGTGGCCAGGAGTTCCAGGCCCCGGAAGGCCAGCAACTCGTTGAAGGGGAAAGGCTGGAGCCCCAGAAGCAGCAAGGCAACCATAAATCCCATTTCCTGCAAGGTCAAGGCCCCCAAGCTGGCGATGATCTGGGGGCCGATCTTCTGCAGCAGGAGGCGGCGGCGGCAAAACCGGGCGATCCCCACCAACAGCAGGGCGCCCCCCAGATGCAGGCCCAATGGCGTGGTGGCATAACTATCTTGCAGCACTCCCAGGAACAAGGCCAGGGAAAAGGCCAGGAGAAAGGAAGGCCGCAAGCCCGCGTAAAAAAGGAGGAGACCCAGCAGGCGCAAGCGCACATGGGGAAAGAGCAGCAGGTTTTGGAAATAAA
>JAGVAH010000068.1 GCA_020060385.1 Syntrophobacterales bacterium | reverse complement strand
TTTGCCAAAAGTTCTTTCCTCTTATCCCCTCTCCCCCCAGCGGGGGGAGAGGGTTAGGGTGAGGGGGGGCGGAAAAAACTTTTGGCAACCAGTATATATCCCAAAAACCTAGTGTCCCGTCCCTTAATTACCGGGACAATTAAAATTGCGATTTTTTACCCCCCTTTTCTACAGGGGGGTAAGGGGGGATTATATAACCGCCTGATAATACCCCTAAATCCCCCTTTAGAAAAGGGGGACTTAAAATACCTCGCAATCAAGAGGGGCTAAATTTACGTCATACTATTTGTGGAACGTGACACTAGATTTTCAGGTTGGCCCTGATAATTAAAAGGACTTTTTCCCCAGTCTCCCAAGGAATCATTCCTCCATCTTGCACACCTCCCTAAGCTCTATGAGGGTTTGTCAACTTTTGGGGAGATGATGAAAGCCACGGGGATAGGGCACGAAGACCGGAATAGGGAGCGAAGGCGACAATTTCCAAGATCATGAGGGAGCACCATGTCAGAGAACCTGGAGAAGGGGGTCTTTTTAGACCAACTGAAGGCATTATGTCCCACGGTGGACAATCTGCGGCTCATGCTGGGCGCAGCTCGGCACGCCTTTAACCGGCACAGTCTGGCCAAATTGGAGGAAATTGCCCGGCTACTGGATGATATCACCCTTGATCTCGACCCTTTTTTTGAGCAGGTTAAGGCGGATCTGGAGAAGGGCTCAGACGCTGCTAGGCCTGATCCAGCAAAGTTCCAGGAGATTCTTTCCCACCTGGAATTCATGGCCCACCAAATTGCTGGACTGGCTGATCCTATCCGCCGAAAGAGCAACCAAGGGGCGATCCTCTCGGATAAAGACTTCTTTCACATCAACGATCTGTTTTCCCGGCAGACGGGTCTGCTGCGGGCCCTGGTGGATATCTTCCATCATGATGACCTCTCCCTGAAGGCTTACCTGCTAAATGAGTGTCAGAAGCTTAAGGATAGCTGTTTCCAGGATGAAGCGGAGCTCTCCACGCGAATGACCGAAAGTTACGGACAGACTTACACCTCCTCCGTTTACTTCGATATCCTGGACCACTTCCGCCGGATTCTGGCACATCTCATGGACATCGTGAAAATCCTGGGAGGGTGAATGCTCTGGGCCGGCAAAAGGGTTTTTTCACCATTCTTAGGCCTGCCCATAATTTCTCATTAAGGGGACACGATCATGGCCAATACCCCCCCAACCGGACTTGCATCCTGGATGGGATTCCCCTTTGGGTCAGGCGTCCGCTTCGCTGCCGCCTGGATCGGTTCCCGGTTCCAGCCCGGGGAGAGACGCGGGCAAGATCTTAAATGCCCATAAAGTCGTTTTACCCAAGGAGGAGGTCAGGGGAGCTATTGCCCCGGGTCTGGTTGGGGAAGCAGAACTGGGGGGTGGGAGAAAACCATACGGCCAGGCATCTTGGCAGTGGCGGGGCGGAGGTGTTGGCCACCCCGGTGATGATTGCCCTCGTGGAGGAGGCCGCGCACTCCTCGGTGGACTCCAAGCTCCACCAGGGACAGTTAAGCGTTGGGGTTAATCTAAATGTTTCCCATTTCGCGGCCACCCCGTGGGGATGCGGGTCAGGACCCTGGCTGAGTTGGCGGCCGTGGACGGACGCAGGCTCACCTTCAAGGTAGAAGCTTACGATGAGCGGGAAAAAATCGGCGAAGGTGCGCATGTCAGGGCAATTATCAATCTTGAAGGTTTCATGGCCAGGCTTGACGCCAGGGCTCATATATAAAAATCGCCGGCATGGCTATTTCTTCCAGGAGGGGAGGCGTGATCCGCACTCTTGACACCCCTGCCCGGACTACCATGCCCCATGCCTCTGCCACCCGGGCCGGCTTAGAAGTGACCTGGATGACGGTGTTGAGAATCTGGCCGTTCAGCTTTTCGCCAGCCGGGAGGTCACTATCTAGAGGCCATAACTTAAATCTCGGCAAGCCCTGGGATCGAATTCCGGGCCCATGGCTTGATCCCCCCTAAAACCATACTTGCTTACTGGTTAGCGGTGATGACTGGGAAGCCGGCTTGTTGCCACGCGGCCACTCCGCCCAGGAGGGCCTTGGCCTGCACATAACCTTGCTGGTTGAGCTCTGCTGCCACCCGGGCAGAAGTGTGCTCACTGTTTCAGGCACAGTAAAAGACGATTTCCTGATCCTTGGAGAGGGAAGGAAGCTTGGCCCTGAACGCGGAGAAGGAAATGGCTCCCTCCAACTGCAGGTCCTTGAACTTTTCGTCACTGTCATAAGCACAGACGAGGAGGGCCTTTCCCCCTTGCAGCTTCTGACGGGTTTCCTCGGGAGTAATGCGTATTGCCTCGGCCATGGGTTGCTCCTTATGGACATCTGTGGTTTCTCATCATGGCGGAATCAGGTTAAGGCTTCTTCCTCGCCGGCCCCAATCAGCGGGAGAATTTTGTCCACCTTAAAGAAAACCAGAAAACGGGGCCCCGGTTTTTCCTGTGCGGGGGGATAAGCCCGCCGGCGCAGGGAGCGCAGGAGTTCGGTGTCCTGCTCTTCCCTGATTTTTGTCAAGTAAAGCCGCTTGCCTTGATAACCCGGGCCATCTTCCATGAAAAGATAGGCGGCGTAAGGCTTGGTCTGCAGGTTGCTGTGAGTCAAATGGTGGGGCATGATGAAAGCTACGGTCTGGTCCTCAAAGACGCGGGGTCGGGAGAAGATTGCCATATTCACCCGCCCTTGCGCGTCGCTGGTGGCCAACACCCCATGCCCCCGGGTACTTTCAAAGTAAATGCGCAAATCCATCGTTTCCACCCTTTACCTTCAGCCGCGCTTGGCCAATTCCTGGAGATAGTCCTCCGGAGGCCAAAACCGGCGAACCGATGCTTCTCCTGCCCCCCAGGAGAGAAGAGAATCGTGGTCGGGGCGCCCTGGACCTGAAACTGCCGCACCAGATCCAGATGATTGCGGCCTTCCAGGCGTACTGGGATAAAATCCTCGGTTAAGGTCTCCGGCGGTATGGATGACGACGTCCAGTTCCACCCAATCCTTCAGCTCTTCCGGAGCGGCATCCTGGAAATGCTTCAGGGCTTCCAGGGTCCACAGCCACTCGTTGCTGGAGCTATCCTTAATCCACCAACCCTTTGCCCCGTTCTCCTGAAACAGACAAGAGAACCTCCTTTGCCTGTTAAGCCGGGGGCAACCAAGAGATCCCCCGGATAAAAAACAAGGAGGCGGGAGTACCGCCCCCTAACCGCATCTGGTCAAACCCTATTTAACTTTGACCAGATTTATGTCATCGCCGGCCATTAAACCGGCGTTAAAGAGGTGAGGAAGCCTTGGATCTACTAAACATATTTGGCTTTCATGGGAATGGCACACTTGGGGCACGTCAGCGATTCGCCCGGCTGCTGCCCGGGGAAGGCAAGCTCGGCATCACCTTCCGGGCACACCAAGAGGTTCGCTGCTTCCTCTTCAAAGCCGGTGCCACCCTGCCGCCAACTTCACCATGGGGAGATGTAAGGCTCTTGAGTCCTCCTTGGTGTTGATTCTGTTAAACCATAATCATTATCTGGTTGCTGACAAGATTTTCCGGCAAAATTTTTGTAAATTTTATGTTCCCCCGAGAAGGGGATCTGGCAAGGCCCCGGCGTGATTCCCGGAGAGGATCATGGCCATTGACTTGGTGAGCATCCATATCCAGCAGGGGGTCTGGTCCTCAACCGGCTTTTTGAGGAAGCAGCGAAAAAAAGAGGGGGACTAGCTGCCGGGAATTTAGCCCCTACCTGGGAGCCACATTTCCCTTTTGCCACATGCTCCCTATCTATTGGCGGTTCTCGTCAGCCCCTGCGTCCCTTGACCGCAAGGACTGGGAGATAAACATCCCCACCAGCCAGGCCACCAGAATGGCCACATAGAAATGGCCGGTAACGGCTTCCACCACCGCCACCATGCGGGCTATGGGGATCACCGGCACGATGTCGCCATACCCCAGGGTGGTGATGGTCACCAGAGAGAAGTAGATCATGTCATTTTGAAAGAACCTGTAGGGGTGCAGGGGCACTGCCGAAGGGAGCTTGAAGGCGTGAGGGTTCAAGGCCAGGAGAAATTGATAGAACAGGGAAAAGGTGAAGGCCAGGAGCAGATAAGTCACAATCGCGGCAAAAATGGTGTCCAGGGTCACCTGCTCACTCCGGAAAATATAGAGCATGGTCGCCAGGATGCAGGCGAAAAGGAACAAGGTGGAAAAAACAATATCCAGGATATGCCACAGGTTGGTCATTGCCGGAGTGACCGTGATGAGGCTCAGGACATAAAACAAGGTGCCCAGGCTCCAGCCAATCCACAGGAACCATTTGCAGTGAATTCTGGGGCCCAAGGCGGATAGGGAGACCAGCAGGGAATTAATCAGAAAGACCTCCACCAGGATGGCAAAGAACCAATTGACAACCACCAGCGGCCAGATAAGCAAGAGCAGAAGCAGGTAAATGGTGAGCTGGAAAAAACGCAGTTCTCTAAGATAAGGAGGAATTCTTATCAGCATAGAGGTTCCTCAAATGATGGGGCCGCTTCTCAAGCGCCCATCAGTCATTGTTGCCCGCGGTCGTGGCGACCCGGGGCACCGGCGGCCTTGCTTCCCGGGAATTCCCGGAACTTGGCGTGGGCCACCAGGCCGTCGGAGACCTCCCTAAAGGCCTGGCGCACGGTGAACTGGGACAGGGCCAGGTCGATGCTCTGGGTGCCCCCCAGGGCGGTGAGGGTGATCCGGGGGAAAAAGTTGGCCCGGGCCGCGCCGATGCGGTAGTTGGCGGCGATGAGGACCTCTTCGGCCTGGCGGATGTCCGGACGCCGCTCCAGGAGGGCCGCGGCCAGACCCGGGGGGACCTGGGCCCGCACCGTCAAGTCCGGCAGGGGTTGGCTCCGGGGGATGGGTTGGGGGTTCTGGCCCAAAAGGATACAGATCTCATTCTCCTTTTGGGCCATCTGCCGCTCCAGGTCCGGGATCTTGGCCCCCGCGGTGTGCACCAGGGCGTCCACCTGGGCCACGTCCTGCTTGAAGACCATGCCCCGCTGGCGCCGCAGCACCACCAGAGGCCGGGAAGCCTGGTAGGATTTCAGGGTGGCTTGAGAAATTGCCAACTGCTGGTCCAGACTGCGCAGCTTAAAGTAGGCCCAGGAGCAGGCCCAAGATAGGCAAGGGAGACGCAGACCTGCGGCCAGGGATTGCACCTCTGCTCATAAGCGTCCTTTTCTTCAGCAACCGCGGCAAGGCGGGAAAAACTGGGCCCTGCGGCAGGACGCCTTTCCCTTGATGCCTCGGTCAGGAGAAGGCGTCCGGCCGGGTCGTTGCAGGTGAACAGGTGATTAAGGGACTCCGGTGGTAGTTTGGAACTAGCGACGCCTGCCGCCGCCGCCACCGCCGCGGCCGCCACCACCACGACCACCACCGCCGC
>JAGVAH010000158.1 GCA_020060385.1 Syntrophobacterales bacterium | reverse complement strand
GGTTGCCAAAAGTTTTTTCCACCCCCCCTCACCCTAACCCTCTCCCCCCGCTGGGGGGAGAGGGGATAAGAGGAAAGAACTTTTGGCAAATGCTATAATTTAAGAAACTGTATTATTCACAATATGAGCCGAGCTGATAGCAGATTGGCTAATATATCTGAATATAATATCGGGCAAGAGATTCAATTGAGTTCATCTGAAGTCCATTCAGTTGGATTGCACGTTCGCGAATTATCTCGTGACCTATTTAAGCAAGCAACCGAGAGATATTTTCGTAAATAATATCAGATCATATGGCGGACCATGAGCGCTATAATTCCGCGTGAATTGCACGCTCTATATGTTCGGTAAAATCGAAGAGGACGGTTGGGAATCCCGCACACTTAGGGCCCTACTCTTCCCCCCTACCCGCGGCTGTTTCCTTCCTCCCCTTTATTAGCATGTCGTCATGGTGGTATAGGCGGATGGTGCGGAAGACGCACCCTACGGCTTAGGACAGCCAAAAGAGATGGCCCCGGTGGCGGGGGTGGACCACCGGGGCCATCTCTTTAAGGAGGAAAAGAGAATTGGTTAAAACCTGCCTTGATAAGGTGGGTAATGGAAAATCCCGGTTTTGACCCAAGCCAACATACTGCGGCGCAGATTCCGGGAAAACTGCGGTTCATCCTGTTTCACCAGTTCCAACCTCTTTGACGGCGGCATGGTCCAATATAAAGGGCTTTCCAGAAAAACCGCCACCATATCCTTCTTATCGATGGGAGCTGCCATGTCCGTCCCCTGCTAATGGCCCTTTAGAGTCGATCTATTAAGTTCTGTGTAAGCTTGTAAAAGAGAGTAGGTGAACTGCTACCAAAAGACAATCGGGTAAGACCTGATAGTGGGGTAATGGAATCCCTGATATTCGCCTAATCTCTTTGATACCTAGTCGCATCCAATCGGCTATATTGATAGCCGCAGGCTTTAGGCAGCACAGGCTGGAAAGCCCGTGATACCCTTTGATTGAAGCTTGTTATGAGAAGGCCCATCTCCGACAACCCCGGCCTGTGCCGGTTCTTCCTGGGAGTCAATGCCCAACTAAACGGATTGGCGGGCAGGGAGACCCCGCCCCTACTCCCCTGTCCCCCTTCCGGCCTGGCCGCGCCGGGTTCCCTCCTTCCCCCTTTATTTGCCTGCGGTAATTCTGGTATAGTGTAGCCACAGGGTTTAGGCGGCGGTGGCGGGTGGTGCGTAAGACACACCCTACGGCTTGCAGTGCGCCAGCCGCACTTTCCCTGGCGGGCCATACCCGCCCTAAATAACTACAGCGCTGGATGGTGCCTAAAAAGCACCCCACAATATGCAGGTTGGTGAGGGGGGCGTGGGGGGAGGGGCAGGGAGCGGATGGCAGGCGGGGACGCCTGCCCTACTAGCCCCTCCCCTCACCCACCACAATCCCGGGAGGCGAGGAAATGGCGGAAGAGCTGGCCAGGGAATCGGCGGAAGAGCTGGAGGCCCCTGAGCTCCGGGAAAAAGAGTATCACCGGGAGCTCTATCTGTTTAACCAGATAGCCACCATTACCGCCCACACCCTGGACCTCCAGGAGATCATCAACAAGGTGCTGGCGGAGGTTCTGGATTTCTTCCGGGTGGACGCGGGGCTACTGCTGTTATGGGACCGGGTGCGGAAACGTTTGACCTTTGCCGCGTCCAAGGGTTTTCCCACAGAATACTTGAAGCAGGTATCCCAGGGGAAGTTGGAGACGGTCATCGGCCCTTACCTGGCCGCGGCCACCCAGCCTCTGATTATCAAGGACATCCGCAATGATAAGCGTCTTTTCACCTCCACTTTTGGCGACCTGATCCAGCATGACGCCCGGTTTCGGGCCCTGGTCAGCATCCCTTTGAAATACCGGGAAAACGTCACCGGCTTCCTCAACCTGGCGGCCATCACCTCCAAACCTTTCCAATCTTCCCATAAGTTTTTCTTCTCCATCCTGGGCAACCAGATCGGCCTGGCCATGGAAAACGCCCGTCTCTACCACGAGTTGCGGCGCTCGGAAAGGCGCTACCGCCGCATCTTCGAGGGGGTCAAGGACATGATCTTTGTCACCGACCGGGAGGGACGCTTGCTGGACCTCAACCCCGCGGGGGTGGAACTTCTGGGATTCACCCAAAAATCCAAGGCCCTGTCCCTGTCCCATTTCCGGGACGCGTTCCATGACCCCCGGGATTGGGAGCGCTTTCAACTACAGGTGGAAGTGAAGGGCTTTGTCCGGGACCTGGAGATAAAATTGAGCACCGCGGGGGGCAGGCAGGTGCCCACCCTGCTCACCGGCATCGTGCGCCGCAACAAGGCCGGCCGCATCACCGGCTATGAAGGGATCATCAAGGATATTACCGAGCACAAAGAGAGCGAATCGGAAATCATCCGGGAAAAGAAGACCACCGAAGGGATCCTGGAAGGCATGCCGGTGCCCACCTTCGTCATCGACCGAGGCCACCGCATCATCTACTGGAACCGGGCCTGCGAAGAGCTGACGGGCTTCTCCCGCCACGAAATGGTGGGCACCTACCGCTACTGGACCCCCTTTTACTCCCATGAACGGCCCAGCATGGCCTCCCTGGTGGTGGAGCAGAATCTCAAAGCCCTGGAAAAATTCTTCGGGGATAAAAATCTGAAGCAATCCCCCAATCTTCCCGGGGCTTACGAGGCCTTTGAATATCTCCCCAATTTCCGGGGCCGGGAGCGCTACTTCTATCACACCGCCTCTCCCATCTACGACGACCAGGGCCGGATTCAGGGCGCGGTGCAGGCCATCCTGGACATGACCGAACGGCAGCAGTTGGCCCGGGAGTTGAAAGATTCCGAAGAAAAGTTCCGCCGGCTGGTGGAGACCTCCATGGACGGCATCGCCCTCCATAGCGCCATGCGCCTCCTTTACGTCAACCAAGCCTGCCTGGAGATGTTCGGCTACCAGGACGCCGGGGGGATGTTGGGCCAACGTCTCCTGCGGTTCATCGACACCCCCTATCACCAGGCGGTGGCCCGGCGGATCTCCCAGATCTTGCGGGGTGACAGCCGGCCCCGCATCTTTGAAATGAAGGGGGTGAAAAAAGACGGCACCCGCTTCGACATCGAGCTGGTCTCCTTTCCCACCACTTATGAGGGCCAGCCCGCCATCCAGACCCATGTCCGGGACATCACCCATAAGAAGCATTTGGAGGAACAACTGGCCCGGACCGAGAAGCTGGCGGCCCTGGGGCAGCTGGCCGCGGGCCTGGCCCACGAGATCAACAATCCCCTGGGGGGCATCCTGGTTTACAGCTATCTGCTGTTGGAGGACCTGGCCCCGGAGCAGGCGGAGCGGACCCAGGTGGAAAAGATCGTGCGGGAGGCCACCCGCTGCAAAGAAATCGTCCAGGGCCTGCTGGAGTTTTCCCGGCACATGCCCTCCAAAATGGTGCCCTTGAATATCAACGCCGCCCTGGATGAGGCCCTGTCCCTGGTGAGCGACCACCTCCTGTTTCAAAACATCGATCTGGTGAGAGATTTTCAGGCCGATCTGCCCCCGATCCTGGGGGACAAGAACCGGCTGGAACAGGTCTACATCAACCTGTTAATGAACTGCGGGGAATCCATGAACGGGGAAGGCCGCCTGACGGTGGCCACTTCCTGGGGGCCGGGCAGCGAGATGGTGCAGGTCCGTTTCCAGGACACCGGACCCGGCGTCCCCGAAGGCCATCTCAGCCGCCTCTTTGACCCCTTCTTCACCACCAAGGAAGTGGGCAAAGGGGTGGGCCTGGGCCTGTCCATCAGCTACGGCATCATCCAGAAACACCGGGGCCGGATATCCGTGGAGAGCACCGGTCCCCAGGGGACCACCTTTTTGGTGGAACTGCCGTTATACCGGGAAGTGGCGGAAGGAGCCGGGGCTTGAGATCCCTGGCCCCATTGAGGCGTCGGCGCCCATCAGGCCCGGGGCAATTTCGGAAAAAGCCTGGGGGCGGGTATTAGCGAAAAAAAGCACAAACTTTAAGCTCTTACCTACCTGTAAGTGAACGATATACCGAAACGTGGGTCGATTTTTTACTATAACACATCAATATCCCTTATAATTTATCCAGGGTATTTTCTCTGGATCATTTGGCAAAAATATTTGACTTAGCCTGAGGGGTATGATAGGAAGGCACATGTGAAAAGAAGTATTTTTGGCCAGCGGATTAATTCCGGGTTTTAGTTGAAAGAAGACACCAAAAAATTTCTGAAAGAACTGTTCTCGGGAGGTTACCGGGCTTCGGCCATCGGCATGGCCCTGGCCATAGCCATCTTCATCGGCTTTTTCCTCGGCTACTTCCTGGATAACTATTTCGGCACCAATTATATCTTTAAGATTATTGGCTTGATCATGGGGATTATCGCCGGCTTCCGCAACGTCTACCTGATGGGTAAGAAGCTGGAGAAGTGAAGGCTCCATGGATCTTTTAACCCCCCGCCACCTGAAGATCGCCAATTGGGTGGTGCTCACCATCCTGGTGGCGGCCGGTTATCTGGGGTGGGGCCGGGAATTCGCCCTGGGAGTGCTGGTGGGGGGTCTGG
Source organism: Syntrophobacterales bacterium (assembly GCA_020060385.1). GTDB lineage: Bacteria > Desulfobacterota > Desulfobaccia > Desulfobaccales > 0-14-0-80-60-11 > SURF-52. The sequence continues at coordinate 13,546 of JAGVAH010000158.1, read as the reverse complement.
TGGTGGTGATCAATTTTCACCTGCTCCACCGTTTTTTGAAGGGCACCCTGGAAAGGGTGCAGATCGACCGGGAAAGCAAAGGACAGGCCCAGGCCTTTTTCGCGGTTAAACAGTTGTTGCGATTTGCAGCCCTGGTGGTCATTGTCTATTTTCTGCTGCGCCACGGTTGGGTGAACGTCATCGGCTTGGTGGTGGGCCTATCCACCGTGGTTTTGACCCTCACGCTGTTGGGGATTAACGAAGTTATCAAGCAAAAGAACAAGGAGGCGAACCCTTCTCATGGAACATCCAATCCTCTTTCTTGACGTCCTTCTGTCGAAATTCAACCTGCACATTCCCCCCCAGGTGACTTACAGCTGGCTAATCATGCTGATCCTGGTAGGGTTGGGCATGTTGGCCAGCCGCCGGATCTCCCTGGTGCCGGCGGGGGCTCAGAACGTCTTTGAGTTGATTATCGGCGGCCTCGAGGACTTCATGGTGGAAATCACCGGTGAAGAAGGCCGGGCCTTCTTCCCCTTCATTGCCACCCTGTTTCTTTATATCATGGTGTGCAACCTCATCGGCCTGATACCCGGGTTCCTCTCCCCCACTTCCAATATCAACACCCCGTTGTCCATGGCCCTGTGCACCTTCGTCTTTACCCATTACCTGGGGGTCAAGTATCACGGCGTCAAATACATCAAGCATTTCCTGGGACCCATTCCGGCCCTGGCGCCCCTGTTCTTCCCCATCGAGATCATCGGCCACTTCGCCCGGGTGCTCTCCCTGACCCTCCGTCTCTTCGGCAATATCATGGGTGAAGATCTGGTGCTGGCGATCCTGCTCTTCCTGGCCGGGATGTTCCTGGCCCCCTTGCCCATGATGTTCCTGGCGGTATTTACCAGCGTGGTGCAGGCCTTTGTTTTTACCCTGCTCTCCATTATGTACTTTACCGGTTCCATGGAGCATGCCCATTAATTACGGAAGAAGGCCACTTCATATATCCAATCATCTGTAGGAGGTTTCTGAAATGAGAAAAGCGTTGGTAGTTGGTTTCAGCATGCTGGTCTCCCTGCTGTTCGCCTCTATGGCGATGGCGGCGGAGCCTGCTGGCGGGGCTTCCGCCGGTCTGGGCACCTTTTTCAGCTATGCAGTCATCGCCGCGGGTTTCGGCATCGGCATCGCCGCTTTTGGCACCGGCATCGGCCAGGGCCTGGCGGTGAAGAGCTCGGTGGAAGGTATCGCCCGCAACCCCGAGGCTTCCGGTAAAATCACCGTGACCATGCTCATCGGTCTGGCCATGATTGAGTCCCTTTGTATTTACGCCCTGGTCGTGGCGTTGATCATCCTGTACGCCTACCCCATGACCAAACCCATTGCCGCTGCCCTGGGGTTCAAAATCTAAGGAAAAGCCTTAAGTTAGGGGGGCCCAGCCCCCCTAACTTAAGCCAATATTTGTGAAATTTTGCACGGATATCTGTAAAAATCTAAAAGATGCGTTCGGCCATGAAATTCTCCAAGATACCCGCGGTCACCATCACCCGCCTTTCCATTTACTCCCGCTGTCTGGAAACCCTGGCCCAGGAAGACGTAAAAATCATCGCTTCCGACAAGCTGGCCCAAAAGTGCGGCATCAATCCGGCCCAGATCCGCAAGGACCTGGCCTATTTTGGGGAGTTTGGCATCCGGGGGGTGGGCTATTTTGTCAAAGAGCTCCTCTTTGAGATCAAGCGCATCCTGGGGCTTAACAAGACCTGGAAAATGGCCCTGGTGGGTATCGGCAACCTGGGTCTGGCCCTGGTGGCCCACGAGAATTTCATCCGGCAGGGCTACGAATTCGTGGCGGTCTTCGATGTGGACCCGGCCAAGGTGGGACGCCGGCTCCCCAGCGGCCAAGTCATTCATAACATGGACGATCTGGACCAGGTAGTGAAAGAAAAGGGCGTGGAGATCGGGGTGATCGCCACCCCCGCGTCCAAGGCCCAGAGTGCGGCCTACCGCTTCATCAGCGCCGGGGTCAAGGCCCTCCTCAATTTCGCCCCCATCCAGCTGCAGGTGCCGGAAGGCATGGCCGTGGAAAACGTGGACTTCACCGTCAAACTGGACAACCTGGCCTACCACCTCACCATGGCGGAATCCTAAAAACCGGTTTTCCCATCTCCCTTTTTTGTTCTCCGCCAAATGGATGGCGCTGCCGTCTGACCTATGCTTGTCCGTCAGTTTTTTGTGGTTATCATCTTTCTAGAAGCCATTTCCAAACCTCAATTATCCCCAAACTGTCATTCTGAACGAAGCGAAGCGGAGTGAAGAATCTCGTATTTTCGAGGTGTTGAGTTACTCCCCGGCCTTCAGGATGATAGAAAAAGAGGTTTTGACATATAGCATTTGCCAAAAGTTCTTTCCTCTTATCCCCTCTCCCCTCAGCGGTGGGAGAGGGTTAGGGTGAAGGGGGCGGAAAAAATTTTGGCAACCAGTATATATAGGAGAGGGCCATGAAAATACTCAATCTCTATTTTTCCTCCACCGGCAATACGGAGAAAATCGCCCGGCAGATCACAGCCACCGCGGAGGGGTTGGGACACCAGCTCGACAAGGTGAAGATCGCCGGCGATCAGGAACTGGACCTACTGGACTATGACTTTATTTTTATCGGCTCCGGGGTCTACCAGTGGCTTCCCGGCAAGGGCCTGCAGGAATTTATCCAGAAGAGGCTGGCCCATTATGCGTCCACCGGGGAGATCAATTTCGCCTCTCCCCGTCGCCAGGGGAAAAAAGCCGTGGTCTACTGTACCTATGGCGGCGCCCATACCGGTATCAATGAAGCCATCCCGGCAGTGAAATACATGGGCCAACTCTTCGATCACCTGGGTTTCGAAATTGTCAGCGAATGGTACTTCATTGGCCAATATCCCGCTGAGGGGAGGTTCAAGGAATATTCCACCCTGGGCCGCCTGGGGGACATTCAGGACCGGCCTAACGCCGCCGACCTTAAGGAGGTGGCCGCCCGGGTCACGGGGGTGCTGCGGGTGTAAGGCCCTCCTGGCCCCCGAAAGCGTACGGCCTCAAGTGGATGTAAAATTCCCCGGGGGCTGCACCCTGCATCAAAGAGTAAGGCAGAAAAGAGGGCAGGCTCGGGGCCATTTGGTTAGGCAAGGGTGGCAATATTGCCCACCATAGGCAACATATTGTTATTATTGCTAATAAAAAAGATTGACTAGAGTGTTGTGGGGGAATTGGCAAAACCACCCCGAGACGGGGCCTTTAAGGGGCTGAAGCCCTGGCCATCGCGGCCCGGAGGGGATAGCAGACGCGTTCTTACCACCCTAGACCTATTTGCCGACAGGGTCAAGGCCAGACCATCCCCGGGGCCAGTGGTGTCCTGGCCATACCGGAAAGGCCGGCGGCAGGCAAGAGAGATTAATGCCCCCGGCCTTTCCTCTTTTTTCTGGAGATTAGAGGTGACCCTTGCTCCGGTCAGCCACTGCATGGCGAATCAATCCTTCTTTTCCGGTCGCTTCATATTCAGGGCCAGGCAGGCGGAAGCCAGGGCCATGACCATGCCATAGAGATAACAGAACGTGGGGCTGAGGTTGCCCATGTATCCGAATTGAGCCAACATATCCATGAGAGGATGCTCCTTCCTTATTGATGGTTGATACAAATGAGGCCAACTGCTGCAACCTCTCAGGTTGCTTATGATAAAAATACTGATGCAATAACCGGGCCATCATTAGAAGATTAAGGAAGGAATTGGGAAATCGCTTTAGCGATATGCGGCTAGCAGGTCATATCATTGTTATTTATGGTTATTTTAATTTTATTCCTTTGGCTTACCCCCTCTAGAGCAGGGATTAGAAATTTATATAATTAACAATTATGAAATATAGCAGTTGTGTTAAATTACAATAAAATACAATATTGTAATTTTGCCTTATGGTCACCACCACCCGCCAGCGGCGACAGACGGAAACACCGCCAAGTTGCCAGGGGGGCGACCTCCAATAAAAAAAGGGCTCCTCAGGGGGCGCCCTGCCCTTTGCCAGCGGTTTTTTCCCATGCCCTGCCTGCCCCAGCAGGCGTATAACCTTATTAGTTAATTATATCGGCTTTTTTTAGCAAAAGCTGTAAAAATATGCTCACGCCAAAACCTCCCGCAGGAAGCGCCCCGTATAAGACTCCGGGTTAAGGGCCAGTTCCCCGGGGGTGCCCGCGGCCACCAGGCGGCCGCCGCCGTCGCCCCCTTCCGGGCCCAGGTCGATGACGTGGTCCGCGGTCTTGATGACCTCCAGGTTGTGCTCGATGATGATCACCGTGTTGCCCTGCTCCACCAGGCGGTCGAGCACCTGGAGGAGTTTTTCAATGTCCGCCAGGTGCAGGCCGGTGGTGGGCTCGTCCAGGATGTAGAGGGTGCGGCCCGTGGCCCGCTTGCTCAGCTCCCGGGAGAGTTTGAGGCGCTGGGCCTCGCCGCCTGACAGCGTCGTGGCCGCCTGGCCCAGCTGCAGATAGCCCAGGCCCACGTCCGCCAGGGTCTGCAGCTTGTCCCTGATCCCAGGCACCGCGCCGAAGAATTCCCGGGCCTGGTTCACGGTCATCTCCAGGACCTCGGCGATGTTTTTCCCCTTGTAGCGGATCTCCAGGCTGGCGGCGTTGTAGCGCAGGCCCCGGCAGACCTCGCAGCGCACATAGACGTCCGGCAGGAAGTGCATCTCGATCTTGTTGATCCCCTCCCCCCGGCAGGCCTCGCAGCGCCCCCCCTTGACGTTGAAGCTGAAGCGCCCGGGCTTGTAGCCCCGCATGCGGGATTCCGGCACCTGGGCGAAGAGCTCCCGCACCTGGGTGAAGAGCCCGGAGTAAGTGCCCGGGTTGGAGCGGGGGGTGCGGCCGATGGGGGACTGGTCGATGTTCACCACCTTGTCCAACTGCTCCACCCCCAAAAGGCCGGTGTAGGGGGCCGCAGGCACCTTGGCCCGATAGAGCTTCTGGCGCAACGCGGCGTAAAGCGTATCCATGATCAGAGTGCTTTTCCCGGAGCCGGAGACGCCGGTGATGCAGTTGAGGACCCCCAAGGGGATGTCCACCTCCAGGTCCTTCAGGTTGTGGCCTGTGGCCCCTTGAAGGCGCAGGAATCCCTGGGGCTGGCGGTTCTCCGGGGGCAGGGGAATCTCCCGCCTCCCGGAAAGGTAAAGGCCGGTCAAGGAGCGGCTGTCCTTGACCAGTTGGACCGGGGTGCCCCCGAAGACCACCTTCCCCCCTTCCCTACCCGCGCCCGGGCCCATGTCCACCACGTAATCCGCCTGGCGGATGGTCTCCGGGTCGTGCTCCACCACGATCACCGTGTTGCCCAGGTCCCGGAGGGTCTTCAGGGTGTTCAGGAGTTTCTGGGTGTCCCGGGGGTGGAGGCCGATGCTGGGTTCGTCCAGAATATATAACACCCCGCTCAGCTTGGAGCCGATCTGGGTGGCCAAACGGATACGCTGGGCCTCGCCGCCCGCAAGGGTGCCCGTGGCCCGGTCCAGGGTGAGGTACTCCAGGCCCACTTCCTTTAAGAAACCCAGGCGGTCGGCGATCTCTTTGAGCACCCGGCGGCCGATCTCCCACTGCCGGGGGTTGAGGTCCAGGTCCCGGAACCAGCCCAGGGTCTGGGCCACGGTGAGCCTGGTCAACTCGCTGATATTGGCGCCGTTGATCCTCACCGCCAGGGCCTCTTTGCGCAGCCGCGCGCCCCGGCAATCCGGGCAGGGCTGCACGCTCATGTACTGTTCGATCTCCTCCCGCACCAAGGGGGAGTCCGTCTCCTTGTAGCGCTGCTGGAGGAGGGCCACCACCCCGGGAAAGGGCCGGGGCACCAGGTAGCGCCGGGATCCCTGCTCGTAAAAGAAATTGATGACCTCTCCCTGGGAGCCGAAGAGCAGGACCTGCTGCGCCCGGGGGTCCAGGTCCCGGAAGGGGGTGTGCATGGAGAAGTGATAGTGCTTCTCCAGGGCCTCCAGCATCTGCTGGTGCCGCAGGGAATGGCGGTGGGCCCAGGGGCGGATGGCCCCTTCCCGGAGGCTCAGGTCTTCGTTGGGCACCACCAGGTCCGGGTCGATGACCGGCCGGGTGCCCAGGCCGCTGCAGGAGGGGCAGGCCCCCTGGGGGCTGTTGAAGGAAAAGAGGCGTGGCGTAAGTTCCGGCAGGCTGACCCCGCAGTGGTCGCAGGCGAATTTTTCGCTGTACAGATGCTCTTCACCCCCCACCACCGCCACCCGCACCACCCCCTCGGCCAGGCGCAGGGCCAGCTCCAGGGAGTCGGTGAGCCGGGGGGGCAAATCCGGCTTGATGACCAGCCGATCCACCACCGCCTCGATGGTATTCCGGCGGTTCTTGTCCAGGACCGGCAGCTCCTCCAGCTCCACCACCTCGCCGTTCAAACGGATGCGGCTGTAGCCTTCCCGCTGCAGCCTTTCCAGGAGCTTCTGGTGCTCCCCTTTGCGGTTCACCACCACCGGGGCCAGGATGGAGATCTTGGCCCCCCCGGGCAAAGCCATCACCTGGTCCACCATCTGGGGCACGCTCAAGGAAGCGATGGGCCGGCCGCACTGGTAGCAGTAGGGGGTGCCCACCCGGGCGAAGAGGACCCGGAGGTAGTCGTAAATCTCGGTGGCCGTGGCCAGGGTGGAGCGGGGATTCCGGGAGGCGCTGCGCTGTTCGATGGCAATGGCCGGGGAGAGGCCTTCGATATACTCCACGTCCGGCTTGTCCATCAGTTCCAGGAACTGGCGGGCATAGGCGGAAAGGGACTCCACATAGCGCCGCTGCCCCTCGGCGTAGAGGATATCGAAGGCCAGGGTGGATTTCCCGGAGCCGCTCACCCCGGTGATGACGATCATCTTCTCCCGGGGCAGCTCCAGGTCGATATTCTTCAGGTTATGTTCCCGGGCGCCCCGGATAACAATCTGGTTAGGGGACATCGCTTATTCAGGCCCTAAAGGCCGGCAAGGGGAGGCTCAGGGCAAACTTCCAGCGGCGGGACCCGGGGCGGGCTAGCCACGCGTGGTTTCACTCTTCGGCTTGCGGCCGCGTTTCTTCTTGAGTTCATATTGGACGAACTTCACCCCCTGAGACCGACCTGCCCCCCCGGGCCACAGCAGGGGGCCATTGCCCAAGAGATTGGCAATTTCCGCCAGGGACAGGTCCAGATAATTAGGGGGGATTACCTTGATTTCCAATTTTTGGCCCCGGGTGGGGCGTTCTTTGACTCGGGACATGGATACTTTCCTTGCTGATGCTCGCTTTGCATAAACCGGAAAACCGCGGGCCCGCGGCCTCTCCGGGCCAAGGCCGCAGTCCTCCGGGGGAAGTTCTTCTTTAATTTAATGAAGTCGGCGGCAAAAAACACCGAAAAAAAATCGGCAAAGTGCTGACATTAGCTTATCAGAATTTTTAACTAATGGAAATATCAGGAAAATATTTTTACATCTATTTGTCTCAGGTTCTGATCAAAGGGGGGAGCATGGTCATTCTGAGGGAGCGGATCATCCGCAGCATCTTGAGAATGCTAACAAATACGAGATTCGCAGCGAAGCTAGGCGCCGTTCAGAATGACAGAAAGGGACTTTCCCAGGGGGTTCAACTTTGACCTTCTCGAGATAGCCTGCAGAGAAACTGATCACTGATTACTGATAAGTTGCAACTGCTCACTGCTTAATGCTCCCTGCTCCCTCACCTCAGCGGTTGAACTGCCCCAGTTTGGCGGCCAGTTCCTCCGGGGTCTTGATGGCCGGGCGGCAGGTGAAGTTATGGCATAAATAGGCGGTGGGCCCTTCTCCTAAGGGACCATAGGTCCGGGCGGGGGGGGAAAGCTGCTCCAGCAGGGCGCAATCCCCGGGGTTTTTCAGAACCAGGCGTCTTTCCGGAAAAAAGGGACGGTAGGCCGCGGCCAGCATCTCCTGCATCCGGGGGTCATCCGGGTCTCCCACCAGGGTCAGGTCCAGGGGCGGGGTGAGGGAAAGGAGGACCACGGTCCACAAGTACGCGAAGCCAAAGATATTTTCTTGGATACGGGCCTGGAAGCGGTGGAGAATGGTGGAGGCCCGGTCCCGGTAGCGGGGCTCCTCGGTAAGCCGGTGCAGTTTCAGGCAGACCCGGGCCGCCAGGGCATTGCCGGAGGGGATGGTCTGATCAAAGATGTTCTTGGAGCGGACCAGGGGGCTTTCCTGATCCTCGGCCACGTAGAAATAGAGGCCGTCTTCCGGGTCCAGGAATTTTTCCTCCAGAAGGGCCACCAGGCGTTGGGCCATGGACAGCCAGGCCGGGTCGAAATCGGTCTCATAGAGGTCCAGGAAGGCCAGGGCCAGGGCGGCGTAGTCCTCGGAAAAGCCGGGCCCGCTCACCTGCCCGGCAGTGCAGCTCCGATGGAGGACATCACCTTGGAGAAGGGTGTTCCAGATAAACCGGGCGGCCCGGACCGCAGCCTCCAAGTAGCGGGCCTCCCCCAGGACCTGGGCCCCCCGGGCCAGGGCGGAAAGCATCAGGCCGTTCCAGGAGGTGATGATCTTTTCATCCCGGTGGGGCTTGACCCGGCCCTCCCGCACCCGGCGCAAGGCCCCCAGGGCTTCGGCCAGTTCCCCCTCCACCTGCTCCGTACTTTTGGCAAAGCGGGCCGCCAGTTCCTCCGGGGTCAGGGGCCGGGTCAGGATGTTCAGGCCCTCGAAATTCCCCTCCCGGGTAATCCCCAGGGCCGCGGCCGTTAATGGGGCCAGCTCTGGACCCACGACCCTCTCCACTTCCTCCAGGCTCCAGACGTAGAATTTCCCCTCCACCCCTTCGCTGTCCGCGTCCCAGCCCGCATAGAAGCCGCCCCCGGGGGCCTGCATCTCCCGGAGGACAAAATCCAGGGTCTGGGCGGCAATGCGCCGGGAGAGAGGATCCCCGGTGAGCTGGAAATGGGCCAGATAAAGGGGCGCCAGTTGGGCGTTGTCGTAGAGCATCTTCTCAAAATGGGGCACCACCCAGGCCGCGTCCACAGTATAGCGGTGGAACCCGCCCCCCAGCTGGTCATAGATGCCGCCCCGGGCCATCTTCTCCAGGGTGAAGGCCAATTTCTCCAGGAACTGGGCCTCCCCGGAATACCGGTAATAATTGAGGACAAAGCTCCATTCCAGGGAGAGGGGAAATTTGGGGGCTTCCGCGAAACCGCCGTTTTGGGGGTCATAAATTTTCAGTAAACCATGGGCCGCCTGGGACAGGGATTCCGGGGTGGGCTCCAGGCCTTCCCCGGGAGCAGCCTCAATCCTTTGCAAGTGTTCCAGCACCCGGCGGGACAGCTCCCCGATCTGCTCCTGGTTCTGGCGGTAAGCCTGGCTCAGGGCCAGCAGCAGACGGGGAAACCCCGGCAGCCCGCTCCGGTCCGTGGGGGGAAAATAGGTGCCCCCGTAAAATGGCTGCAGTTCCGGGGTGAGAAAGACGCTCAACGGCCAGCCCCCCCGGCCGGTCAAAGCGGTGACCACCTTCATATAGGTCTCGTCCAGGTCCGGCCTCTCCTCCCGGTCCACCTTGATGCTGATGAAATGCTCGTTCAGCAGGGCGGCGATGCCTTCATTCTCAAAGGATTCGTGGGCCATGACGTGGCACCAGTGGCAGGTGGAGTAACCGATGCTCAGGAAGATGGGTTTATCTTCCCCGCGAGCCCGCTCCAGGGCCTCCGGCCCCCAGGGGTACCAGTCCACGGGGTTGTATTGGTGCTGCCTGAGATAAGGGCTGGTGGCCTGGGCCAGGTGGTTGGCACGGGGTTCTTGGTCCATGGGTGGGGTCCTCTCTGGGAATATGGGTGAAACAGGCCGGTCCGATTACCTCTTTTGGGTGCGTCCTGCGGCTTGATAAGGCGGCAGGCCCAAAGACCTGTCTATTTTTTAAATTTCCCCAGAATCTTGGTTACGGCTTCTTCCAAATTATCTTTCGCCTTTTCCGCCCGGCCCTTAAGAGATTCCCATTTTTCCGCGCCGGCTTCCTTCAATTCCTGGAGCTTTTCCCGGGCCTCCTGCTGCTTGGCGGTTAATTCGCTCACCCGTTTATCGATCTCCACTTTGGCATCTTCTCCGGCCTTGGCGGCCTTGGCCTTCAATTCCGACACCTTGGCGTCCAACTGCTCCAGCCCCTCCGCCATTTTCTGCAAATAACTCTTTTTCTCTTCCATTTATCCTCCCCGCGCCAGTAAGCGCCCAAGATTGCCTGGCCCTTAGAATTCCCAGTTTTGGAACATCGGAGATTGAAAAAAACACTAGTGGTAAGTTAAGGCCCCGGGGCCTTGAGTCAAGGGAGGATCAGAGGCGGGTCAGGTCGGCAAATATTTTATCCCGGGCCAGACGGTCCAACTCCTCCAGGAGTTCCTGCAATTCCCCGGCATCCCGGAATTTGATCTCCAGGTGGAAGTCGGGGCCCTCAAAGGCCGGGGGCGGCTGCAGCCGCAAACGGGGGTGATGCCAAAGACCCAGACGCTGCAGCCCGGTCCGGAACCCTTCCAGGACTTTGGTGAAGTGGGGGTAGACCAGTTTCTGGAGAAGGAGGCGCACCGCCGCGGCCTTGGCCGGCAGGGTACCGGCCTCCTCCCCCAGATATTGACGGAACTCTTCCCGGGAGAGGATCGCCGCCGGGGAGACGCCATCCCGCCGGGCCAGCAGGGTAAGACCCTGGAGGAATTCCTCCTGCTTGCTTTGGGACCAGGGCAACTCCTCCAGAAAGGGAACTATCGCCCTCCGGTCCTGGGGTTCCCAGGAAGCCAAGGATTGGGCCGCGGTCAGGGAGAGCCGCCCCCGGGCCGCCAGCTGCTGCAAAGGCTCCTCCAGGACGGCCAGGGCCAGGAGCCGCTCCAAAAGCACCTGAGACGGCGCCAGCCCCAGGCAAGGCAAAAATTTCTCGATGATGGTCTGCCGGTCCCAATGCTGCTGCAGCCGCACCGCCAACAGGGCCTGTTCCAGAGGATTAAAGCCCCGGCTGTAGGCATTGTCATGGAGGTAGACCAGGAGACAGCGGGCCTCCGGAGTACCCGCCGGCAGGACCCTGGCGGTTGCCTGCCGCCAGCCCAGTTGGGCCACCACCTGCAGGCGTTTACCACCCGCGACTACCTGGAAGCGATCCCCATCAAGCGCGCGCACCCAGGGAGGATTGAGCATCCCCACCTCCCGGATGGAGGCTTCCAGGGGGGCAAGGTCCCCAGGAGTGGAGAAGACAAAGGTACGATCCGCCCGGTCCAGCGCGGTCAAGGGTATTTCCTGGAGGGAGGCGGTATGGATCATGCTAGTTTGGGGATTAGCGGGTGGGGAGAATATGGGTTAATACCAGTAGCCATAGGGATAATAAGGCCGCGGGCCATAATAATAGCCCCCATAGGGCGGCCCATAGGCTCCTGGCGGCGGATAGGCTCCCGGCGGCGGACCGGCTCTGGGCGGGGGACTGGCTGCCGGAGGCTGAGAGGTGGCGGGAGGCTGATCGCCTCCCGGGGCAGTATCGGGATAAAATCCATACCGTTTATAATAATCCTCCCGCCAGCGCTGGTACTCTTCCTGGTCCTGCTGCTGCCGGCGGCCGTATTCCTCCCAGGCCTGTTCCTGCTGCTGCTGATAATCCTTCTGGGCCTGTTCCCGGCGTTGATAATAATCCGCCCATTGCTGCTGCATCTCCGGAGAGAGGCGGTTCCAGGCCGCGTCGTCCTGAGACGGGGGGTAGGGGGGATACGCGGTGACGCATCCCGTAGCCATGGCTGCCGCCACAAGCACCATAACCGCCAGCCTGAAGAGATGCACGGCAATCATGCCCCTTTGAATAGAATCGGGTTTACTCACTAAATCGTTTAAAAATTTCTTTGCTTTTTTAGACCGAAATTGCCAGGAAAGGTTAAGATGTTAAAACCGGCAGGAGACGAAATGTCCGGGAGAAAATTTTTGCCGAGGCAAAAAAGGGCAATGGGAAAAGGCGCCTGCCTCTCCTGCCCCCGGTTTGAAATTCCAGGGAGATTATTTTGACGGACAAACCACGGTCAACTTTTACCCTAAGACAGTCTCTTAATCCCCCAAAAACAGCAGCATGAGCAATTGGGAGATGGAGGTTGGCATCCTGGCGGTGTGCCTGGCATCCCGGTGGAACATGGGCCAGCTCGACCCCGCCGGACCGCCGCAGTCGGTGTTGATGGCATAGAGGGTGGAGCCGCCGCCGATATAAACCACGCCGTCCGGACCGATGATCGGAGGGGAGCCTGTATCGTCCATGGAGTACGTCCATCTCTGGCTGCCGTCCCCGGGATTGACCGCATGCAGCATGTTGTCACGAGAGCCCACATAGATGACGCCGCTGGCCCCCACCGCCGGGGAAGACCAGATCTGGCCGCCGGTGAGGTAGGACCATTTGATAGTGCCGTCGGCATTGACCGCATAGAGGCGGTTGTCCGTGGCCGAGCCGATATAGATAGTGCCGTCGGGCGCGAGGGCCGGGGAGGACCAGATAGTGGCACTGGACCCGGATAATGAACGTGACCATTTGATGGTGCCGTCGCCATTAACCGCGTAAAGCTTGCCGTCATAACAACCGAAGTAGATAGTGCCATCGAAGCCCAGGGCCGGAGAGGAATAGTTGGCGCCGTCCGCAGTAAAAGTCCATTTTACCTCGCCATTGGGTTTGATGGCATAGAGCTGCCTGCCAGCAGACGAATAAATGATGCCGTCCGGGCCGATGGCGGGCGATACTGAGCTGCCAACACTGTCGACAGACCAGATGAGGCCGCCGTTCTTGACGGCATAGAGCATGTTGTTATTAAAGGTGCCAAAGTAGACGGTGCCATCCCTCCCAAGCGCCGGGGAGGATTCAATATTTTTTCCAGTGGGGTAAGACCAGGTTAAGCTGCCGTCAATTGTGCTAATGGCGTAAAGAGTCCCATCGTCGTAAGTCCCGATATAGCCGTTGCCATCGGCGCCAATCGCAACCGAAGACCAAATGATCGGGACCCCTGTGGTATACTTCCATTTCAGGCTGCCATCGGATTTAACGGCGACTATAGCGCTTTGCGCACCGCCACTGGTGCCGAAATAGACCGCGCCGTCCGGCCCCAGGGCCGGGGAGGAATAAATCGCCCCGCTGGCAGCATTGTACTGCCACTTCAGGGAACCGTCGGCCGCGGCCCCGGCTAAGTTGCTGGTCAGCAACGATAGGGCCACACACATGCCAAGGAAAAGTAGCTTACGAAGCTTGCCCATTTTGCCCCTCCTTATCCCTTGTCCCCAAAAAATTTTTAAAATTTTTCCTTTTCCTATGATCGACCTAAAAAGATTAGTCCATTAATTAATTGGGGACAAGGTTAAATTCTAGACAATGCCGGGGCAACCTATGGAGAAGCCCGGTTCGGGAACATGTAAAAAAAAGAGGAACGCGAGCTGCCTCGCGTTCCTCTTTTTTTACCAGAAAGCAGGAGCGGGGAGATCCCGCTCCCACCGGTCATTCTATTTGCCGATGACCAGGATGATGGCGTCTTTGGCGACGCTGGCGCCGGGTTCGAAGTTGATGGCCTTGATGGTGCCGGACGCGGGCGCGGGGAGGCTGT
>JAGVAH010000002.1 GCA_020060385.1 Syntrophobacterales bacterium | reverse complement strand
GTTGCCAAAAGTTTTTTCCGCCCCCCCTCACCCTAACCCTCTCCCCCCGCTGGGGGGAGAGGGGATAAGAGGAAAGAACTTTTGGCAAATGCTATAAAACCAGTCCCTCAACCTTTTGCTGGTTCGATAATACATTTGCAGCCCAATTAGGTTTTGAAATAGTTGCTAGCCTGCTGCTGGTCAAATCCCCTTACTTTGTGGTAATATCCATTGAATTTTCCGCCAAAAATACTGCCCGTCAGGAGGCCTTATGGAATCCCTGAGCAGCCTGGAACCCATCTTTAAGCCTGCAAGCGTAGCGGTCATCGGCGCATCCACCGCGCCGGGGAAACTGGGCCACGACATCCTGGCCAACCTCAAAAACGGCGGTTTCGCCGGACCCCTGTACCCCGTCAACCCCAAGGCCGACGAGATCCTGGGCCTCAAAGTCTATAAATCCATCACCGAGACCCCTAAGGCCCCGGACCTGGCGGTGGTGGTCATCCCCGCCCGCCTGGTCCCCGGCACCCTGGAGCAGGCCGCGGACCACGGCGTCAAGGCCGCGGTGGTCATCACCGGCGGCTTTGCTGAGGCCGGGGAGGAGGGGGAGCGCCTCCAGGACGAGCTGGCCCAGGTGGTGCGCAAGACCGGCCTCCGGGTCATCGGCCCCAACTGCCAGGGGGTCAATCTCCCCCACCACCACATGTGCGCGTCCTGGCCCCTGATTACCACCCAGGGGAAGATCGCCTTCGCGTCCCAATCCGGCACCGTGGGCGCGGCTTTTTTGGATATGGCCGCGGCGGAAAAGCTGGGGGTGAGCGCCTTCATCAGTCTGGGCAACCGGGTGGACGTGGATGAAGCGGAGATCATCAGCTATTTCAATAACGACCCCCACACCCAGGTGATCGCCCTCTATCTGGAGGGGGTGAAACGGCCCACCTATTTCCTGGACGCGCTCCACGAGGCGGAAAAACCGGTGGTCATCCTCAAGGCGGGGCGCACCACCCGGGGCAGCCGGGCCGCGGAGTCCCATACCAAGTCCCTGGCCGGCACGGACGCGGTCTACGAGGCCCTCTTTGAAAAATATAAGGTTTACCGGGCCGACACCCTGGAGGAACTCTTCGATTTCGCCAAGGCCCTGGCCTACCTGCCCCGGCCTAAGGGGCCCCGCTTGATGATCACCACCTCTTCCGGGGGCGCGGCCATTTTGGCCATCGACGAGGCGGAGAAAAACGGCCTGGAGACCCCGGACCCCAGCCCCGGCCTCAAAGAAAGTCTGCGGCAGATGGTCCCGGCCCACTGCCCGGTGGGTAATCCCGTGGACCTCACCGGCGACGTCATGGCCGACGCTTCCCTTTATAAGAAGGTGATGGACGAGGCCCGGGGGGAATTCGACACCCAAGTGGTGATCTTTGGAGACCCCATTCCCGGGGCCTGCCAGCAGGTGACCCCCGGGGCCCCGGAACTGGTCATCTTCCTGGGGGGCGCAGAAGTGGAGCGGGAGGAACGGGAAAAGTTTTATGATGCCGGCATCCCCGTGTTCCCCACCCCGGAGCGGGGCGTCAAGGCCCTGGCCCAGTTCTTCCGCTTTCAGGCCCCCGGGGCCCCGGCCCCACCTGTGCCCGAGGCTCCCACCCGGGGCCCGGGCCTGAATCTCATCCCCGCCTTTGAGGCTGCGGTCATGATGTCCAAGGCCGGCATCCCCACCGCCTCCGCGCCTTTGGCCCTCACTGCGGACGAAGCCGTGACTCTGGCCGGGAGCTTCGGCTACCCGGTGGCCCTGAAAATCGCCTCCCCGGATTTCCCCCACAAGACCGACGTGGGCGGGGTCTATCTTAACCTCCAGGATGAGGCCATGGTGCGCGCCGCCTATCAGGCCATCAAAGATTCGGCCCGTTTCTTTGACCGGGAGGCGGCCATCGACGGGGTCACCGTCTCCCCCATGGCCAAACCCGGGGCCCTGGAAGTCATTCTGGGCATCATCACTGACCCCCAATACGGTCCGGTGCTCATGTTCGGGCTGGGGGGGGTGCAAACGGAGATTTACCGGGACGTGGCCTTTTGCCTGCTGCCCGCGGAAGACGAGGAACTTCGGGGCCTGATCAAGAAAATCAAGGGCTATCCCCTCCTTGCCGGTTTCCGGGGCCGCCCCCAACTGGACACCGAGGCCCTGCTGGAGGCCATGAAGGCCTTGGCCCGCTACGCCTTCAAGCACCCGGAACTGGACCAGATCGAACTCAACCCGTTGCTCCTCTACCCCAAGGGCCTCTTCGCGGTGGATGTGCGGATCTTTTCGAGGGTATAGGAGGAAATGATTTGGGGAAGGGGGCCAGGGGTCGGCGGCCCATTGACAATCCCTTCCCCAAACCCCATCCCCCAACCCGTATAAGAATGTAGGGCGGACACTGCCCGCCATTAATTATCCCTGGTGGCACAGGCTTTCTAGCCTGTGCTGAAGATGGCAGCCCCAGGCTTGAGCCCGCGCCAGAAATGGAAATAGATGATGACCACCGCCCTTTTACTCATCGACATTCAGAACGACTACTTCCCCGGCGGCAAAATGGAGCTGGAAGGCGTTCTTTCAGCCAGTCTCCGGGCCCGGGAGATACTCACTTTTTTCCGGGAAAAGGGGCTGCCGGTGGTGCATCTCCAGCACCTGGCGGCCCGCCCGGAAGCTACCTTCTTTCTTCCCGACACGGAGGGAGTGCGGATTCACCAGCACGTGGAGCCGCTCCCCGGGGAGGTGGTATTTCAGAAAAAGTACCCCAACAGCTTCCGGAACACCCCCCTGTTGGACCATCTCATTAATCAGCAGGTCAATAAGGTAGTGGTGTGCGGCATGATGACCCACATGTGCGTGGACGCCACCGTCCGGGCCGCGTTCGATTACGGCCTGGAGGTGACGGTCATCCACGACGCCTGCGCCGCCCGGGCCCTGGCCTTTGGGGAGCAAGTCATCCCCGCGGCCCAGGTGCACGGGGCATTTTTGGCCGCCCTGAATCTTATTTATGGGAAGGTGGTCAGCGCCGGGGAGTTTCTGGGAAACTTCTGAAAAATATGGCGCAGTCATCAACTCGGGCGGAAAACTCTGGTGGCACAGGCGTCTCGCCTGTGCTAATTTATTCTTAGGTTAAAGAAGATTAGGAATTGTTAGTAAAAGAAATTTCAAGGAATCTGCTTATGAGGCAGTTCAAGATCATTGTGGAAAAACATCCTGATGGTTATGTGGCCCACCCCCTGGGATTAAAGGGGGTGATGGCGGGACAGGGCGATACTTATGAAGCGGCCCTGGCTGACGTAACATCCGCCATCGGCTTCCATATCGAAACCTTCGGGCTGGAGCTTATGGGAGTGGAACCGCCCATACTGGAGGCCTTTATCGCCGAGGCAGGAATCAAAGAGATGTAGGGTGGGCACTGCCCACCGAATTCCTATGCATCCCACTAGATATAGAATCTCAATTCAACGTCCACTTTGTTCGCACAAGCCTCCCAATTGTTCCTCAAGAGGAAATATTCTGGGTTTTATTTATGCGAAGGTAGTGAGCGCCTGGGAGTTTCTGGGAGACTTCCGCTAATGGATGACTTTCAGCAAAAATGGTGGGCCATGCCCACCCTACATGACTTATCCTCATATTAAATAATTGTCTTTTTATATGAGTAAGTTAGAGTTTTTCAAATTAAAGACCCGGGAAGAAGTCCTGGCCCTCTATCACCGCTTTAGTCCGGTGGGCGCGGAGGAAGTGGACCTGGCCGGGGCCTTGGGCCGGGTCCTGGCGAGGGCGGTGCCCGCGCCGGAGGACGCGCCTCCCTTCCCCCGGGCCTCCATGGACGGCTACGGGGTCCGGGCCGTGGACACCTTCGGGGCCAGCGTGGGTGCGCCCCAGTATTTGGAGATTAAAGGGGAAGTGCCCATGGGCGCGGTGCCGGACAGGCCAGCGGGCCCCGGGGAGGCCCTGCGGGTCCCCACCGGGGCCATGCTGCCCCCGGGCGCGGACGCGGTGGTCATGGTGGAATACACCGCCGAGCACCCCGACGGCACCCTGGAGGTGCGCCGGCCCGTGGCCCCCGGGGAAAACGTGCTGCAACCCGGGGAAGACGTGGGCCGGGGTGAAGTCCTCTTCCCTGCCGGCAGCCTCCTGCGCCCCCAGGACCTGGGGCTCTTGGCCGCGCTGGGGGTCACCCGCCTGAACGTGCATCGCCGCCCCCGGGTGGCGATCTTGTCCTCCGGCGACGAGATCGTGCCCCTCCACCAACAGCCCCAAGGCGGGCAGGTGCGGGACAGCAACGCCCCTCTGGCCGCGGCCCAGGTGGCGCAATGGGGAGGTATGCCCACCCTCCTGGGTATTGTTGCCGATGACTTCTCCGCCCTGAAAAACGCCCTGGCCGCGGCCCTGGCGGCAGCCGACCTGATCCTCATCTCCGGGGGCTCCTCCGTGGGGGCCCGGGACCTCACCCTGGAGGCCATCAAGGCCTTGGCCGGCGCGGAGGTTCTGGTGCACGGGGTGGCCCTGCGCCCCGGCAAACCCACCATCCTGGCGGCCATCGGCCAGCCGCCCCTGCCTTTGCTGGGCCTGCCGGGGCATCCCGCGTCCGCGGCGGTGGTCATGGAGGTCCTGGGGAGGCCCTTGCTGGCCCGGCTGGCGGGGCTGGGGGCCTCCCAATCCTGGGGCGGGGAAGTGATGGCGCTTCTGTCCCGGAATCTGGCCGGGGCATCCGGCCGGGAGGACTACGTGCGGGTGCGCCTGCGCCGGGAAGGGGAGAGCCTCTGGGCCGACCCGGTGCTGGGGCCCTCGGGGCTGCTCTCCCCCCTGGTCAAGAGCGACGGCCTGGTGATGATTCCTTTGGGGGTGGAGGGGTTGCTTCGGGGGGAAACCGTGACGGTGCGGCTTTTTTATTAGATAAAAAACTAAAGGCGGGAGGCGCTTCGCTTTCCCGCCCTACCTCGCTTCACAATTAGATTGGCATTGAATCAGACCCAAACCTGGGGTCACCGGGTATTAAAGTCCCCCTTTGAAAAAGGGGGATTTAGGGGGATTTCGGTGACTTAATTAAATCCCCCCCCCGCCCCCCTTTTTCAAAGGGGGGAGCAAAACCATCGTTTTTCGATGTCATGGTAATTATGAAATGTCACCACAGAGGCGGGAAAGGACGCTCACCCAACCTCGAACCTATACCCTACCCCTTCCCCTCAACCTTCCCTTCTCTGGTAATTTTGCGCTCATAGGCCGACTCGATCTTGGCCAGGAGGTCCTCCACCGGGCAGGGTTTCAGCAGGTAGTCGTATCCCCCCAGGCTCATGATCTCCACGGCCGCGTCCATGGAGGCATGGCCAGTGAGGATGATGACTTCGAGGTGGGGGGCGATCTTCTTGATTTCCGTCAGGGTGGCGATGCCGTTCATCTCCGGCATGCGCACGTCCAGGACCATGACGTCGTAGGCGTTTTGGTGCAGCTCGTCCAGGGCTTCCCGGCCGCTGCCCAGGGTGGTCACCTCCAGCCCTTGGGCCCGGAGCATCTTGCCCAGGGTGGTGCGGAACCTTTCTTCGTCATCCACCAGCAATATCTTGGGGGTCATGATTTTCCTTTCTCCGGTTGCACTGGCAGGCTGATGGTGAAGGTGGCGCCCTGGCCGGCCTCGCTGGCCGCGGTGATCCGGCCTCCCAGTTTTTCCACGATCCCGTGGCAGATGGACAGGCCCAAACCGGTGCCCTGGCCCGGGGGCTTGGTGGTGAAAAAGGGGTCGAAAATCCGGGGCAGGTCTGCCGGGGCAATACCCGGGCCGGTGTCGCCCACCACGATCTCCAGGGCCTTTTGACCGGCCAGACGGGTGGTGACCGTAATGGTCCCCTCTTTGCGGATGGCGTAGGTGGCGTTATTGAGGAGATTCAAGATTACCTGGCGGAGTTGGGGCGCGTCCGAATAAATGGGAGGGAGATCCGGGGCCAGCTGTCTGAGGAGGCGGATATTCTTCTGCCGGGCCTCCTTTTCCACCAGCCTGGCCATGTCTTCGATCAGCTTGTTGACGGCCACCGGCTGGATCACCGGTTCCCTTTTGCGGGCAAAGTCCAGGAGGTTGTGGGTGATCTCCTTGGTGCGGTCCACCTGCTGGATGATCTCCCGGAGGGAATCTTGCAGTTCCTTGGCCTCTTCCAGGCCATGGAAATGGTTAGTTTGCAGCAGGGTCTGCATCCACTGGGCTTCCTGACGGATGATGGCCAGGGGGTTGTTGATTTCATGGGCCAAGCCAGCGGCCAGCTGGCCGATGGCCGCCAGTTTCTGGGTCTGCAGCAGCCCTTCCTCCAGGAGCCACCCCTGGCCCGCGTCAGGCTGCACTTGGCGCCGCAGACGCCGGCTGCTCAGGAAGGAAACCCCGGCCAGGGCCAGGGCCCCCAGGGCCCAAAGGAGGCCGCATCTTAGGCCCAGGGGCACCGCGGCCACCAGAAGCAAGACCACCGGAATATGGGGGGAAACGCGGGTTAAAGAAAAGGGGGACTGAACACTCATTTTTTACAGCCGACTGCCTGCCGGAGGAAGACCGCCAGGGACCTCAGGGGGAAAGCCGCTCCCGGCCTGGGTCTGCCAGCGGCTAAACCCCGGAGCCATAGACAGTAGAGTAGCCGGGAGAAAAGAAACCGGGGTCCGGCCTGGAGACTGGAGCCGGGGACCGCACCTGCCCCCTATCAGACCTTTCCTTCTTGGATCAGCTTTCTTTCATAGGCCTGGCG
>JAGVAH010000060.1 GCA_020060385.1 Syntrophobacterales bacterium | reverse complement strand
GTTGCCAAAAGTTTTTTCCGCCCCCCCTCACCCTAACCCTCTCCCCCCGCTGGGGGGAGAGGGGATAAGAGGAAAGAACTTTTGGCAAATGCTATAAGAGCTGAAATAATGCTAAAGGCGGGATGCGCTGCGCTTTCCCGCCCGTGCTACGTGCTGATTATTTTTGTAAAAATGGACAATTAGTGATTTTTTTTCCAGTGCAGGAAGAGCGCTAACATGGCTTGTCTTTCACTCTATCGAGGGAATAAGCTTCCAAGCGACTGTTGTTGCAAAGCCGGTTTATGCTCCTCGTTCCCAAGTACAACTTGGGAACGAGTTGAGGAATCCCTTTCCTTACCCGCCCCGCTTATGCTTGCCCCAGGGCTGAGTGGATGATCTCCCGGCTCTCCGGGGGCACCGAGGTGAAGTGGATGTGGGCCTGGCGCGCCTCGCCGTCCCCGGGTTCCACCAGGGTCACCTTGCCGTAGATCTTCCCGGGGATTTCCCCGCGGGCCGCGTCCAGGAAATGGAGGCGCACGTCCTCCCAGGCCGCCAGCTCCCCGGTGAAGCGGACCACGGCCGCGGAGTCGCACAACTGGGTAATCTCGGCCGCGGTGGTGGCGCCGGTGAGGATTTTGTCCCGGAGGCGGTAGATCTGCACCGGCAGGCCGGCGGCCAGGGGCCGCAAGGTTTTTTGCCGTTTTTCCAGGCGCAGTTGATAGGGCCCATGGATGGCCCGCACCTCATAAAGGGTGGCCGGCTCCGGCACCCCCTTCATCTCCGCCCGGATGGTGACCCCCACGTCGATTAAATCTTGAACCCGCCGGTAGGTGGAGGGGCCGATGAGCACCTGGCCCCCCAGGGCGTAGGCTTCGATTCTGGCCGCGAAGTTCACGTCCGCGCCCACCACGCTGTACTTGGTGCGCCTCTCCGAACCGATGTTGCCCACCACCACCGTGCCGGTATTCACGGCAATGCCCATCTCCAGGTGGGGGAGCCCTTCCTGGGCGTTTAAGAGGTTGATCTCCTCCATGGCCCCCTGCATGGCCAGGGCGCAGGCCACGGCCTGGGCCGGATGGTCGGCCAGGGGCTCGGGCGCGCCGAAAAAGGCCAGGATGCCGTCCCCCATGATCTCGTCGATGACCGCCTGGTGATCCAACAGGATTTCGATCATCCGGCTCAAGTAACGGTTCAAAAAGGTGATGATCTGGGCCGGGGCCATCTCCGCGGTGAGGGCCGTAAAGCCCCGGATGTCGGAGACAATGAGGGAGACCTCCCGGATTTCCCCCCCCAGCTCCAGGGCCTCTTTGTCCTCCAGCAGCTTCCTGGCCACCTCCTGGGTGACGTAGCGGCCGAAGGTGTCCCGGACAAAGTCGTGTTTTTCCATGTAATCTATGAGTTGCCGCCCCAGGAGGTTGAAGGATTGGGACAACTGCACCAGTTCTTTGACCCCGGTTTCCGGCACGGTGACCGTTAAATCCCCCTCCCCCATTTTTCTCACCCCGTCCCGCAAGCGGAAGATGGGCCGGGACAGGGCGCCGGCGAAGAAAAGTCCGGAAATGCCGGCAATGATGGTGAAGATCGCCCCGCCGAGGATGCTGAAAAACTTGATCTCCTGGTTAATGGCGTCCGCGGCGGCTTGAATGGAGTGGCGGGCCTGGGCCATTCTCTCCTGGGAGGCCTGCTTTATTCTGGCCTGGGCCGGCAGAAAAAATTGATCGATATTCACCGCGGCCACCAGCATAAAGGGGGTCCGGGGCACGTGCACCAGGACCATGAATTTTTTCCGGGGCCGGTTTTGGAGATCCAGAAAGGTATAATAACCTTTGACTTCGGGTGTGGTAAAAGCCTCAGAAACCAGACGCCACATCTCCGGAAACTCGTCTTGCCATTCCGCAAAGTTTCTCCCTTCCACCCGGGGGTTGGGATGCAGGATATTGAGGCCGGTCTTATCGTTAAGGTCCACGTAGCCCGCCACCCCTTCCCCGGTGAGAATATCCTGGGTGGCAATGGCCCGGAGACGTTTGTCCTGGCGGAGTTGCTGATAATCATAGGACTGGCGGCCGCCGATGAGGAAGGAGACTTCCATGGCCACGGCCTCGGCCTTGGCTTCCACCAGCCTTTCCGCATAAGCGGTCAAAAACTCTTCCGAAAGTTGGTAGTTGGCCGCGGTCAGACCTTCCAGATTTTCCCGGACAATTACCTGGTTCTGCTCGGTGAGCTGGAAGGCGATGCGGTCGAAGAGCTCGGCCAGGCCCAGGGTCAACAAAATCAGCGCCAGATAAGATAGGACCAGATAGGTGCGAATACTCATGGGAATCTCCCTAGCCCTTGGGAAGTCAGACGTTGCGGATCCCAGTGTCTGATGGCAAGAATCGGTTTAAATGATGAAAAGCCCCCTCCCGCATCAGGAGCGCCTCAGGTCCACCATGGAAAAATGGGGAATTTGTGGAATTTCCTGCTGTTGCTCAACCGTCCCTCACCCCCCCCAAAGAAACGGGGGGAAAAGGCCCCGCATAAGGCGCGGACTTAGGCAATAACGCCCAGTGAACCCTTGGTGCCCCTCGCGGGCTGGCCGCGGCCAAGATCTGGGCCTGAGGCTGGCGGGGGGATAAAACCTCAGGCCTCCGCCCCTTCCCCCAGGGCCTCCTGGATAAGGCGGCGGCTCTCCGGAGAAACAGAGGTGAATTGGATTTGGGCTTCCTGGAGGCCGCCAGCTCCAGGGCCGACCGCGGTCACCTTGCCGTAGATCTTGCCGGGCCTTTCGTTTCCTTTCCCGTCCAGCAGATGGAGGCGCACGTCCTCCCAGGCGGCCAACCCGCCGGCATAGAGAAGGACGGCCCCGGTGTCGGAGAGCAGGGTGAAGCGGGCGTCGCCGCTGGCCCCCTTGATGATCTTATCCTTAATGCGGTAGAGGTGGACCGGCAAGGGCTGGGCCAGGGGCGCCAGGGCCCCCCGCCGTTCTTTAAGGCGCAGGTTGTAAGGGCCGCGGATGGCCCGCACCTCATACAGGGTGGCGGGTTCCGGCACCCCTTTCATCTCCGCCTTGATGACCTCTCCCACCTCAATAATGTCCCGCACCCGCCAGTGGGTGGCCGGGCCGATGAGCACCTGGCCGCCCAGGGCGTAGGATTCGATGCGGGCGGCGAAGTTCACGTCCGCGCCCACCACGCTGTATTTGGTCCGTTTTTCCGAACCGATGTTGCCCACCACCACCGTGCCGGTGTTCACGGCGATGCCCATCTCCAGGTGGGGCATACCGTCCGCGGCGTTGGCCGCGTTGATCCCTTCCATGGCCCCCTGCATGGCCAGGGCGCAGGCCACGGCCCGGGCGGGATGGTCTTCCAGGGGTTCGGGCGCACCGAAAAAGGCCAGGATGCCGTCCCCCATAATTTCATCGATCACCGCCCGGTAATCTATGAGGATCTCGATCATTTTCTCCAAGTAGCGGTTTAGGAAGGCAATGACCTGCTCCGGGTGCATGTCCGCAGTGAGGGCGGTGAAGCCCCGGAGGTCGGAGAAAAGCAGGGTCACTTCCCGGGTCTCCCCCCCCAGGGCCAGGGCCCCCTCGGACTCCAGGAGCCGTTTCACCACTTCCTGGGTGACGTAGCGGCCGAAGGTGTCCCGGATGAAGTCCCGCTTGGCCATATAGTCCGTGAGCTGCTGCCCCAGTTCATTGAAGGAGTGGGCCAGCTGCTTGATCTCTTTGGCGCCGGTCTCCGGCACGGTGACGGAAAAATCCCCGTGGCCCAGGGCCGCGGTGGTCTTGGCCAGGGTTCTCAAGGGCTTGGTGATGCCCCGGGAAAGAAGGGTGATCACCACCCCCAAAAAGACCAAACCAATGAGGCCGATAATTATCAATCTTTGGCTCAGGGTCCGGACATTGGCGAACAATTCCTTTTCCGGGAAGATGACCCCCAGGGTCAAGCCGGTGGAGCCCAAGGGGGTGTAGTACATCCAGGATTTTTCCCGGGTGGCAAAATCGCTGACTGCCACAAAGCCATGGCCCCCCCTGATCATATCCCGGCCGATCTGCCTGAGCTGCGGATCATTTTTGGCCACAGCCAGGCTGAACATGCTCTGCCGCATAATCAAGTCTTTGTGAGGGTGGGTTAGCAGCCGTCCATTTTGGGAAACCAGGAAGGCATAGCCGGAGTCATAAATCTTGACGGAAGCCACCAGCTTTTCCAAGCCCATCAGGGAAATATCCGCGGTCACCACCCCCCACACTTCTTTGCGCCCCTCTTTTTCCCGGTAAAAAGGCACGGAATAAGTGGACATGATGATATTGCCCCCCCCTTCGTCATAATATGGTTCACTCCACATGGGGCGCTGCAGTTCCCTGGGGATCTGGTACCAATCCAAATAGAAGTAACGGTAGGTGTCGCTCCCCAGGTAGGTGAGCTTGATCTTGCCCTGGTCCCGATAGACATAGGGGGCGAAATAATAGAGCTTGGGGTCCGCGGCAAAGGGTTCGAAGGAGACGGAAATACCGTAGATTTCGGGATTATTGGCCAGGGCCCGGTTGATCAGGCGCAGCAGGTCTTTTTGGGAAAAGGGCTGTTCTTGGAGGATAGTGGCCAGCAGACGGGGGATCTTTTCCACCCCCTGGAGGGTGATCTCAATCTTATTAGCGGTGGCCAGGGCCAGGTTTTTGGCGTCGTCCACCGCTTCGGCCATGATGGTGGCCTTGGCGGAATAATAATTATAAGCGAGAGTCGCCACAAAGATGATGGCCGTGCTGGCCAGAATGAAGATGGTGAGGCGGGTGGCCAGGGCGCTAGTTTTCATGGGGGGACTCACAATTGCGGTAAAACTGGTGAAAAGCCGGGACGTTGCCGATAAAACCATATTTTTTCAACTCCCGGGCCACCCGTTCATAGCTCTCTTGACTAAGGGTCCCCATGGGGATGTGGGCTCCGGGAGGTTGGATGATGTCCTGCATGCGTTGCAGCATCCACTTCTGTTGGGGGCGGTTGGTGGGCAGATGGGCGGCATTGACGTACTTCATGACGATGTCCAGGGCCTCGTCGGGATGGGCAAAGGCATATTTCCAGCCGGCAATGGAGGCCTGGACAAAATTGACGCACTTGCCGGGATCCTTCTTAAAGGTGGACTCCAGGCAATAAATCCCGTCTTCGGGGAAATTCAGGCCGTAGTCGGCCAGGAAAAAAGTGGTCAGCTCCTCGGGATTAACCCCGGCCTGCAGGAGGCGATAGTATTCGTTGTACCACATGGCCGAGGCCACCTGCACGCCGCCCCGTAAAAACAGGTTCATGGTGGAGCCCTGGTGCAGGATTTTGACGCCGAGATGGTGTTGCTGGAAAAAGGCCTGGGGCTGAATTTGAAATTCCTCCCCCCAGAGGGCCACTTTCTTGCCGTTCATATCTGCCGGCACCAGGATGCCGCTGGCTTTCTTGGCCACCAGCATGAGGGCCGAGCGCTGCACGATCTGGGCGATATTCATTAATTTAAAGCCATTGGCCCGTTTGAGGATGGCGGTGGTCAGGAACATGGTGCCGAAATCGGCCTTGCCGGTAATCACTGATTCCGAGGCCGGGAAGTCCGGCCCGCCCCGGAGAATTTTCACGTCCAGGCCCCGGTCCCCATAAAAGCCTTTCTCATAGGCCACGTAATAGCCGGCGAATTGGGATTGGGGCAGCCATTGGGGAATAAAGGAGACCTGGGTCCCGGCCGCGGCCGTAGGTATTGGCGCGGCCAACCATACCATCATCAGGACGAGGGAAAAAAGGCGGTTCATAGTCGCTTACTTAGTGAATATCCTTATTTTGATTGACATTTCCAAGGAAAATCCTTAGCCGCTCCGGCTGAGTTCCTCCGGCTCTGGGGCGGGGACCCTGGGGTGCCTGGCCCCTCCCCCCACCAAAACTCTGGCCTCCGGTAGCTAACCCCGGCCGATGGCCTGCAAAATAATGGGGTAAATCTCCGGGGCTACGGAAGTGAAGCGGATTTGGGCGTCCTTCTCGTTCCCGGCGCCTGCTTTAACGGTGGTGACCTTGGCGAAGATCCTTTGGAGGATTTCCCGGCCGCTTGGGTCCAGGAGGAAGAGGCGGACGTCTTCCCATTCCCCCAATTCTCCTTCCAAGTGGATGGCCGCGGAAGTTTCGGAAAGATGGGTGATCCAGGCTTTCTCGGTTTCGCCGATGACGATTTTTTCAGAAATGCGCTGCAGGTGGACGGGCATCATGGCGGCCAGCGGCGTCAGGGTTTCATATCTCTCCGGCAGGTGAATATTGTAAGGTTCGCCAATGCCCAGGACCTCATACAAAGAGGTCTGGCCGGGAATCCCTTTCATTTTCACCAGTAAAGTTTCTCCCACTTTGATGTGGTCCCGCACCCGCAGGAAAGTGGCGGGGCCGATGAGGACCTGGCCGCCCACGGCATAGGCTTCGATGCGGGAGGCCAGGTTCACATGGGCCCCCACCACGCTGTACTTGGTCCTTTTCTCGGAGCCGATGTTGCCCACCACCACCTGGCCGGTATTCACGGCGATGCCCATCTCCAGATGGGGGAGGCCGTCGGCATGATTGCGGGCGTTGACTTCCTCCATGGCCGCCTGCATGGCCAGGGCGCAGGCCACGGCCCGGAGGGGATGATCCTCCAGGGGCTCGGGCGCGCCGAAAAAGGCCAGGATACCGTCGCCGATGATCTCGTCGATCACCGCATGGGCATCGGTAAGAATTTCGATCATCTTGCCCAAATAGCGGTTGAGAAAAGTCACCACCTCTTCCGGCTCCATGTCCGCGGTCAAGGCGGTGAAGCCCCGCAAATCCGAGATGAGGATGGTCACTTCCCGGGTTTCGCCCCCCAACTCCAGGGCCTCTGCCGATTCCAGGAGGCGTTTGACCACTTCCTGGGTGACGTAGCGGCCGAAGGTGTCCCGGATAAAATCCCGCTTGGCGATATAATCCGTGAGTTGTTCTCCCAGGAGATTAAAGGAGTGGGCCAGTTGCACCACTTCTCTGGCGCCCTTTTCGGGCACGGCCACCGCAAAGTTGCCCTCCCCCACCTCCTCCACCCCTTTCTGTAGGCGCCTGAGGGGCCGGGAAATGGAGGCGGCGAAGTAGACCCCGAACAACAGGGCGACTATGGTAAATAAAGTCCCGGCAATTACCCCCCCCAGCTTTAAGGTCTGGTTCATCTCCCGGGTATGCTTTTTAATGGACTTCTTGGCCGTGGCGATGGTTTCCTGGCAGGCGTCTTTGATCTGCTGATGGATGGGCAGAAAGAATTCATCAATATTCACCACCGCCGCGGCAACAAAGGGGGTCCCCGCCACCTGCACGGAGGCCGTATAACGCTGCCGCACGTGATTGTGTTGATCAAAGAAGGTCAAATAGCCGGTAACCTTCTTTTCTTTGATGGCCCGGTTCAACAACTGCCACATCTCCGGGTAGCGATCTTTCCAGAGGGCGTAGTTTTGGCCTTCCACCTTTTTATCGGGGTGAAAAAGGTTTATGCCGTTTTTATCAAAGACAATGGTGTAACCGGCGATGCCGTGAGCCGTACGAATCTCCTGGACCGCCACCTTGCGCAGTTCTTCATTGCTCCGGAGCGCCTGGTAGTTATAGGTTTTTCTCCCTCTTAAAAGATAAGACAGCTCGGTGGCCACGTCCTGGGCCTTATCTTCGATGATATATTTGCCATAGGTGGTGAGCAACTTTTTGGAGATTTGATAATTGGCATTGGAGACCTCTTCCACTCCTTCCTCGGCATAGACGATATTTCTTTGGGTTACTTTATTCAGAATCCAATCATCCACGAACCACATGCCCAGGGAGGGAACCAGAATCAAAATCATATAGGAAATAAGAAGCTTGGTGCGGATACTCATGGTCTGCTCTCAGGGGACAGGGAGAATTCGACGCCCCGGGGCCAGCGCGCCCGTTCCAACTAGGCAGGACATTCACCGGCATGTCAAGCAAAGAAAAAGGGGAGGTTAAGTAGAGGACTTTAAGAATTATGGGGGGGCCCCAGAACTGGAGGCCGTTGCTGGGAGACAACAAAAGGGCCGCCCTGCGGCCCCTAAGTGCGGCAAACCAGGGAGGAAGGTATGGTCAGGAGACGATCTCCCAATTCACCTCAAAGGTGTTGTCGTAAAGGGTATAGAGATACCCCATCATCTTCCCCACGCCCGGCGGCACCCCTTCCTTCATCCGCCAGTAGGCGATATAAATGGCTGGCAGCAGGCGGGGTTGTTTGGTGTTGGGGTCGTCGTCGATGGTTTGCCAGGTTTCCCGTTTCTCCATGACCCGCCAGAGGGTGCCGAACCTTTTGCTGCGTACCACTTGCCCGACGTCGGGGAGTCCCTTTTTCCGGAGGATTTCCTCAAATTCTTGCATGGCCGCCTCCTCAGGTGAGAGTTGGGCAATTCTTTAATTATCAGATAAGAATCCATTACATGGGTGTCAAGGTAAAGGTGGCCCCAAGTGGGCGGACGCCCTCTCCTTTTTGCCAGAATGCCCTTGCACAATCCTCCGGGCCATGCTAAAGGAAAAGCAGCAATAACGGCGATGGAGTCCGCCGGGGTGAAGCCCTTTCATCCGAACCGCGCCAAAACGCTGATGGCTCCTGATCTCGCTTGAGGGCGGTCAGGAGCTTTTTTTATCGGTCCGCTCCCCTCTGGAGGCCTTATGGCGATTTCTCTGGCATTCATCATCATCCTGGGATTGGCCGCGGATTACCTCTTTCGCCGCCTGAAGCTGCCGGGCCTGGTGGGCATGCTCCTGGTGGGCATGCTGGTGGGGCCCCATGTCCTGGGCCTCTTGAAGCCGGAGATGATGGCGGTGTCCGCGGACTTTCGCAAGCTGGCCCTGATCGTCATCCTGCTCCGGGCCGGGTTCGAATTGCGCAAAGACACCCTGCACCGCACCGCCCGCCCGGCCATCCTCATGTCTTCAGTGCCGGCGCTCTTCGAAATCGCCGCCATTGTGGCGGTGGCCCCCTTTTTTCTGAACCTGACCACCCTGGAGGCCGCCATACTCGGTTCCATCCTGGGTGCGGTCTCCCCCGCGGTGGTGGTGCCCCTGATGATCGACTTCATGGAACGGGGCATGGGGGCCAAGAAGGGCATCCCCACCCTGACCCTGGCCGCCTCCGCCATCGACGACGTCTTCGTCATCGTCATCTTCACCATCCTCCTGGCCCTGGAGAAGGGCCAGGCCGTCAACTACCTCTGGCAGGTCGGCAGCATTCCCATCTCCATCGTTCTGGGCATCCTCATCGGCCTCGTCCCGGGTTATTTACTGTACAAGCTCTTCGGCAAGTTCGATTTCACCAGCCCCCGGCGCACCATTATCATCGTCGGGGTGGCCATCATCCTCACCTGGGTGGAGGACCTGGCCCACCATTGGCTGCCCATTGCCAGCCTCCTGGGGGTAATGGCCCTGGGGTTCGTCATCCTGGAGAAAGACGAGGGCCTGGCCCACCTCATCTCCCAGAAGCTGAAGCGTATCTGGGTCTTTGCCGAACTCCTGCTCTTCGTGCTGGTGGGGGCCCAGGTGAACCTGGAAGTGGCCTGGCACGCGGGTCTGGCGGGTCTGGCGGTGATCGCCATCGGCCTGGTCTTCCGCTCCGTGGGCACCTACCTGTCCGTTATGGGCGCGGGCCTCGATTTTAAAGAAAAGATGTTTTGCGTGGTCTCCTACATCCCCAAGGCCACGGTGCAGGCGGCCATCGGCGCCATCCCCCTGGAAGCGGGGGTGCCCGGGGGCGAAGTCATCCTGGCGGTGGCGGTGCTCTCCATCCTGGCCTCCGCGCCCATCGGCGCCATTGCCATTTCCATCATGGGCGAACGCATCCTGGAAAAGGACGAAGTCAACATCTACCGCTTCAAGGTCCTGCGGGAGGGCCTTAAACTCCCCCGGGTGGGGCAAAAAGTGCGGCACCGGCGCCACCGTACGATCTGGAAGGTCATCGAGGAAAAGGAAGTCTGGGTGGCCGGGGGCGGTGAGGGCGTGCCGGCTTTAGTTCCGGCCCTGGCCCTGCGGTTCTGGAAAATCAACGACGGCAAACCCGGCCGGGGCAAGACCTATACCCACCAATACGGCCCGGGGGACCGTTCCTTTGAGCACCACTGGGAGATTTTGGAAGAGATGACTTAAGGCCCCATTCCCCCGCCCCCGGGGTTCCTGCCCCCCAACAGGTTGCCATTACTTCTTGGCTGGCGGATTAAAATTGCCCTTCTTGACCTCAATCTCGTAAACTAGGATCTTGTTGTCGTATTTCAGGGCCTTGACCTTGATGAAGGCACCGATTTCCGGACGGCCTTTATCCATCTCGATCTTACTGTCTGGCAGCACCTGCACGGCCTTGCCATCCACCACCCATTCCCCCAGGTAGCCTTTGGCCGGCATCTTTTCCACATTGCCGTAAAATTTCATTTTAGCCGCTGCCGGGCCCACCCAGAGAAGGACCGCCAGGAGGGCGATAATTACCAGGACCACTCTGCTCCTTAGCATAGCGTTCTCCTCCTTTAAGGATAATTCAGGTTGTCAGGGATTAATCTTTAATAACTGTGGTGGTCGTTTTGGCGTGGGCCTTTTGCTGGCCCCGGGTAATGGTTGCCTGGAATCCCACGGTCTGACCCCCCTTGGGAACCACCATTTTCGAGGTCTCCCACTCCGCTTTGCCCCCCCCTTTTTTGTCGGTAAACCCCGATATCCGGGGAGAGCGGGTCTTCTCAAAATAGCCGGCAGTGGCTGTCAGGTCAACGCGGGCCTGGGGGAGCACCGCCCCCCCATCCTGGGACAGGGCGGTGACTATAATATCGGTGTCATCGCCCGCCTTTACCTGGGGTTTGGCGGTCACTCTGACCATGATGGCGGTGGGCGCAGGGGCAGGTCTAGGTACAGTCGCAGGCGCAGGTACAGCCGCAGGTACAGTCGCAGTTTTCGGTCGGGGAGGCGGCTGATCCGCCAGATCTTGAGGGGAGGTGGGGAGCACCGTGACCGCAGGGGTAGGTATGGGCTCCGCCTTCTCCTTGGTTTGAATCAGAAAATAAAAATATAATAGCCCGGTAATCGCCGTGACCATAGAGGCCACGCTGGCTAGAATGCCGGGCAAGGTGGTCCAGAAAGATTCCTTCTTTTTCATGGCAACCTACTTCATTACGAGTGTCCCTAAGCTTTCCCCTTCCCTAAAGCCGGTTAACGATCAAAGTTTGTTTGATGCTTGGGCAGCCCTTGATAATCACCCCCTTTGATTCCTGATATCAGTGTAAATATTCAGGAAACCGAAACTGCTTCTTGATGCTAGGTTAGCATAAGTTTCGGTCCTTTTCTAATTTTTCGATGGTGGTATTGCCTAGGAGCAGGAAAGACCAAGAGGCCGTAACCCAGAAAAATCCCTCTAGTCGCCAAAGGGAAAGAAGTTAGGAGCACCGGCCCGGAGGCCCGCTCCCCATCCTTGACCGCGTCCTAAAATTTAAAGCCGACGCCCCCCCGGATGCTGAACTGGGTACTGGTAATGCGGTGCTCTATGGACCAGGCGTTGATAAAAACGTTGCCAAGATTCTGCCAGTTCCGATCCATATCATTAGCCCTAATCCAGAGCCAGTCTCCAGACAGATGCAAGAACCAATGCCGGGAGAGTTCGTACCGGCCTTCCCAACCCAGCTTGAAGCCATAACCATAGGCCTTGGTCTGGGTACACCGGTACCGGAGCAGATGGAAGTCCTTATCTTTGGCGATCAACTTGGGACTGAAGCCGTAGCTCACCAGGAAGGAAAGACGTTTATAGGTCAGTCTGCCGGCAATCTCCAGCATAGGCATCAGGAGATTGAACTTATAGGCGATGGTGGGGCCGGCCTGAGTGATCACGTCTCCGGTGACTAGATCGGCCTGGACGAGATTGCTGCCGTCCCAACTGAATTCCTGGTATAACAGGCCGAGGCCGGGGGCCAGGGCCCAGGCGAAATCCTGGTTCACCCGTTTCTCCAGGAGCCAATAGCGCACCCCCAGGTCCAGGATATAGCCGGAGAAGGCGGTGTCGCTGGTCCCGAAGGTGGTTTTCACGGCCGGGGCGGTTGGGTCTTCCCAGTCGGTATCTGCCAATTTCCCCGGCCGCGCCGTCAGATTCTTGGAGAAAGCCACCCGCACCTCCCCTTTCCGGAAAAAGCGCAGCTCTCCCACCACCGTCCACATCAGCGCATCCAGGGGCCACTTCAGTTCGCTGAGGGGGAAATTCTGTTTCCCCCCAACTATCTGGCCGTCGGATGTTGCTCTAAACTTGCCGCCGATTTGATAGGTGACGTCCCCGGTGAGATACCCCAGGCCCACCCAGACGCGGCCGTAGTCGTTGGCGATTATCTCCTTCTTCTCAGACCCCGAGACCTGCAGGGCCTGGGCCCGGGCCGGGGGAGGGAGCCAGGCCGCGGCCAGGAGCAACACCATCAAGGAGAAGATTATCCCCGGGATTATGGGAGCCAGTCCGGAGAGATTCCTCAACCTGCCATTAGCCATATTCTGAACTCTTTTTCCGGTTTTTGGGGACATTCCTTTTCCGGAAGGCAGAATAGGCGGGTGGCCGTCAAAAATCAAGTTTTTCCAGGTGCCCAGCCCACTGGACCCCGAAAAGGAGAGCATCCCAGTAATTTTCCCGCCGCCTTACGCCCAAGGGGGCCGGTTTTTCACCTTTGCACCGCGGTTAGGGTGGATTTCCGGGCTTTTTCCGGCCCCGGGGAAAGAAGGGCAATCCCTTGACAAAAGTCCGCGGTCTGCATATAAAAAAAGGTGCGTTTGGGGGATCGTCCAACGGCAGGACAGCAGACTCTGGATCTGCCTATCTAGGTTCGAATCCTAGTCCCCCAGCCAACTACTCCCCGGTAGCTCAGCAGGTAGAGCGGGTGGCTGTTAACCACTTGGTCGGCGGTTCGAGTCCGTCCCGGGGAGCCACGAAAAAAATAACCCCCTGATATTTCAGGGGGTTTTGTTTTTTGGCGGGGTTTTAGCTGGTGAGTGGGTTATCCTGATCATTGCAGAGCCTCTTGCGCTTCCCGGGGCAATTGGATGGCTATGAAATAAGAGGGAGGATAAATATTCCCGTTTGCAAGCCTCACCTTCCCCAAGCCTTTAAGTTTTCGCCACTGGCCGCGTAACCTATAGCTGGTATGAGGGAATTATTGCAGCCACCAAGATCCCTGAATATCAAGGTTTGTCAGCCCCACATCTTTTGCCCTTTGGACAACCCTTTGATATTCTTTACCGCTTGTTCTCCTGGAAATTTCTGGATAATCATAGGCCCTAAAAGCCGGGGTGTATTGGGCCATGATATTGACATACGTATCTTTGGGCAGATTTGCTGCGATCCACTCCATGATTTTTTCCGAACCGCCCGTATTATTTGGCATAACCAGATGCCGAAGCATCAGCCCTCGTTGCATAATGCCCTGTTTTGCAGATTTTGCCACGCCAACCTGGCGGTGCATTTCCAGGATTGCCTCTCGGGCCATCTCAGGATAACTCTCTGCCCCGGCAGAAAACTTTGCCGACATGGCGCCGTCCCAGTATTTGAAATCGGGAAGGTAGATATCCACGATTTCATCAAGAAGGTTGAGTATTTCCAGGCGCTCCCACCCGGAGGTGTTGTAAACGACGGGGAGCCGCAGCCCTTTGCCGGCAGCCACATCAAGAGCTCTTAAGATGTGGGGGGAATAATGCGTGGGCGTAACCAGGTTAATATTGTGACAACCTTTTTCTTGGAGCCACAGCATCATGCCGGCAAGTCCATTAATATTTTTTTCCGAGCCGCTGCCAATATGGCTGATTTTCCAGTTTTGACAAAAGACACACCGTAAACTGCAATGGGAAAAAAAGATGGTCCCTGAACCACCATTTCCAACCAGCGGCCTTTCTTCGCCAAAGTGCGGATGATACGCTGAAATAATAAGCCTGGCCCCGGGAGAGCGACAGACTCCGCTCATTCCCTTCAGACGATTATCCCCGCATTTTCTCGGACAGAGCTGGCAACTCTCCATCATGGCCCAGAGTTTTTCCCACCGTTTTTTCAATTCCCCCTTTTGGTGAAGTTGCAGATACGCCGGTTCAAAATCAGAGCCGGTTTTGCCAGGCCTTGCAACTTCTGTCTTGGGCTCATTATCCGCGGATGCCGTCTCCGGGCAATTAAGGAAGATTGAAGACATCCCCGCCAGGACACAGAGTTTGCCGGAGTTTCCCAGGAAATCTCTGCGGGTGCATTTCTTGAGGAAAAAACCGTCCATTTTGTCTTCCTCCTCCTGGCCCCCGTTTTGCCGGAGGGGACTAACCCCCCAATCGTCCCCACCGACGCCTGCCTTCCCCCAATGCCGGGCTTCCCGCTCATGACCAGGGGGGCAAAAGTGATACGCGACAACCCACCGCAACTTTATCATTAATTTTCATAATTATAACTCAGAGAAGCTCATTCGCGGCACATCATTAATGGTTGCCAGAAGTTCCTCTGACGGCAGGTTTA
The DNA here is from genome assembly GCA_020060385.1 of Syntrophobacterales bacterium. Lineage (GTDB taxonomy): Bacteria > Desulfobacterota > Desulfobaccia > Desulfobaccales > 0-14-0-80-60-11 > SURF-52. Next base: position 718 of record JAGVAH010000060.1, on the reverse strand, counting down.
ATTCGTGGCGAAATGTGTCCGCACAGGGGAGCCACGAGTATAAAACCCCTTGATAATTCAAGGGGTTTTTTATTATAATGGACCCTCTCCAAATCTGTCATTGAGTAAATTTACAGCAAGGCCCCGTGGCCGGTGGGGGGGTAGATAGCGTTAGAGCTGGCATGCTGGATACTTCGTTCATGGCATCTTTAAATTAATTTGTTTGTAAGGCCAATAAGCTCGGAATAAAAACAGCTTGCCAGTGGAGGTAGTTATGCGGAAAAATTTTGTCTGGATCCTAACCCTCATCTCTTGGGTCTGCCTCCTGGGGTTAACCGCCTGCGGCGTCCAGGACCCCTTGACCGCGCCGGAACGGGCCTGGCTGGAGAAAAAAGGGGTTCTGAACATCGGCGTTTTCGAGGACTATCCGCCTTTCGGCTTTGTGGACGAAGCCAAGCAGCCGATGGGGATGTCCATCGACTACTGGAACCTGTTGGCCCAAAAATTAAAGCTGCGCCTAAAATTTCTCCCGGCCGTGTTTGACAAGCAGCTCAAGGGGCTGGAAGATGGCCAGTTCGACTCCCTGGCCGGCATCTTCCCCTTGCCGGAGCGTCAGAAAGCCTTCGATTTTACCAAAAGCTTCTATGCCATCAACACCAATCTCTTTATTTCGCCCACGTTAGGCAGCATTACTTCCCTCAAGGACCTGCCGCCAGTGCCCGTGGGGGTGGTGGAGGGG